>JAKSLI010000002.1 GCA_024401305.1 Bacteroidaceae bacterium | reverse complement strand
TTTCCTTTGCTTCTTGTACTACTTTCTGTCTATGTAAATCTTTCAAAGATCGCTTTAAGATTGCCCCCTTTTTCGTTGGGAGCGAGTGCAAAGGAACGACTTTTTTCCTAATCCCGCAAGGATTTGCCCAGAAAAGTTGCCAAAACTGATATTTAATTGAGAATTATCAACCATCACCCATAGAGTTTCTATCAAAAAGATGGATTTGACTGCGATTTGTCTATTTGTCGCTTCACACCATGATCACTGAGATCACGACCATTCTAAACCAGCCTACGCTATCCAGAAGTAATTTCTCCAGAAAACGTTTTTTTTGTGTTGATTTGCGAGAAAAGTCTTTTTATATTTGTATACATTATATAATATTAGTACTTTTGCAACACCAAAAACACCTATTAACCAATAATCCTAATGAAAAAGAAGACCAAAAATCATTTTAGAAGCCTCATAGCTGTAGCTGCGCTTTTATCTAGTGTAACGATGACAGCACAAGTTGCGCCTAAGCTTAGGGCGGACAACATCGACGAAGTGCTTAAGGCAATGACACTTGAAGAGAAGGCAAGAATCCTAGTAGGAGGTTCCTACGATTTCTTTGAAGGCGGCGCTACCGTAGGCGGTTCTTCGGCAACAGTTCCAGGTGCCGCAGGTAGTACAGCAGAGATCAAGCGCCTCGGCATTCCTGCTACAGTTCTCACTGACGGTCCTGCCGGTGTGCGCATCTTCCCTACTCGCCAGAACGACACTCGCACCTATTACGCCACAGCTTTCCCTATCGGCACATCTCTCGCTTCCACTTGGAACACGGAACTTGTAGAGGAAATCGGCAAGGCTATCGGTAATGAGACAAAGGAATACAAGTGTGACGTAATCCTTGGTCCCGGAATGAACCTCCACCGCAACCCACTTTGCGGTCGTAACTTCGAATACTATTCTGAAGATCCGCTGCTCACAGGTAAAATTGCAGCCGCTTATGTCCGTGGTGTACAGAGCGAAGGTGCAGGAACCAGCGTCAAGCACTTTGCAGTAAACTCACAGGAGACAGAGCGCATGAGTGTTGACGAGCGCGTTTCCCAGCGTGCACTTCGTGAGATATATCTTCGCGGTTTTGAAATTGTTGTACGCGAAAGTAGCCCATGGACAGTGATGGCTTCATACAATAAGGTAAACGGCACTCTCACCCAAGAAAGCCGCGACCTACTCACAGACATTCTCCGCACAGACTGGGGCTACAAGGGTATGGTGATGACCGACTGGATTGGCAAGCGCAACACAGCTGCCCAAGTTCATGCCGGCAACGACGTCATGGAGCCTGGACAGCCACAGCAGGTACAGGAAATATTGGATAAGGTGAAGAGTGGCGAACTCGACATCAAGGATGTTGACATCAACGTGCGTCGCATCCTTGAGTATGTCGTAAAGACTCCTACCTTCAACAAATACCCTGCAACAGACGCTCCAGACCTCAAAGCACACGCCGTGATAACTCGCCGTGCAGCAAACGAAGGCATGGTACTTCTTGAGAACAAGAATGCAACTCTGCCTCTTTCTTCAGACGTGAAGACAATTGCACTCTTCGGTGTAAACTCATACGAGTTCCTTTCTGGTGGCGTTGGTTCTGGTTGCGTTCACCCTCCATACGTTGTTGACATGGTGGAAGGTCTCAACAATGCTGGCATCAAGACTGCCGACAAGCTCACGGAGGTTTATAAGAAATACATCGACTACGCCCAGCTTAAGTTCGAGATGGACCGTCATCCGGCAAAGTGGTTCGCAGCTCCTCACATGGGACAACAGAAATACGACGAGATTGACATCTCTTCATACGCTTTCAGCAAGGGTTACGCCGATGCCGACGCAGCAATCATTACTATCGGTCGTCAGGCTGGTGAGGGCATTGACCGCGACATCGCCACAGAATTCAACCTCACTGAGCAGGAACACCAGCTCATAAACCGCGTGAGCGAATATTTCCATTCAAAGAACAAGCCTGTCGTTGTGGTCATCAACTCTGGTTCTGTCATCGAGACAGCTTCATGGAAGCAGAATGTTGATGCTATCCTCGTGGCATGGCAACCTGGCATGGAAGGTGGAAACAGTGTGGCAGACATCCTTACAGGCAAGACTTCTCCTTCAGGAAAGCTCACAATGACATGGCCTAACAATGCTACTGACCATCCATCTACAGCCAACTTCCCAACAGGCATGGACCTCTACACTTACCACTCTTCAAGAGGTAGCGACGGCGTGTCTGGCTATGAATACACAAATCACGAGGAAGACATCTATGTTGGCTATCGCTACTTCGACAGCTTCAACCGCGAGGTGAGCTATCCTTTCGGCTATGGTCTTTCGTTCACCACATTCGAATATAGCAAGCCAAAGGTTACTCGTAAGGGCGAGACAATCGAGGTTAGCGTAACAGTGAAGAACAGCGGTAAGGTTGCCGGCAAGGAAGTTGTTCAGGTTTATGCCGTTGCACCGGAAGGCAAGCTTGAGAAGCCATCAAAAGAACTCAAGGCTTTCGGAAAGACACGCGAACTTAATCCGGGCGAAAGCCAGACGCTCACCATGACAATGCAGCGTCGCGAACTTGCTTCATTCGATGAAGACGAAAGTGCATGGGTTGTTGATGCAGGAAACTACGATTTCCTCATCGCAGCATCTTCAGCCGACATTCGCCATCGCGTTGGTCTCCGTATTGACGGCATGACGGAGAAGACCACAAACGCCCTTGCCCCTCAGAAGCCTATCAAGCGACTTACAAGAAATTGACAGACATTCGTAAAATAGTAATGGCAGATAGTCGTATCACGGAATTCCAGCGCAAAGTATATCTTGCGCTGCTGGATGTTCCTCGTGGTACGACTATCTCGTATAAGGAACTCGGAGAAAAAATTGGGTGTAAAAGTGCTCAAGCTATTGGCCAAGCACTGAAGCGCAATCCGTTTGCACCTGATGTGCCTTGCCATAGAGTAATAAATTCTAATGGCAACATCGGCGGTTTTCATGGACAACGCGCGGGAGAAATGATAGAAAAGAAGCAAAGATTGCTTAGGGAAGAGGGAGTCTTCGATAAAAACTCACGAGGAAACGATTGAAAAAATGCATTTTTTAAAATGTTTTCCTATGAGTTTTTATGCTTCAACTTTCCTATAAGGATAGTTTTAGCGAGAAAATATTCAAAACTCATTAACATCAAACCATCATATTTATTCGTTTTGCCCCAAGAATTCTTGCAGATAAAGAATTTTCTGCCTGCCTTGTTGTGAGCAATGCCACATATTTCAAGACAATGGTCGTCGGTTGTCTTGAAAGACTGAATGTCTTTGTGGTAGTTCTTTAGTATGGTATTTCTATCAAGATTGATGTCAGCAACACCCATAGCCCAATTGTAGCCGGGTTCCGACGTATCACCTTCCCAGCAAACGGCCTTTCCTTCACGGATTGATTTCTCCGTTATCTTCAAAAGAGAATCCGGTTCAACGCTTTTAACAACATCGCTTTCACGGCGATCCGGGAAGGCATAATCGGCACCAAGAAACTCATAATCTCCAAAGAGAGCCACACTGTGTCCGAACTCTTCAAGAGAGTAGTCGGCGCCAAGCAAAAATTGTCTTTTCGGGAGGAAAGAAATCTCACGGTCAAGAAGGGAATTCAATTCCGTTTTAAAAGCATCCAGTCCCTTATTGCCACTTGCAAAATTCCTTGCCATAAGTTGAATCTCACGAACGAGCACCTTATAGTTCAGGTTTTCGTTATGATGATGATAAGTATTTTCCATCAATGCGCCATGGCGATCAATCAAAGTCATAAGGTGCGGTATCATGCCGCGAACCTTTATCTCGCCTTTACCTTGATTCATGAAAAGAGCCTCAGCCTGCTCTGCAAGAAGCATACGCTCGTAGAAAGCAGCAGAAAGGTTCACGCTATCTCCCATAGCAATGCGATTGCTTTCTATCGTGGCAAGCATTGCATATATCCAGCAAGAAGAACTTGTTCCCTGATTCTTCACAGGCGTTATCGGGCAACGTGCCTCTATAACGTAACTCTTCCCCACCCTTTCCTGTGAGGGAGAATGTTGCTGCTTGGAAGGCATTGAGCAAGAGAAAAGGAGGGAAAGGAGGACGAGGGAGAAGAATGTTTTCATAAGATTAATAATGAAAGCGGCGCCAATTGGCGCCGAATATGGGGAAGGGAAATGAGGGAACGGCGCCAATTGGCGCCGAGTAGGGGGAGGGTGTTATCTCTTGAAGAGATCTTTCAATCCGTCGAGATCGAAACCGAGAGTGAAGCGGAGGGTTTGGTCAAGAGGGTTTGACTTTGCCGTAGCAATGAGATAACCGCAGTCAAGCGTGAAAGAACTCATTCTAAAGCCAGCACCCACCGTGAAATACTTACGGTTACCCTTGTTCTCCGACTCATGATGATAACCTGCACGCAGCGTGAAGCGGTCATTATAAACATACTCACCACCAATGCTCCAGTTTATCTCCTGAAGTTCCTCCTTCGCACCGCCAGGAGCATCGCTGAAGCTCTTGAAGATACCAGATATAGAAGAGAGGTTGTAGTAGTTTTCAAGACGATAATCGTTGTACCAAGTTACAGGTTCATCTTCCATCAAACCAAGAGCCTCACGGCACTGGTCGTCAGTAGGACATGTTGGAACAAGGAGTTTGTTTGCATCTGCTGCAATAGAGAAGCGGTTGTATTCGTCCACAGGAATCATGAGATTGAAACCAAGACGCAGGTTCGTTGGGATGAACTCACTATAGTCAGAACCGCCGAAATTAATCTTGCTACCAATGTTCGAGATGTTCAAACCAAGACCAAGCTGACATTCGCGACTACCAAGATCAAAGTAGTTATTGTAATACATTGAAAGATCTGCGGCAAACGCACTACCAGGAGTTGTGTCGTCAGTATAGGCGTAAGTGAGGTCAGAATATATCCAACGCACGCCAGCACCGAGAGAGAAAGTTTCGCTAAGCATCAAAGAGTACGAAGCGTCAAGCGACATTTCGTAAGGTTTGATAGTATAAGCGCCTTCATCCTCAGAAGTCATCACTTCACCGAGAGAGAAATAGCGAAGAGAACCTGATACAGCGCTGTAATCGCCAATACGATAGTAACCAGCAACGGTTGCCAAGTCCATGTCACTAACAAGCTGACGGAGCCAAGGAGTGTAGTTGAGAGCAACGCCTGCCTTGCTGATAGCAAACGGATACTTCGCTGGATTCCAGAACTGAGAGTTCACATCCGGGTCGGTAGCAGCACCGACATCACCCATACCAGCAGCACGAGCGTCAGGGGCGATGGTCTGCGATGTTACGGAAGTGTTTACCGGATTAAAGATGTCAGTCTTGCTATCTTGAGCTGAAACGAATGCAGAATGCAAAACGCAGAAAGCAGAAAGCATTATGCGCAATGCGTAATGGAGAGAGAGTTTCTTTTTCATTGTTTCTGTATTGAGGCCCGAGGCGAACACCTCGGGAACGGTGGTTATTGGAAACCGGCGGAAAAGCGCCGGGAACGGTGGTTATTGGAAACCGGCGGAAAAACGCCGGGAACGGTGGCTAATTTATGATGATGAGTTTCTTTGCTTTTGAAACGCTGTCGCTACCATCGCTTGAGAGTCGAACACGGTAGAGATAAACACCCGTCTGGAGTTTGCCGCCTCCATCGGTTGTCAAGTCCCAATCTATGACGAAAGAACCCGACGATGTGGAAGAACCTCTGACAGTCTTGCGCCAAAGAGGTCTGCCTGCCATTGTCATAACCTCGATTTCTGCATTCACATCAGAGCCTTTTCTGTCATGAGTGATTATGAACGAAGTATTGTCGCGAGCAGGGTTCTTAGTGCAATAGATGTCTTGCAGATCAGGTTTTATGGCGTTCGTAACATTGAAAGTCAGCGTCGTAGTTGAGGAATTGTTAAGGATATCCCACGCACGGAAACGAAGTGTATGCTTGCCTGGTGCCAATGTAGGCAGAGAATAGTATGTAGTTCCCTTTGTGTAATCGCCGAGCTCAAAAGTGAAATTGTCGTTCAGAACGAAAGTCTTATTAACATCATCGTCTATGACGAGTTGCATGTCATGACCATACGAACCTCCCGAGGTGTTTATTCCGTCCTTGTCACTGATCTCCGCATAGAAGAAAGGCGTTGGATTCACAGTACCGCCATTCTGGAAAGAAGGCGAATTGAGATAGCAATATAGCGAAGGACCAATGGAATCCGTATAAACATCTTCCGTTTCCGAGGCCTCGAACTGATAGCTATGTCCATGAGCCGCCTTGAAAGTGGTGTTGTCAACAGCAACAACATTAATCAGTCCTGACGCTCCAGAGTATTCGATATCCTTTGGAACCGCAAACACGAAAGAGAACTTTCCGTTCTTTACCGAAGTGTTTCCTTTATATATGACGGAAGGGCGATCGTAATAAACGAAAGCCGTATCCGCAGAAGCCTCGTCATTCATTCGGCAAACAATCTTCTTCACAGCATCGCGAACAACGATTGTAGCTATTCCAGAGAACGCCTCGTCCTTAGCGCCATTGTTCTCGACATGACCACTGACAGTAGCAATACTTGCCGCCTTCATGTTGATAAGAGCATCGGTGTTAGCAAGGCTCTTGCCGTTTATGCTATCTATGACGACCTTCTGCTCAGGTATATTCAGTTTCAATGCCGGGTCGCCAAGGAGCACATATTGCAGTTTATTCTCCGTAAGGTCCTTGTTCTGCGACACGAGTTTGTTCTTTGCCAATCTCTGAGCCTCACCAAGAGTAACATATTCGCCGTTGACCCTAGTAAAGAGTGCTTGCATGAAAGCGGAGTTTATCGCACGGTTCTCTGTTGGATAAACGGAATTTTTCGTTCCATAGAAGCCAATGCAACCGCCATGTTCATTCAGGAGAGAGACATTTCCGAAATGGTTTATGCGATGGTCGAAAGGAGTAACGCCACAAGCCGCCGTAATCCAGAACGAAAGATTCTCGTTGCGATAGTTTTCAAAGTCCTTGAGGAGGATTACAGATTCGTGCGAAAGCATGTCATCACGTCCATGTCCACTATAGTTTATGATGAGTGCGCCCGACTCCTGTTGCTCTTTAACGATCTTCTCTATCTCGGGATAAGTATTGCCCGTAGATGAGGATTCGCGCTTGAAAGTGTCCCACATCACGCGCTTTAAATAGACATCCGAAGTGACATCTTCCAAGGCTTGTGCCACTGATTCGGCATCAGCCATGTGCCTGTTCTTATCGCCATCGTCACCAAGAATAACGACATTGTTCTGCCAACTGCCAGCGTTCCTGTTTTCTGCATACGAAATGATCTTGTCAACAACAATCTTTGCCTCCGCAGCAGAAGTGACAGGCAATCTACCGACACCAATATCCTCACGGTCAGCAGAGGTTTGCCTTGCGCCTTCTCCTTCGTCCAAAAGACAGAAGAAGCCGTCGTTAGCGTATGATCTTACCTCGCTAAACGAGTTTTCGCTTTCGAAACAAAGGAGATAATCATCAGGATTTGCTGTTCTCCACTCTGTTGAAAGCATACGGTTGTCGAAAGCTCCATTGCCGAAAAGAAGCAGATATTTAGGCATCTTGTCAGCGCTTTCCGCACGGTCGTAAAGCATCTTCATGTAGCGGCGATAGGCGTTTGCGTCCGGAGTACCGCTACCGAACTCATTGAAGATTTCGTCGGCAGGAACCACCCTTACCTTCAGTCCGTCATGCTGTTCATGGAACTGCTTCAACCTATCAGCCTGAGCACGATATTTCTGCGATGTAGGAATGATGATTACCATGTCGAAATCGCGGTCAGCATGAAGGTCTTGGTTCGTTATGTTATACACATACTGCGCTTCCGGAACCTTATTGCCAGCTATGCTCGGAGTGATTCTCTGCGATGAAGTCCAGATATCGATGTAATCAAGTCTGAGCGGACCGCCTGAGACTGCTTTGATAGCAATGCGGGGATTATCGGTAGTGAATGTGAAATTCACGGTTGCTGAGTTGCCCTCGTCGTATGTTCCCAAAGTGATAATGCCTTTTCCAACAACAGAATCGTTGAGCAATACCTCATAAGAAGACTTACTACCGGCCGTCAGAACTACTCTTGCAGAATACTTCTTTCCTACAGTTTCCTTGAAATAATCGGCAAGTTTGAAGCTGTAAGTCTGTGATTTTCCCGTTTCCACCGGGGTATTCTCGAACAAGTTCCTGCCACCCCAGAACCAAGCATACTCATCCTTCTCATGCAACACATGATAGGTTTCAGCCTCGGAACGGATTGCCTTGTCATGGTTCAGGAACTCCGTGGTATCATTGAAGCAGAGCGATTCACTTCCACTTTCACTCTTGTCCGTAATGAAGTAATAGCCATAGTCAGAATATGGATTACGGATTCGGGTCGCAGAGACATCACTGTAATGCACAGGACCACGAGCATGGAAATAGAGTTTTCCGTTATAGAGGCAAGTGGCCACTTCCTTCAAATCGTCCGTCTTGCGAAGATAGTCTGTGGAAAGCGCCTCTGGCTGACAGTTTCCGCCATAGCCATAGAGCCTCACTTTGCTTATGTCAGAGAAGCCAGCTTTCTTTATCACTTCAGGCGTAATAGCATGAATACCAGTCTCTTTCACCGAAATCTTCGCCCATTTTCCAGAAGAAAGAACAGAATGGTCAGCATAAACGCCCTCCCCTGCTCCACTTCTTGAAGCAGATTTGCGAAGCGTTGACTTGCGAGGTTCTGACTTCACCCTGAGCATGAAGTCCGAAAGCGACTTGAAAGTCTTGCCGTCGGTGACTACTGGAGCGAACATCACCTCCAGTTTGCCCTTCTTCCTATCCACCACAACCTGATGTACTAGACCGGAAAGAAGTGTATATCCCGACTGTTTTGGAATGAATTCCACCTGCTCAGCCATGCTGAAATCGGAAGAACCCATTATTCTCTTGCACTCTTCTCTCTCACGCTTGCTCATCTCCGAAAACTCAGGATAAACAAGTTGTACGGTGTAAACAGAGTCATTGAAATTGCCCGGAAGGTCAATGATATGCGTAAATTCAGGCAAAACAGAGTCAACCTTCAACTCCGATTTGCCCAAATTGAAGAACTGCTGATACACAATATTATCCCCAGCACTCACAGAAATTGCGAGTGCGAGAAGCAATAATATGTGCAATAGCCTGTTCATTTACAGATTTATGATTTACAATTTACTATTTTGCGCAGCTATTTCACCTTGAAATCCATCACCTTTCGGTCTTCCAAGTATCCTTCAAGATGGTCGTTTATCTGCACTGGACCGACGCCAACAGGTGTGCCTGTATAGAGGATATCGCCAGTTTTGAGGGTGTAGAACTGACTGATGTAACTGATAATCTCGTCAATCTTGTAGAGCATGTCGCTCGTATTGCCCTGCTGAACAGTCTGTCCGTTTATGTCAAGATGGAAGTTCAGGTTCTGCATATCGGCAAATTCATCCTTTGGAATCCATTCGCCAATGGCAGCAGCGCCATCAAATCCCTTGCATAAATCCCAAGGCTTGCCCTCGGAACGGAGTTTCTTCTGCAAATCGCGTGCAGTGAAGTCGATGCCGACAGTCACTGCATCATAGTAACGATGGGCAAACTTCTGCGCTATCGTCTTGCCAACACGATTTATGCGAACCACAATTTCCGTTTCGTAGTCGATCTGTCCGAGATGGTCAGGCAGGAAAAACGGCTTGCGGTTCATCAGCAGAGAAGAGTCCGCTTTCAGGAAAATAACGGGCTCTTCTGGTTTATATAACGCACCTTCCAGCTCTTTATTGTGCAGAAGGTAGTTCATTCCTATTGCAAATATCTTCATTTTGATTTATTTAGTTCAAGCTTACTTCGCAGCAACAACCTCAATCTCCACGAGTGCAGCCTTTGGAAGTTTCTCTACAGCCACTGCTGAGCGTGCAGGATAAGGCTGCTGGAAGAACTCTGCATAGACCTCATTCATTGCAGCGAAATCGTTCATATCGTTGAGGAAGACTGTTGTCTTGATAACCTTGCTCATGTCAGTTCCAGCCTGTTCGAGAATGTTCTTCACGTTTGTGAGCGACTGACGGGTCTGCTCCTTGATACCGCCCGGGGCAAATTCGCCAGTAGCAGGGTCAACTGGAAGCTGGCCTGATGTATATACAAAACCGTTTACTTCGATAGCCTGGCTGTAAGGACCGATAGCAGCAGGCGCTTTTTCTGTATGAATTGCGTTCATATTATGGATTGTTCATTTAAATCGTTGTAGAATGTATTACCAAAAAGAGGTTTTGCGGGCTATGTGTCCACAAAACCTCTTGATTTTTACAGGTGTTAGAGCAATGCGTAAACCTGGTATATGATTGAATAGATGCCATAAGAGAAGGCGTCAACGGTTACGAATTCGCGTGTGCCGTTGCGGAAAGTAGTCTGGAAAGACTGACCTTTGTCGCCAGAATTCTCCTTAACCCATCCCTTAGCCTCGATGTCCTTGAGGAACTTCTCGTAGCACTCCTTGCTTGAGAACATCCACTTCACTGATGTCACGCCATTGGCTGTCACAGTATATTCAACGCCTGCCCATGTCTCGTTTGGGAAGAAAGCCCAGTTGCCGTTGTAGTTCACCTTACCGAACTTATAGACACCAGCATTGGCACCGCCGAGCACAACCTCGTAGTTCCAGTTCTTCAGGAGTTCTTTCACCTTGTCGGAAGTCTTCTGTTCGAGAATCTTCTGAAGTCCACAGAAAGCCACATGACCTGAAGTCTTCACCACTGAATCACAACATTCAGTATTGTCTTTCTTACAATTTTCACATTTTGCACATTCCTGTGCTGAGATAGTCTGCATGATAGCAGCCATCAAGAAACATAAAATTATTCTTTTCATAATAGGTTAAAATGTATTGACACTTACGTGATATTTTCTGCAAAGTTAGCACTTTATGCGTTATTTGAGCAGAAAAATAGAAAAAATTAACACATTATCGCTGATATTTTAATTTATTATATTAACTTTGCCCCATATTATCGACAAAAAATCTAACAATTTTACTATGGCAACACCACACAATGAAGCCCAAGTTGGGGAAATCGCCAAGACCGTTCTTATGCCTGGCGATCCACTGAGAGCTCAGTTTATCGCAGAGACTTTCCTTGAAAATCCAAAGCTTGTAAATAATGTTCGTGGCATCCAGGGCTATACCGGCACTTGGAAGGGTAAGCCTGTTTCTGTAATGGCAAGTGGTATGGGTATGCCTTCCATCGGCATTTACTCATACGAACTCTACAAGGAATATGGCGTTGAGAACATCATCCGAATTGGTTCTGCCGGTTCATACGTGAAGAATCTCCACGTTTACGACGTTGTTCTTGCCAACGGCGCTTACAGCGAAAGTTCATACGCACGCACTCAGTGCGGTTACGAAAAGGATATCACCTACCCTTCCATCGCTCTTAACGACAAGATCGTAGGCGTTGCAGAGCAGCTTGGCATACCTCTCCAGCAGGGTCTCATCCACTCTTCGGACGTATTCTACCGTGAGAGCGACGATTATCTTGAGGACATTCACGCAAAAGGCTGTGTAGCAGTGGAAATGGAAAGCTTTGCACTCTTCGCAAACGCTCGCACTTGCGGCAAGAACGCAGCATGCCTTCTCACCATCTCTGACTCTTTCGTAGAGGATGCCGTAACAACTCCTGAGGAGCGCCAGAAGAACTTCAAGGAAATGATGAAGATAGCTCTCGACGCTGCCATCTTGGATTAGTCTCTCTTGACTACTGAGTAATGACAAAAAAACAGGCTATGGGTTATAGTGAAACCCGTAGCCTGTTTTTATTTATCCTATATCTTTGCGGAGGATTAGAACTTGTGTACAAGACCAACGCCTACGAGGAGCTGTGTGCAGTTCTGGTTGAAGAACTGGTACTGAGCCTCAAGAGTAATGGAAGCCTTGTCTGTGATTGCATATTCAGCACCCCAACCTGCGTTGATGCCTACGATGCCCTTGTTCTGCTTCTTGTCCAAGAGAACTGGCTTACCGCTATTCAATTCAACAGCATTAATATGGCAATAATGCTTGCTACCGAAACCAACACCAAGGATTGGGTAAGTGATGATGTCTGCGCTCTCTACTGGAAGGAGATACTCGAAGTTGACGTTTACGTCGTACATTGAAGAGTGGTTGTGCTTGAAGAGGTAGTCAACAGCTGCTTCTGCACGGAGTTCGTCGCTGAGGCTGTAACGGAACTTAGCGCCAACGCCAAGGTTCTTCACTTCTGTACCATAAAGGAGATTGAGGCCTGCGCCCATCTCGCCCTTTTCTGTCTGTGCCATTGCAGAGCTGATGCCTGCGAACATGATGGCGATAATAAGTAATACCTTTTTCATCGTTATAAAGATTTGTGAGAAGCTTCCAGGAAGTTCTCGTGTAAAACATTTTCTTTCAAGGTGCAAAATTACTAAAAACTTTCTATTCAGCAAATTATCAGCAACTTTTTTTGGATTAGAGAAACAAAATGGTGCCTTGATAGACCCTATGTACTATTTGGCATTGTGGCTCTTGAAGAACAAAACGCCGCAAACGATGCTTGCTACTGCGCCTACCGAAAGTCCGATCCATTCAGGGATGCCGAAACCGCCTTGTGCCTGTGGACAAACCAAGATGAAGCTTGTGCATGTGAAAGTCATGAACAGAGCCGGAATGAGAGAGATGTAGATATTGCGGTTATTCTTTGACATCCAGACTGTTATGCCCCATAAAGTAAACACGGCGAGGGTTTGGTTGATCCATCCGAAATAGCGCCAGAGGATACTGAAGTCGATGTTCATGAGGAAGATCACGATGGCAGCGAGAGGAAGCGCTATAGCCAGACGGTTGAAGATCTTGTCCTGCTTGTAGTTCAGGAAGTCTGCCGTGATGAGGCGGGCGCTGCGGAGTGCAGTATCACCTGTTGTGACAGGGGCTGCTACAACGCCAAGGATAGCGAGTACGGCGCCCACTTGTCCCATCCAATCGTGACAGATAGCGTTCACGATGATGGCTGGGTTGTTGTTCATCTCATTCCAAAGTCCCTCGTAGCTTCCAGTGTATTTGATGGCAGCGGCAGCCCAGATGAGTGCCACAACGCCTTCAGTGATCATGGCTCCGTAGAACACAGGGCGCACATGCTTCTCGTTCTGTGTACAGCGAATCATGAGCGGGCTCTGAGTAGCGTGGAAACCACTGATTGCACCGCAAGCTATTGTTATACAGAGCATAGGGAAGAGTGGAGTGCCCTTTGGATGATGGTTCTGGAAGGCATCCGTAAGTTCAGGCATCCAGGTAGTGCCTTCGAGTCCGCTTTGGAAGAATATTCCGAAGCCTACGCCAACAGCCATGATGAGCAAGGCAGCACCGAAGATCGGGTAGATCTTGCCAATGAGGGCTGAGATAGGGAGCAATGTGGCGAGGAGATAATAGGCAAAGATGATGATTGTCCAGAAGAGGACACAAGCTGCCGCCTGGTCTTCAACACCAACCATCGCTGCAAACTGCTCGAACATTCCCCAACCGCTCGTGAGACTTGAGAGCAAAGACGCAGGTGTGCTCACGAAAACGGCAACAACCATGATGAGAAGCACCATAGTCACGAGGCGCATCACCATGCCGACGTTCTTGCCGAGACTCTTCGTGATCTGTTCCGGCAAGCTCGCGCCACCGTCTCTCAAAGAGATCATCGCGCTCATGAAGTCGTGCATCGAACCGGCAAAGATACAGCCCAGCACTATCCAGATGTAGGCAGCCGGACCGAAGAGAATACCCATGATGGCACCGAAGATAGGACCTGTGCCAGCGATGTTCAGGAACTGAATGAGATAAACCTTCCAAGGGTTCATCGGCACGAAGTCTATGCCGTCACGCTTGGTGTCACAAGGCATCGCATTGTTGGCGTCGATGCCTATCGCCTTCTCAACGAAGCGACCGTAGAAGACGTAGCCCAATACCAAGGCTACTATACAAAGAACAAATGATAACACTTTAGTTTGGTTTTATAGTTGTAAGTGACCGCAAAGTTAAAAATATAAAATTGTACGCGTATTATATAAATGTGGCGCAAAATCAAGAAATTGAACTTTTTGAGAAAATTGTTGAAAAAACACGGTAAAAATTTTCGTAACTAATTAAAAAATAGTAACTTTGCAGCCGAATTCGTCCAAAAACGGCCAGATTCCCCTATATTAAAAATAATAAAAGAATAATAAAAGATATGACAAAAGCTGATGTAATTAATGCAATCGTAGCTGAAACTGGCATCTCAAAAGTTGACGCTACTGCTTCTGTAGAAGCCTTCATGACTGTTATCAAGAAGGCAATGTCAGAGGGCAAGGAGGACATCTTCCTCCGCGGCTTCGGCACTTTCGTAGTAAAGCGTCGCGCTGAAAAGCTCGCACGCAACATTTCAAAGAACACAAGCGTGGTAATTCCTGCTCACGACTTCCCAACATTCAAGCCTGCAAAGTCGTTTGTTGAGCAGATGAACAAGTAATCGCCGCAATTGCATTCTCAAGATAAACAATAACTAAAAACTATACAACTATGCCAAACGGTAAGAAAAAGAAGGGCCACAAGATGGCTACTCACAAGCGCAAGAAGAGACTTCGCAAGAATCGCCACAAGAGCAGAAAGTAAGTCTCGCGCATTTAAATCATCAAAAAGGAGTAAGGAGGAAAAGCATTCTATGCTATCTCTTTGCTCCTTTTTTAATTCCCAAACGACCAATATATGACAAGTGAAATAATAATTGATGCCCAACCGCAAGACATCTCCATAGCCCTGCTTGAGGACAAGAAGCTGGTGGAATACCAGAAGGAGCCTCGCTCACAGAACTTCTCCGTGGGCAATGTCTATGTGGCAAAGGTGAAGAAGATCATGCCTGGGCTCAACGCGTGCTTCGTCGATGTGGGCTACGAGCGCGACGCTTTCCTTCACTACCTCGACCTCGGTCCGCAGTTCGCTTCGTTCGAGAAATATCTCAAGCAGGTGGAAAGCGACCGCCAGAAGCTCTATCCTTTCGAGCGCGCCCAGCGATTGCCCGACCTCCCAAAGGACGGAAGCGTACAGAACGTGCTGAAGGTGGGACAGGAAGTGCTCGTACAGATCGTCAAGGAGCCTATCTCTACCAAGGGTCCGCGCCTCACCGGTGAGCTATCGTTCGCCGGACGCTATATGGTGCTCGTGCCTTTCGGAGAGAAGGTGTCAATATCAGCCAAGATACGCAAGGGCGAGGAAAAGGCACGACTGAAGCAGATAGTCAGCCGCGTGAAGCCGAAGAACGTAGGCGTCATCATACGTACAGTTGCTGAAGGAAAGGAAGCAGAAGAGCTGGAGAGCGAGTTGAAGATACTCATGAAGCGTTGGGAAGACGCCCTAAACAAGGTGCGTACATCCACACAGCGCCCTGAACTCGTAGTCGAGGAGCAGAGCCGCGTGGTAGGAATGCTTCGCGACTTGTTCAACCCATCCTACGAGAACATCTTCGTCAACGACGACCAGGTGCTCGGGGAAGTAAGGGAATACGTACAGATGATTGCCCCAGAGAAGGTTGAGATCGTGAAGAGATACACCGGCAACCTGCCTATATTCGATGCCTACGACGTCACGAAGCAGATAAAGTCGAGCTTCGGAAAGATCGTCAACTACAAGCACGGAGCCTATCTCATCATAGAACATACGGAGGCTATGCACGTCGTCGATGTGAACAGCGGAAACCGTACACGCTCGGAGAACGGCCAGGAGGCTAACGCACTGGAAGTGAACCTCGGTGCAGCCGATGAACTTGCGCGTCAGTTCCGCCTGCGAGACATGGGCGGCATCATCATCATCGACTTCATCGACATGAAGCTTGCCGAAGACCGCCAGCTCCTTTACGAGCGCATGTGCAAGAATATGCAGCAGGATCGCGCACGTCATAACGTCTTGCCACTCAGTAAGTTCGGTTTGATGCAGATTACTCGCCAGCGCGTCCGTCCGGCTACGGATGTGAATGTTGACGAGACATGCCCTACATGTATGGGCAAGGGAACCGTGCGTTCGAGTGTGCTTTTCGTGGAACAGCTTGAGCGCCTCCTTGAGAAGCTCGTAAAACAGGCAGGCATGAAGAAGATTTCGCTCCATGTCCACCCATACGTCTATGCGTACATCAACCAAGGCATCTACAGCCAGAAGTTGAAGTGGAAGTTCCGCTACGGCTTCGGTCTGAAGGTCGTGCCATCGCAGAAGCTCGGTTTCCTCCAGTATGAGTTCTACGACAAAAAACAACAGATCATCGAGATAAAGGACGACAAGTTCAATCTGTAAGATTTGAACACCGAAAGAAACCAAAATAAAACCGAAAGTCATTTCTGGCTTTCGGTTTTTTCGTTTTATCTACTTCAGTTTTCGCTTGTCGTTGACGTGCTTTGCCTTGCCTTGCGAACGCTCGATGCTGTTCGGCTCGGCGATGTGGATGGACGGTTTGATGCCGATGACGCTGAGGAGTCGGTCGCGGAGCTTGCTCTTGTACTGGAGCATGACGTTCATGTCGTCAGAGTAGTATTCTGGACGGAGCTCTACGTCGATGTCGAAGGTGTCAACATTGTTCACGCGATCGACGGTGATGAAGTACTGTGCCTGGAACTCTGGGAACTCAAGGAGCACGCTCTCAACCTGTGATGGGAACACGTTGACACCGCGGATGATGAGCATGTCGTCCGTACGACCAAGGATTCGTCCCATGCGCACAGCTGTACGTCCGCAGCGACACTTCTCGTAGTTGAGGTGGGTGAGGTCGCGTGTGCGGTAGCGAATCATTGGCATGCCCCACTTGTCGAGAGTGGTGAACACGAGTTCGCCTTCCGTGCCTTCTGGAAGTTGCTCGCCAGTGACTGGGTCGATGATTTCAGGGTAGAACATGTCTTCCCAGAGGTGTGTGCCGTCCTGGTATTCGCACTCACCACCAACGCCAGGACCAGAGATCTCGGTGAGTCCGTAGAGGTCGTAAGCCTTGATGCCAAGCTTCTCCTCAAGCTCCTTTCGCATGTTCTCTGTCCATGGTTCAGCACCGAAGCCGCCGAACTTCAACTTGATATTGTCGCGAACGCCGAGCTTCTCGATTTCCTCGGCTAGATAGAGGGCGTAGGAAGGTGTGCAGCAGAGACCTGTAGTCTGAATGTCCTGCATGAGCATGATCTGCTTCGCTGTGTTTCCGGCACTCGTAGGAAGAACGGTAGCACCGAGGAGAGATGCGCCGTCGTGAGCACCGAGACCGCCTGTGAAGAGTCCGTAGCCGTAGCTTACCTGGATGGTGTCGTCGGCAGAACCGCCCCAGGCAACCATGCAGCGAGCCACGCCCTCTGCCCAGTTGTCAACATCATGCTTAGTGTAGCCTGCCACGATAGGCTTTCCTGTAGTGCCGGAAGAAGCGTGGAGGCGCACGATCTCCTTGCGTGGCACGGCGAAGAGTCCGTCAGGATAGTTGTCGCGAAGGTCCTGCTTTGTGGTGAAAGGTAGCTTCACGATGTCGTCGATAGACTTGATGTCCTCAGGTTTCACACCAGCCTTGTCCATGCGTTCACGGTAGAAAGGCACATTGTCGTAAGTGTGCTTTACGATCTTTACGAGTTGCTCGCTCTGGAGCTTTTTAAGGGCTTCGCGAGACATGCACTCGCGGGATTCGTTGAAATACATATAAGCCTCTCCCCCCAGCCCCCTCCCCGAATCAGGGGAGGGGGAGTGATATGTTTTGTGGGAGGAAATTATATCACTTAGTATTTAAAAAACTGATTTCTATGTAATTGAATTACCTCTTCTCCAGTAAGAACACCATGCAAGTGTAATTCCTCCCCCTCCCCATAATCGGGGAGGGGGTAAGGGGGGAGAGGCTTCTAGTGGTCATTTTTGAACGCCTTCATGCGCTCGTCGAGGATAGGGTAAAGCTCCTCACGCATACGGGATGTGCAGCCGCGGATGCCCTGTTGGTCGGAGCCGGTGGTGGAGAGTGAGATTGCTGATACGCCGTAATGGAGCAGTTCCTTCATGAGTTCGCCGCCGGTCATGCCCGGATAGCTGAGCGTGAAGAAGAAGCCGCCTTCCACGGATCCCTCGGTTGGGTCGGCATCGTATGGCATTGTGAAGCCGTGCTTCTTGAAGATGTCGAGCATTCGCTTGGCGCGGATCTGATACTCGCGAGTGTCCTCCACGAAGTCTATCTCGCCCTTCACTGCCGCCTCGTACATTGCCGCCATGCCAAACTGTGTGGAATGGGTTACTCCACTGGTTATCATGTACATGACAGAGGCGATGAATGTCGTGCCGAAATGACCGGCATCGTGATAGCGCTCGGCAAGCGTTGGGTACTGGCGGTCGAAGAGCTTTGGCGATACGCAGGCTACGGCAGCACGCTGTCCGGCGTAAGAGAAGATCTTCGATGACGAGAGCATCAGGATATAGTTGTCGGTGTAGCGGGCAACTGTCGGTGGGTATGGCGGCTCGAAAGGATGGCCGAGCTGGCGACGATAGTCCATGCAGAAATAGGCAAGGTCCTCAAGCACGATGACATCATACTTGGTGGCAAGCTGTCCGATGGTCTTAAGTTCGTCTTCCTCCAGGCAAATCCAGGCTGGATTGTTTGGGTTGGAATAGACGATAGCAGCGATGTCGCCCTTGGCAAGTATAGGCTCAAGCTTAGCCTGAAGACGGTCGCCACGGTGGTCATGGATGTCGAACTCCTCCCAGTCGGCACCGATGATGCGGAGCTGTGACTTCTGGATTGGGAAGCCTGGGTCGATGAAGAGCACCTTGTTCTTCTTCGGATCGAGCTGCGTAGTGATGACAAACGAGCCGAACGACGCTGCCACGCTGCCCGTAGTAGGCAGACAGCAGGCGGCAGGGATGTCGAGATTGAGGAACGCCTTGATGAACTTCTCCGTAGCATTCTTCAGCTCCGGAATGCCCGCAGCGGCTGGGTAGTGCTGCCCTACGCCACGGTCGATGGCGTCTTTCTCCGCCTGACGACCGATCATGTTGGCAGGCAAGCCCGGCGAACCTTGGTCCATACGGATGAACGGTATGCCCGTACGCTGCTCAAGGGTCTGCGCCAGTATCAGCACCTCTCCGATGGTAGCGTTCGATATGTCTGTGATATGAAGCTCTTCGGCAGTCTTTGCCACGAGCTCTTCTGAGAATATTTTCATGGAAAAAGCCTCTCCCCCCAGCCCCCTCCCCGAATCAGGGGAGGGGGAGTGATATGCTTTGTTGGGAGAGATTTATATCACTATATTAATTACTATTGGTATTATTGCCTCATCCTTGGAGTGTAATTCTTCCCCCTCCCCATAATCGGGGAGGGGGTAAAGGGGGAGAGGCTTGTTATGAATTTTCAAGTCCAACCTTCAGCGCGTTAACATTAGCCTCGACAACAGCCTCACCCTTACGGGCGAATACACGACGAACGGCATCCTCAAGTTTCTGGTATTCAATGCCTAACGCCTTCTGCGCCGCACCGAGCAAGACAACATTCGCTGAACGCGGAGAGCCGTTGTCCTTGGCAAGCTTCTCGACATCAATGCGCACCACGCGAGGGAGTTTCTCGTATTCCGCATCAAGTTGTTCGGCGGCAGGATAGTTGTTGATGTTCACGAAAGGAGTGGAAGAGGTGATTATCCAGCCCGTTTCCTTGTTCAGGTAAGGCAGATAGCGGAGGGCTTCCATCGGTTCGAGCGAGATGATCACATCAGCCTTTCCCAACGGAATGAGGTCGCTATGGATTGTCTGGTCACTGATGCGAAGATTGCTCTGCACATCACCACCACGCTGACTCATGCCGTGAACCTCAGCCTGCTTTATCTGCCAACCTTCGTTCATGGCCGCTTCACCTATTATCGTTGCTACGGAGAGGATGCCTTGGCCGCCTACTCCAGCGAGAATTATATCGAGTTTCATTTGTTCTTCTTTTCTTTAAGATGACGAGCGAGGGTCTGCAAACATTCCCTTCGTGGAATGATTATGCTGACACCATTGTATTCAATCTCCTCACGGATGACTTGGGTGATCTCATCCATGTTCTTTGGCAGCGGAACAACCACGCGAACATGGGCTGGATCGGCACCGAGACCGATGCATATCTGCTCGTATTTGTTGAGTCCCGCAGAGTCCTGACCGCCTGTCATGGCTGTCGTGAGGTTGTCGGAAATGACGACTGTGATGTTGGCGTTCTCGTTGATCGCATCAAGGAGACCGGTCATGCCGCTGTGAGTGAAGGTGGAATCGCCTATGACAGCAACCGATGGATGCAAACCAGCGTCGGCAGCACCCTTTGCCATCGTGATACTTGCGCCCATATCAACACAGCTGCTCAGCGTGCGGAACGGTGGGAGGAAGCCAAGAGTGTAGCAGCCGATGTCGCCGAACACGCGTGCGTTCTCGTATTCCGCAATGACGAGATTCAGCGCTTCATATACGCTGCGGTGACCACAACCCTGACAAAGTGCTGGTGGACGAGGGGCAACGATCTGAGGAACGGTCTCTGGCGCTGTTGGCTCGTATTCGAGTTCCATGACTTCCGCGAGACATCTCTTGATGCCTTCTGCTACAGAGTCCGGAGTGAGCTCGCCTGTGCGTGGCAGATGACCAGTCAAACGGCCGCAGATTTCCCATTCAGCCTGTGGAAGCAAGCCCACCATCTTCTCCTCAATGAACGGCTGACCGTCTTCTATTACGAGCACATTGGCGCAATGGCCGCACATCGTAGCGATGGTTTCCTTTGGAAGTGGATATTGCGAAATCTTCAATACATAGCATTGGTCGGCAAGAGTCTCATCGGCAGCGAGCACTTCCTTCACATAGTTGTACGCAATGCCCGAGCAGACGATGCCGAGATTTACGCCGCCAGCCTCTACCTTATTCCAACCGGCAGACATGCTTTCTTCCTCAAAATCAGCCTGTTTCGCGCAGAGGATATCGTTCTTTCTGCGAGCATTTCCCGGAAGAAGCACCCAGTCTTTCGCCTCTGAATTGAAGTTCATCTCGTTTTGTGGACGAGCCTCTTCAGCTACTTCCACAACGGCGCGAGAGTGTGCCATACGGGTAACGACGCGCATAAGGACAGGCGTCTTCTGCTTCTCGCTGAGGTCGAAGGCGTAAGCCATCATGTCGTAAGCCTCCTGCTGTGTGCTTGGCTCAAGGACAGGAATCATTGCGAACGCACCGAGATAGCGAGAGTCCTGCTCATCCTGAGAGGAGTGCATCGAAGGATCGTCGGCAACGAGCACTACCACGCCGCCGTTAACGCCAGTCATTCCTGAGTTCACGAACGGATCCATGCAGACATTCAAGCCCACATGCTTCATGCACACCATGGCGCGTTTGCCCATGTACGACATACCGAGAGCCGCCTCCATGGCAGTCTTCTCGTTTGTGCTCCAGCGAGAATGGATGTGGCGCTCTTTGGCAACAGGATTCTTCTGGATGTATTCGGTGACTTCCGTAGAAGGCGTTCCCGGGTAAGCATAAACGCCAGAGAGTCCGGCATTGATAGCTCCCAAGGCAATAGCCTCGTCACCTAATAGTAATATCTTTTTCATTTACAATTTACGGATTTACAATTTACAATTTTGACCCCCTCAAGATTTGTTCGCCTCAATTCCTCAGCGAAAGAACCAATTAAAAGTTCCCCCTTGGGGGGCTAGGGGGTATCCCCATCCATCAGCACTGGGAACTTCTCCCTGAACTTCCTCAGCCTTTCAATGTCCAGTTCTACGGTTACGGCTTCTGCCTTGTTGTCTTCGCACGCTGCCACTGTATTGCCGTAAGCATCTATTAGGCACGAACCGCCGTTGTAATGGCATGAAGGATCGCTACCAACGCGATTCACGGCAGCCACGAAGCACTGGTTCTCAATGGCACGAGCACGAAGGAGAGCATCCCATGGAGCGCGACGAGAGTCAGGCCAACTTGCCACATATATCTGCACATCGTAAGGATTCTCCTTTGTGTTGCGCGACCAAATCGGGAAGCGGAGGTCGTAGCATATACATATATTATATATAAGGCCGCGCCATTCCACGCGCAGAGGCTCCTCGCCAGCAGTGAAGCGGAGGTGCTCGCCGCCGTAGGTGAAGAGGTGCTTCTTGTTATAGACTGAGACCTCGCCACCAGGTTTCACGAAGTAGAAACGGTTGAAGAATGATTTACCGACCTCCCCCAACCCCTCCACAGGAGGGGAGTCCAGAATAGAAGAAGGCTTTTCTTCGCAAACAGCAACGGAACCGCAGACGGCAGCATCGAGCTTATCCGCCATGCGCTTCATCCATTCCAGAGTGCCGCAGGTAGGTATGCCCGACGGAGAAGCGTCGGGAACAGTAACCACTTCCGCGATGCCCTGAGGCTGAGTGGCAAAGCCTGTGGAGAACATCTCCGGCAGCACATAGATGTCGCTCTTTTCTGCTTTGAGCATCATCTCCTCTGCAATCTTCTGATTGGCAGCGGGATCAGCCCATACTATATCAGTTTGTAGGAGAGAGATACGACCCCCTCTAACTCCCCCACAGGGGGAGGATTCATTGCGAGCGGAGTCTGAAATTTTCATATTGTTTATAGTCATTATTTGTGCTCTTGGATGGAATCATCCCTCATTTGGCTTTGACTCCTCCCTTGTGGGGAGGCGGGAGGGGTCTATTACTTGATTCTTGCGGTACGCTTGCCCGATGAATGACGCTATCAGTTTGCCGTCCTGATTGGTTATCTTAACCTCGCAGAACGGTATCTTCGGATGGTTCACTTCCTCCTTTGCCATAGCCGTCAGCACATCGCCTTCCATGGCAGATGAGAAGATGTTTATCGTGCTGTTTATGGAGAATGTGAGCTGTCCGTGACTGTTCACAGCGGCAGCGAAGGCGAGGTCGGCGAGAGTGAACATGGCACCGCCTTGGCAAACACCACCAGCATTGAGATGTTGTTTGCCAACAGTCATCGTAGCCACCGCATAGCCGTCGGATATTTCCTGCAGTTCGCAGCCAGCATCAGCGGCAAAGCGGTCGTTCTTGAAGAAGTCTTTCAGTTCCATTACGAATTACGCATTACGCATTACGCATTCACATCTACGCCCAACCGCACTTTTTAAGTACTTCCTTGCAAGCGTCCATCTGCTTTGCGCGAATGATAGCCTTTGAGAGGTTCTCATACTGGAAGGCATACATATAGTCGATTGAAATCTCGTTCTCAGCAAGGTCTGTGAGAATCTTTGCGAGAGAACCTGTAGTGTTAGGACATTCAATGGCGAAAACCTCTGTTGTCATTACAGCAAGACTTGCGTCCTTGAGTACGGTAACAGCCTTAGCCACCTCATTAACGATGAGGCGGAAGATACCGAAGTCCTTACCATCAGACTGCGAGAATGCCAACACATTGATGTTATTCTCAGCGAGAATCTTAATAACTTCGCCTGTTCTGCCAGGCTTGTTCTCAATAAATACAGAAACTTGTGTTAGTGTCATGGTTAAATGTGTTTAAATATTGGTTGCAAAATTACAAATAAGTGAGAGAAATACAAAATAAAAGTCCAAAAACTTTTATTTTTATTTCCGAACGAGAGTAATTTAGGCTTGCCAAAGTTACAAATAAAAAATAAATCAACAAAGAAATATACAAATTTTCTTTTCTTTTACATTATTTATTTAAATCCGTAAGTTTTGTTACTTTGACTTCGTCTAAATTACTTACGCTCGGAAAAACAAAAGAAAAACGAGTCTTTCTTTTGCTTTTCACTCACTTATTCGTAACTTTGCAGCCGGATAAAGACCCCCTAACCCCCAAAGGGGGAATTTTAATTGATTTGGAGGCCGAAACTAACACTTAACACTAAACACTTAATATCCCACAAAGCTATTAACATCTCCCCTTGGGGGAGCTTGAGGGGTCTAAGATTTAATAAGATGTGGCTAATTCTTGCATTCCTTTCCGCAGCACTCCTTGGCTGCTATGATACGGCGAAAAAGCGTGCTTTGATAGACAATTCCGTCGTTATGGTTCTTTTCCTGAACACGCTTTTCTCTTCCATCATCTTCCTTCCATTCATCTTGCTGTCGGCATTCACCAATGTACTCGACGGTTCCATCTTCCACGTCGCAGTAGATGGTTGGAACCAGCATTTCTATGTACTGATAAAGAGCTGTATCGTGCTGAGTTCTTGGCTGTTAGGATATTTCGCAATGAAGCATCTTCCGCTGACCATTGTCGGACCGATCAACGCCACTCGCCCTGTGATGGTACTCATCGGAGCCTTCGCTGTCTTCGGCGAACGACTGAACCTGATGCAATGGATCGGTGTGTTCTTCGCCGTCGTTTCATTCTATATGCTGAAGAACAGCGGCAAGAAGGAAGGCATCAATTTCAAGTACAACAAATGGATATGGGCGGCAGTTGCGGCAAGTATGCTCGGAGCTGTCAGCGGAATGTGGGACAAATACATCCTTGCACCCGCTGAATCAGGCGGTGTCGGTTGCGATAGAATGCTTGTCCAGTCGTGGTTCAACATCTACCAGTGCCTAATGATGGGTGTTGCTGCATTGCTTCTAAACCGTTCATCCTCAGACGGTAAGCACACTCCAAGCATGAAGTTCGAATGGCGTTGGTCTATAATCATCGTGAGCATAACACTCTCCATAGCCGACTTCGTCTATTTCTACGCATTGAGTCTGCCGGAAGCAATGATCAGCGTAGTGTCAATGATTCGCCGAAGCAGTGTAATCGTCAGCTTCCTCTTTGGCGCATGGCTATTCCACGAACGCAATCTCAA
Source organism: Bacteroidaceae bacterium (assembly GCA_024401305.1). GTDB lineage: Bacteria > Bacteroidota > Bacteroidia > Bacteroidales > Bacteroidaceae > Prevotella. Next base: position 78,620 of record JAKSLI010000002.1, on the reverse strand, counting down.
AGCGAAAGCCTTCGACCTTTTCCTCGTTCTCGTAGGTATGATTTTCCTCTATTTGGGAAGTAAATAAGAGGATGAGATAAATGGAAATTTCATCCTTCATAGAAGCAAGTTTTTAGAAAAGCAGCTAAAAACTTGCTTTTTTCATTGAAATCCTTTAATTTTGCAGCGAAAACAAACCAATAACCTATGAAAACCCTTTATTCTTCTATCCTTTTCCTCGTTGCATTGCTCTGCTGCACTCCAGTGAATGCACAGCAGAACCCATTGGCGAGACAGACTCCAACCGTTTATTCCGATGTACCTGACATTGATGTCATTCGCGTCGGTTCAGACTATTATATGGTCAGCACAACGATGCACCTCTTCCCGGGCGTGCCTATCATGAAGTCAACAGACCTCGTGAACTGGAAGATCATTTCATACGTTGTGCCTGAGATAAAGGATTCTCCTGCCTACGACCTCACCTACGACCCAGACCTCAAGGCAAGCGATGTATATGGCGCTGGTCAGTGGGCTACTTCTCTACGCTATCACAACGGAAAGTTCTATGTTTTCTTCGCAACAAATCGTCCGCAAAAGACTTACATCTACTCTGCCACAGATCCTGCTGGCAAGTGGGATAAGGTAATGGACCTCAACGAATTGCACCACGACACAGGTCTTTTCTTTGACGATGACGACAAGGTTTACATCGCTGGCGCAGGCGGTGGTGTTCGCATTCAGCAGCTCAAGAGCGACCTTTCAGGCATCGACAAGGACGGACTTGACGTAAAGGTCATCGACGGTCCTGCAATGGGCTACCCAAGTCTGCTTGAAGGCACTCATCTCACAAAGATCAATGGCAAGTACTACATCTTCATGATTTGGTGGAACTTCCAGGCAAGACCAGGTCAGCACGGCAGAATGCGTACAGAGGTTTGCTTCCGTTCCGACAAGATCGAAGGTCCTTACGAGCACCAGATTATCATGGAAGACGACATCAGCAAACCGGGAGCAGGCGTCGCACAAGGTTGCATCGTTGACACTCCCGAAGGCGATTGGTACGGCGTAATGTTCCAAGACCACGGTGCTGCTGGTCGTATGCCATATCTGCTTGACTGCAAGTGGGTTGACGGATGGCCAATGCTCTCAGAACTCAAGACTCCAGCGAAGGTCAGCACTCCTATCACAGCCGCTTACGCTGTGTCTGACGATTTTTCTCGCCCAGCCGTTCTCGACCCATCAATCTATCAGCCAAACGGTTTGAAGTGGGAATGGCAGTGGAATCATAACCCAGACAACAGCCTCTGGTCTCTCACAGAGCGCCCTGGTTACCTCCGTCTCAAGACTGGCAAGATTACGGAAGATCTCTTCCACGCTCGCAACACTATCGGACAGCGCACAGAAGGACCTGCTTGCGTCGGCACTGTTGCCATTGACGTAAAGAACATGAAGGACGGCGACATCTGCGGTCTCTCTTCTTACTGCGCAGAGCCAGGCATCATCCAAGTGCAGAAGGAAGGCAAGAAGAAGTTCCTTGTCATGAAGGATCGCGACGCAGAGAAGGCTCGCGTAGAACTCAAGAAGAACAAGGTTTATCTCCGTGCATACTTCAACTTCAGTCAAGACCCAGCACATCCAAGCAACACCGTTGACATCTGCCAGTTCTCATACAGTCTTGACAACAAGACATGGAAGCAGCTCGGCACAGATTTCCACATGGTCTATAACCTCAAGCACTTCATGGGCAACCGCTTCTCAATCTTCAATTACGCAACAAAGCAAGTTGGCGGTTACATCGACATCGACTTCTTCGATTACGAAAGATTGACAAAATAGTATCACTACTTTCGGGACATACCCTTGCCATTTCAACAGATTTTGACGGTTTTATAACCATTTAGTAATCAATCTGTTAGAAAAGCATTGAAAAACTCACGGTAAAACGACCAAAAACTCATAGAGATATTTTATTTTCTCCGTGAGTTTTTGGTCGTTTTACCGTGAGTTTTTTATTGAATCCCGCAGAGTTTTGAAAACCAAGGAACATTCTGACAAAATAGTATCAGCAGAAAACGAAACATTTTGCTAACATATTCTACCATCAGCTATCGCTCTCCAACCTTGGCAGTGCCTTCTTTCCACGCACGCCAAGTTCTTCCAGTGTATGGCCTGCGCCGAGAATGCTTTGGCGTCCATCCTTGACTTTGTCTTGCACTGACTTATAGGCATCCTGGGCTGCTGCGAGTTTCTTGCCGACTTCTTCAAAGTTAGCATAGAACTGCCCTACCCTATCCACGAGTTTGCGTGCTTCATCCATGATTTTCTGCGTGTTCCTCTCCTGCTGCACATTCACCCAAGTGAGGTCAATGATGCGAAGGGCTGCAATGAGAGTCTGGCCTCCCACGAGGAACACTCTCTTGTCGAAAGCTTCACGCCATAGTTCTGGAGCCTTGCTCAAAGCCAACTGCAACGCACCTTCAATAGGCACGAACATTATCACGAAATCACTGCTCACGCGAGGTTTCTTCACATAGTCGCTGTAATTCTTGGCTATAAGTTCCTTGATATGCGCACGGACCGAGTCCAAATGGCGCTGTGAAGCCTCTGCTTTCTCCTCTTCCGTCTCAGCATTCTGATAGTCTGCATAGGCTGTTAGCGACATCTTTGAGTCAATGATCACATCGCGATTATCGGCAAGATGTAGCACAACGTCAGGAATCATTCTTGAGCCACTGTCCTCATTACGAAGCGAATGTCCGAGTTCGTCCTTCATCGACTGCTGCGCATCGAAGTGAATACCCTGCTGTAAGCCCTGGCTTTCAAGCAGTTCGGTAAGCACAAGCTCGCCCCAGTTGCCGGCAGTCTTGTTCTTTCTTTGAAGGGCATTGCTGAGTCTATCCGCCTGCTGGCCAAGGTCTGCTGTACGCTGCATCATCTGCTCCATGGTCTTGGCAATGCTTGCAGTATTACGAGCCTGTGCCTCACGGTTGTCAACGATAGACTTCTCCATGCGCTCTATGTTGTCCTTCAACGGTTTGAAGAGCACTTCCATCTGCTCCGTATTAGCAGACTGCAACGCACTGCTGCGCTCTTTCAGCAAAGCATCAGTAGCGGTCTTCATCTCTTCCTTGAAGAGTTTCATCTGCTGCTCGTAACTCTGTTTTAGTTCCTCAATCTCCTTCATGCGAAGATGGTCTGCCTCTTTCTTGCCAGACTCCAGCATTTCCTTAGCCTCTGCCTTCTGCTTTGCAAGTACATCCGCTGCTTCTGCTTTCTGCTTTGCGAGCACATCTGCTGCTTCCGCCTTCACTTCTGCGATGCGTTGCTTGCATTCGTTCTTCACTTCAACGATTCGTTCCTCAAGACGCTTCTCGTCTCCCGCACGGTCTTTTTTCTCCGCATCGAGTAATGCCTCCACGGCTGCACGCTTGCTTTTGCCAATGAAAAACATAACGACAGCACCCACTACCAATCCAATTCCAAGATAAACAAATTCCATAGTTTACATTTTTATGATTGCAAAAATAAGATATTCATTGCAATTATACACGCAAAACAAGGAAAAATCCAATTATTTATGAAAAAACACGGCAAAAAGTCTCAATATTTTTCAATAATTGTGTACTTTTGCGGCATATAATGTTTATGAATTCTGAACAATCATGAAAAGGAAAATACTAATCGCAATCAACAGCATTCTTGCTTTTGTTCTTTCCGTCTTTGGTTTTTCTGCATGCAATAGCTTCAAGATTGGCAGAGGACCAGAGTGCATGTACGGAGGTCCGGATATGTATGAAAAGCTTGACACGCTAAAAGTCGATGAGGATCAGAAGATGAGGGTTATGTATGGCGGTCCATACAGCCGTTACAATGACCAGGAGAAGGTAATCATCGAGGAAAAGTCTGAATAAGATGACGAAGATACCTTTCAAGAAGCGTGTTGCTTTGGAGATAGACCGAATGATGCGCAACAACGAGAAGAAGATTCATCCGTTGCGCCAATTGTTCTGGGAGTGCACTCTGCGCTGCAATCTGAAGTGCAAGCATTGTGGCAGCGACTGCAAGGTTGTTGCCGAGACTCCAGATATGCCTGCAGAAGACTTCCTTCGCGTCATCGACAAGAGCATACTTCCCAACATAGACGATCCGCACCGCCTGATGATAATCTTCTCTGGCGGCGAACCTCTTATGCGAAAGGATATTGAGGATGTGGGCATGGAACTCAAGAAGCGCGAGTTCCCATGGTCTATCGTTACCAACGGTATGTTGCTTACAGAAGAACGCCTTCGCCGACTTCTCGACGCAGGACTAAGCAGCGTAGCCATCAGCCTCGACGGTTTGGAAGAAGACCACAACTGGATGCGTGGTCACGAAAACAGCTATCAGAATGCCATGCGTGCCATAAAACTGATGGCTAGAACGCGCGGTGTTGTCTGGGATGTTGTTACTTGCGTTAATGGTCGTAACATAAAATACCTGCCAAAACTGAAGGAAACGCTCTACGAAGCAGGCGTTCGCAAGTGGCGATTGTTCTCAATATTCCCTGTAGGCAGGGCAAAGCAGTATCCTGATTTCCAATTGTCAAATAAGGATTTCCGCTATCTCATGGACTTCATAAAGGACTGTCGCAAGGAGAATCTCATTCATACCAGCTATGCATGCGAAGGTTTCCTTGGCGATTACGAATCGGAAGTTCGCGATGCCCTATACCGTTGCCATGCAGGCATCAGTGTTGCTTCGATACTTATCGACGGAAGCATGTCGGCATGTACCAGCATTCGCAGCAAGTTCTATCAAGGAAACATCTACAAGGACGACTTCTGGGACGTATGGGAAAACCGCTACCAGAACTATCGCAACCGCGATTGGGCGAAGAAAGGCATCTGTGCCGACTGCAAGGTTTTCCGCTATTGCGAAGGCAACGGCATGCACCTTCACGACGAAGACGGCAACCTCATGCACTGCCATCTCCAACGCCTTGAAGAAGACTAACCCCTCACAACCTACCGCCTATGATTGTCGTGAGGTGATGGTGGCACAGGCATTCTTGGGATGTTTGGTGTGACAGTTTCCTCAAAGCCAAGCTGCACACTGAAAGAAGGAGAGAAATTGTATTTCACAGCCGCACCTACACGATCGCCGATTTGCTCAAGGGCATAGACCGACATTGGCATGTAATTGTTTGTGTGCATAAGCGATTTCTGTCCATAAACGTAAGCCTCCCATTTCTCGTTGAAGCGATAGCCAAGCACTGCAGAAAGTCCTGCATCGCGATAGCTGTCGTGCTGCCAGATTACATTCGTCAGATAACCGCCCACAGCTAGCGAAAGCTTGTCGGTCAATGGTTGCGCATACTGTACTGCAAGCTGCTGTGAGAAGCCTGCTCCACGACGAGCGTTCTTGCCAAATTCAGCGAATACACTCGCGCCGAGACCCACATTAAGACCTTCATGAAGCTGCCAAAAGCCCCATCCCATACCTCCATATAAAGGGAGATAGTTATAGTAGCCGCGATAGCCAAGCGTAGGCATCTGTCCGAGAGCATTCAGCAGAGGCAGATGCAGCGAGTCTTGCAATGCCATGTCACCATCAAGAGCTGCCGCCATGTCGGGCTGTGCAATCTCATGCTCTACGGTAATAGGCATAACATTCTCCTGATCCACAACCACAGGCTGCCCAACCTCCTGCGCGTAGCCAATCGCACAAGAGAACACGAACGAGAGTATGAATATAGATTTATGTAACACGGTGATGAGTTTAGCGTTAGTGTTTAGATTTAGCGTTTAGTGCTTAGTGTTTAGTGTTATTAATATCTCAGCCATTTTATGAGATCCTTCATTGTAGGTTTCTGTCCGTACATCAAGATGCCTATTCTGTAGATCTTCGCAGAGAGGAGTATTACCACAACAGCCGTAGCGTAGAGTATTCCGATGGATATCAGCACATTCCATATTGGAATATCGAACGGCATACGCACCATCATCACTATTGGCGATGTCAGTGGAATGTAAGAGCACCACACTGCAAGCGGACCGTTAGGATTCTCCATTGAGAACATTGCAGCATAGAGAGCGAACACGAAGATCATCATCACAGGCATCTGGAACTGACCCGCATCCTGCATCTCGTTTACGGCTGCTCCGAAGGCTGCAAAGAGCGATGCGAAGAGCAGGTAGCCGCCAATGAAATAAAGCACGAAGAAGATGAAGATGCTTGTGAAGTTCATGCCGTTGATTATCTGCAGCAGTTCAGCCACCGGATTGTCTGCCATCTGTTGCATCTGTGCCAACTGCTCTGCAGAACCAGAAGCCGCCATTTCCGAAATCTCTGGCATTGCAGTAATGCCGTAAGCAGTGCCGGCTACGGTGGAAACAATCACTATCATGGTGCCCCAGATTGCCATCTGCAGCAAGCCTACAAGTCCGCAACCGATTATCTTTCCAGCCATAAGTTGCCAAGGTTTCACTGAAGACACAATGATCTCTACGATGCGGTTTGTCTTTTCCTCCATGACACTGCTCATCACCATCGAACCATAAGAGATGATGAAGATGTAGATGAAGAGCGAGAGCATCAATCCGACTACAGCCGCTATTTCAGCACTCGATTCCTTGTCGCCTTCGTCAGTCTTGCGCAAAGTCTTTACATTGAAATGCACATCGGCAGCCTTCACGATATCCTCCACATTAGGCAGATTGAACGAGTTAAGGCGATCGGTGCGAATCTTGTCACGAAGCACGCTATTCACCTCACTCTCAACAACATTCGGAGTTTCATCAACAGAATAGATTATCGCCGAAGCATCATCAGCATTCGTCAGCGTGTCGGCAATATAGAGGATTTGAGTGTATGGAGACGACTCAGTCTTGAGTACATTGCTTATGGTGTCTATCGGTGCATCGTCCTTTATTGTCACGAAACTCACATTGTCCGTATTCTTGAAAGAACTGGCATACATACCAGTCTTGTCAACGACACCTACGGTAAAGCTCTCGTCGCTGTCCACGCTTGCCAGCAAGGCAGGGATGGCTACTATGGCGACCATTATGAAAGGCATGAGCAGGGTGAGAAGAATGAACGACTTCTTCTTCACCTTCGTAATGAACTCACGCTGTATGATTATCCAAACCTTATTCATATTTTCATTTACTATTTACCTACCACCTTCAGGAATATCTCATTCATCGTTGGGAATACTTCCTTTGTTATGATGCGCTTCTCCTCCTGGAATCGCTCCTGGATTTCCTCCACAGTGCCTTGGAGAACGATGCGGGAGTTGTTCACAAGCGCTATCTTGTCGCACACCTCTTCCACCGACGCCATGTTGTGCGTTGAGAAGATAATGGTGTGACCCTTGTCGCGAAGCTGGAGAATCTCGTTCTTGAGCAGTTCCGCGTTCACAGGGTCGAAGCCAGAGAACGGTTCATCGAAGATTAGCAGTGGCGGCTCGTGAAGCACTGTTGTCACGAACTGCACCTTCTGCTGCATACCCTTCGAGAGCGTTTCAAGCTTCTTGTTCCACCAAGGCATGATGTCAAATTTCTCGAACCACACCTTCAGTCTTTTCTCAGCCTCACTTCTTGAGAGACCCTTGAGTTGCGCGAGATAGATAGCCTGTTCGCCAACCTTCATCTTCTTGTATAGGCCACGCTCTTCAGGCAGATAACCGATAGAGAGCATGTCCTGCTCGCTGAGCGGATGACCGTCGAAGATCACCTCGCCACTGTCCGGGAGCGATATGTGGTTTAGTATTCTTATAAGCGTCGATTTGCCCGCACCATTAGGACCAAGAAGTCCGAACACCTTGCCGCGAGGCACCTCGATGCTCACATCGTCCAGCACCTTATGCGTGCCGAAACTCTTGTGGATATGCGTTGCTGTAAGGAAATTGTCCATTATGTTCAAATTATATTATAAACCTATAGCCTCGCTCGCAGAGCGAATTTTTCGCTGCAAAGATAATAAATGTTTTCGTTCTTCGCGCAAACTCTTTGTTCTTTTTAACAATTATTCAAAATTCTTATGTACCCCACCTTTAGTTGTGGTTAGTGTTTTTGTTCGTTCGTTTGTTTGTTCGTTCTCTCAGTCTTGTAGTTAAAACCAGATACGAGAATCTCATATGTGGTTTTATCTTACTCATCAACTCGGTCTCTCAGTCCCACGGCTGAGGGAGTTTTTTTATGTTCCGAAGAAATATATTCCATAAAAACACTTTAAATCTTAAATTTATTATTAACTTTGCACCCAATACTTGAAGAATGTACTGTCGCCCCATCAAGCGACTTAAGGAAAGAACAAACAAAAACAATAAAACGGCGATTCGCCCGTTATATATAAGACAAAGCCCGATGCTCATCATGGCGTTAACAGTAGAAGACATAATAACACGGAAAGAAGGACAAACGTTCGACTGTAAGAGTGTCCAGATAGAACCAAAGGCGTTGGCTGTTCCCATTGTGGCGATGGCTAATGCAGATGGAGGCACACTTGCAATTGGTGTGTCCGACAAAACACGCCGAATAGAAGGTGTTGACGGAAACGAGAAACGACTCAACGACCTGCTAAGTGTACCTTTTGACTTTTGCAATCCTTCTGTGCGAATACGATGTGAGTATATTCCATGCAAGGATTGTGAGGGGAATGACAATCGCATCCTACTCATGCACATTCCTGCCAGCGGACAGTTGCATACTAACCAAGCAGATGAATGTTTCATGCGCATTGGTGATAAAAGCAAGAAACTGACCTTTGAGGAACGCCTGCAGCTAATGTATGACAAAGGCGAACGATACTATGAAGACAAAGAGGTATATGGTGCCACCATCAACGATGTTGACATGTCACTTGTAAATGACTATTTGCACGTTATTGGTTACACCAAGACTGCTATGGAATACCTCTGCGAAAACAACGATTTTGTAACAGAAGTTGAGGGCAAGCAAAAGATAAGCACCGCTTGTATTCTTCTTTTCGGAAAAAATCCACAACGCTTCTTTCCACGCGCTCGAACACGTTTCATACGCTATGAAGGAACTGATGAGAAAGTCGGTACAGAGATGAATGTCATAAAAGACGTGACTTTCGAGGGAACCATACTCAGTCAGATTCGCCAAACCGTCAGTTTCCTTGAAACACAAGTCCGCGAACATTCTTACCTTGGTAATGATGGCTTGTTCCGCACTGACCGTGACTACCCCCAGTTTGTCATACAAGAGTTGGTGGTCAATAGCGTTTGCCACAGAGCTTACAACATCAAGGGAACCGAGATACAGATCAAGATGTTTGACGATCGCCTTGTCTTTGAAACTCCAGGCGACCTACCAGGACTTGTTCGTCCTGACAACATCCGCCATACTCATTTCTCTCGTAATCCAAAGATAGCCCAATACCTCAAGGCATACAAGTATGTCAAGGAGTTTGGTGAGGGTATGGATCGTATCTATCGCGAACTCAATGTCAACCATACTTCTGAGCCAAAGCTTCATCTCGACGCCTTCATACTGAAGATTACTGTCAACAAAAGCACCGGCAAGTTGATAGAAAATACGCCAGATGTCATAGAAAACAACGAAAAATTGACAGAAAAGGTGTCTGAAAACGCAGATAGGGTGTCTGAAAAGGTGTCTGATGTCATAGAAAACGTCCCTAATGTCATAGAAAATGTCATAGAAAAAGCAAAAAATGACGGTTTTTCTATGACAGATACCCACATCAAGCTCCTACAATTGATGCTGGAGAATCCATATGTCAGTCAAGCAGATTTGGCAAAAGCACTTAATGTTACCTCACGAACAATAGCCAGAAATATCGGAACTCTTCGAGGCAAATACCTCAACCGAGTAGGGCCTGACAAAGGAGGCTTCTGGGAGGTAATCCTTGAATAGATTGTTTGTCCGTTAGAGAAATACAAAAGGATAGCGAAAGATAGTTATAGATATTTCCGAGATACCAACTCTCTCAGTCCCACGCTGAGGGAGTTTTTTTATGTTCCGCAGAAATATATTCCATAAAAACACTTTAAATCTTAAATTTATTATTAACTTTGCACCCAATACAAGGCAGCTACCCCTATAGGTAGCACACTCGACTGAGAGTAAGACATCATTCTTCGCCGTTCAAGAACACATGGAAGATGATGCATCGACGTCCTCGTTGTAAAAATAGGTCTTTTGAAAATAAACCGTAATAAATGACAAGCGACGAATTTGTTGAACTCTGCAAATGCGGTGAGACAACTACAGTACAATATAAAGAGTGTTTCACCACTCAGACCAAGATAGCCCAAGAGATGGTGGCTTTCGCCAATACACATGGTGGAGTCATCCTTTTCGGTGTGCAGGACAAGACAGGTGAGATGCTTGGTCTTACATTCAAGCAACTGCAAGACACAGGTTTGGAACTTGGTAATACGGCTAACGAGCAAGTGAAACCAGCCATCTACATCGAGACGGAAGTCGTAAAAGTAGAAGAAAAGCGTTTCCTCGTTTGCCAAATTAAAGAGGGTAAGGGAAAACCATATAAAACCAATGATGGCTCTATCTGGGTAAAGCAAGGACAGGATAAGCGAAGAATAACAGACAATGCCGAGATCTTGTCGCTATTCCAAGGAGTAGGTGCTTACAAAGCAGACAATGAAACTATCCCGAACACTAGCATCAAAGACCTTGAAATGGCATATATCAATGACTTTTTTGAGCGTCAGTATGGTCAGTCAAAAGAAAGTTTCGGCAAACCTGTTGCAAGTCTCCTGCAAAGCCTAAGCATACTTGGTGACAATGAAAACGTTACTCGTGCAGGACTTCTGTTCTTTGGTCAGAAGCCTCAACAATACGAACATACATTCGTGATAAAAGCAGTAAGCTTCGTTGGTAATGAGATTAGCGGTAGCGAATACAGAGACAGTCGCGACATTACTGGTACTATACCACAGATGTTTCGTGATGGAATGTCATTTCTCAAAGCAAACCTACATCACCTTCAGAATGGACAGAACTTCAACCGACCAGGCATACTGGAAATACCAGAGGTTGTATTAGAGGAACTATTGCAAAACGCCCTTGTGCATATAGACCTTCTGGTACCAGCATACATTAGAATCCTCGTTTTTGACAATCGAGTAGAAATCATAAACCCAGGAGGATTGTACGGAGGTCTAACCATAGACGAGATGCTGATGGGCATATCCAAACAACGCAATCCCCTGTTGGCAGATTTCTGTGCAAAGACGATGATATACAGAGGTCTAGGCAGTGGCATCCGTCGCGCGTTGAAAGAAAACGTAAAGATTGACTTTGAATGTGTGGGTGGACAATTCAAGGCTGTTGTATGGAGAACAGAAAAAGCCGCTGATGGGTTGGCTGTGAATGACTCCGGGTTGGTAATAAATGACCAAAAGTTAATTGTAAATGAGGAAGACTTGACTGTAAAGTTGGTCGTAAATGGCAAAAAGTTGACTGTAAAGGTTGGTAATAACGACGAAAAGTTGGTTGTTAAACTCAAAAAGTTGACTGTAAGAGCAGAAAAGTTGACTGTAAACTTGACTGTAAATCGTCTTGAGATTCTCCGAATGATTCTCGAAAACCCGACAATAACTACAATAGAAATGGCTCAGGCCATAGGCATCAGTAGTACTGCGGTAAAGAACAACCTTGAGGTAATGCGCGATAAACTCATCCGCAGAGTGGGTTCCGACAAGTCCGGCTTCTGGGAGGTAATCCTTGAATAGATTGTTTGCCCGTTGAGAAATACAAAGGATAGCGAAAGATAGTTATAGATATTTCCGAGATACCAACTCTCTCAGTCCCACGCTGAGGGAGTTTTTTTTGTTTCCGAAGAAATATATCCCTAAAAAACACTTTAAATCTTAAATTAGTCTTATTTCGGATTATTTTCGCTGTTTTCTCTCTGTTTTACGTTTCCGTCACTGCAAATGTGCACTATTGACCGTTGCACAATTGTCGGAAACATGTTAATTTTGCAGCCATCAATCTACAATGATTCCTTATGTCTTTACAAATCAACTTAGGCATTGCCATTTTACAACTAAGAAAGTTACAAGGACTTTCTCAGGAACGACTGGCACTTGAAGCTGACATTGACAGACGCTACATGAGCGATGTGGAAAATGGAAAGCGAAACATTTCCCTTGACATTATCGAGCGAATAGCTTCACGACTCGGAATAGACGTCAGTGAGCTTTTACGCTATGCCGAGAATGTCGGGAAAGACGCATTGACTATTGATTCGCTGAAAGAATGGCTGTGCGAGAACGACCATGAAGACACTGTTGTCCTTGAATCACCGGATTATCTTTCAGCCATCGTAGGCATAAGCGAAGAAGGTCGCCTGATTTATTCGTATGACAAAATGGTTGAGCATCTCATGACAGCAGAAAACATGGATGCAGAAGAGGCAATGGAATTCATTGACTACAACACGATAAGAGCCTTGCCATACGCAGGTGAGATGACTCCTATTGTCCTTTATGACATTGAAAATTAATAACGACAAAAGAACTATTTAACATACTAACCGACTGATAGTAAGTCATCTTTCTTGTTGCGCTGATCTGGACAATCAAAAGTAATTACTCAAGAAACGATGCATTGACGTCCCGTTGTGAACCGAAATTATCAATTCACAGCGTGGAGGTCTATTGCATAAATAAGAGTAAGGTTTGTCCAGAACCAGCGCAACTGTTTGTGTGTAACCTCCACGCTATTATAGCCATATAAAAAAATGATAGCAGAAAACACAAATTCTTATACCATTGAGAGATTCCTTTCTATAGGCAAGGATAAGTTTCTGGCAGACCTAACGAAAAAGTTCTTTGACATTGACCATAGCGAACTAGCAGGTACGCAAAGTACTGCCTGGAGTGAAGAGTATGACAATTTGGTACAATGCCTTCGGGGCAGAAAAGGCCGCGTTATATTTGAATACAATATTCCAAGCTTGTCCAAGACGATTGACGTTGTTGTTTTGTTAGAAGGCAAAATATTTGTTATTGAATACAAGACAGGCGACAGCAAAGAAACTAAATCTGCTATTAGGCAAGTTGAACAATATTCCTTGTTACTGAAGTATTGCCACAGTTCGAGTAACGACAATTGGATAATTCCTATTTTGGTTGCAACCGGTGAAGATGCTCAAGAGAACGACTATCATGGAATAGACGAAGATATGGTGTTCAACACGTTGACCGCTAATTCAGAGACTCTTTCGGATATTATTGATGAAGTGTGCAAGCGTATTCCATACACAGGAAGTCGTATTTGGGAGGACTCATGGGAACATGGCATTTACAAAGCAAGTCCAACCATTATTGATGCAGCCAAGAATGTTTGGCGTGAAAACAATGTAGAAGGATTCAAGAAAGGTGAATCTGATGAAACAACACGCCTTTCTGCTGAGGCTTTTATCAGAGGTGTGGTAGAAGAAACCAAGAATCGTCCCGAAGGCCAACGTCACTCAATATGCTTCGTGACAGGAGTTCCCGGTGCAGGAAAAACATTAGTCGGATTAAATCTGTCAGTAGCCTTGCAGGAGCATGGCGCAAGTATGCTTTCGGGTAACGGACCTCTTGTTGCGGTAATGTCAACTGCATTAAAGAGAGATTATCAGAAATATAAGCGAGAAAAAGCTACCTTAAAAGATATCGTTTCTGTAGATGCAATCATCCGTGATGCGTATGGATACAAAAAAGAAATCTTTGAAAAACGACTTGAATACATCGTTGGTGAAGGTACGGTAAAGTTGAAAGAATATGCAGACAAAGGAAGTCAGCATGTAATTATCTTCGACGAAGCGCAACGTGCATGGACACAACGTAAGATGATTAAGCCAGGACAAGCAGGAAAAAAGTATTGGCAAGAGGAATTGTTTCCTTTCTCAGAACCAGGCATTCTGCTTTGGGATATGAATCTGCGTGATTGGGGGGTATTTGTCTGTCTTGTTGGAGGTGGTCAAGAAATCCATGATGGCGAGGCAGGAATCTGCGAATGGCTTAAAGCACTGAAGAATAACGAAGAATTAAAGGATTGGCATATTTATTTAGCTGATGAACTAAAAGGTGCAGAATACAATCGTAAAGACGATGACAATCTTACAATTGAAGACTATCGCGAATATTTCAGTAAGACCGGCCGCTTAACTGTAGATCCATCTCTCCATCTCACTGCATGTCAACGTACTCCTCGTAGCGAGAAAGTGGCTAGTTTCGTTCAAGAATTACTTGAATGCAATAAGGCTGATGCTGTAAGACTTTATTCAGAATTGGAATCCAAATACAAGATTTATTTAACTCGCGACATTGAAGTTGCCAAAAACAAACTTAGAGAACGCCATGCCCAACTCGTACCGATGAAAGGAGATGAAAACGAGACACGAATGGGAATGCTAATGTCGTCAAATGCAGAAAGACTTCGTCCTTATGGTTATGCCTCAAGTGGTGCTAACAAAAGTAGCAGTAAAGTTGCTAGTTGGTTCCTTGATTCTGACGAGTATGTATCATCCTCTAATTTCCTTGAAATAGCGCTTGACGAGTTTTGTGTTCAAGGACTGGAACTTGATCTCAACGTTGTGATGTGGGATGGCGATTTCCGCTATAATCCAGACACGAACAATTGGGATTATTATAAGTTTAACGGTAAGGTCTGGAGTCCAATAGACCATACAAAATCAAATTATGAACTCCAGCAGTTTTATATGAAGAATGCCTACAGAGTACTTTTGACACGTGCACGTAAAGGCATGATAATATTTGTTCCAGAAGGTGATTCGAAAGACAAATCACGAGCAAAGGAAGTATATCAAAACACATACGAATACTTAAAATCTATTGGAATAGAAGAACTATGATCTACACAATAATAACCGATAATGGCGGAGGCGAAGACCAGATCTACCACGATGTTGAAGGACAGATTTACACATTTCCGCCTATGTATAGTGCCAAGCTACGTACTGGCACTCAAGTAGTCTATCATCGTAACAAGAAAACGGCTACCAGTCCAAATATCCCCACCCGTATGTCTGACGAATCACACTATTTCGGAGTGGCAGAAATCGGAGATATTGTTCCAACTATGGATGGTAATTTAAGAGCCACTATTGTGAATTACAAGAAGTTTAAGTATCCTGTTGATATTCACAAAGCAGACGGTTCTTATTATGAAGAAAATCCTTTCTGGCAACAAGGAGTGCGTTCTGCCAATAAAGATGTTTATGATAGCATTGTGGCTGCTAGCAAATACCCTCCTGTTGTACAGGAAAAGAAGTCTGTGAAAATATCAGGAGTGAAGACTACAACATCTTTGGAAGAAGGTATTGCAAGTGCACCATTCTGTCAGAAAAAGTATCAAATCGTTACTGGTACAAAGGGATACTATCTAAAGAATCTTGCTGATGGTGTTTATTACGAACTTTTGCAAGTTCCCTCATTTGCTTACACCCAAGGCACATTGAAGGTTTTAGCAAAAAGAGTTAGTTCTACTTCGGATACACTAAGTTTCCTAGTAAGACATGAAGTGTCTCGAACCATTGATGTTGGTATAATCGACCAGATTCAAAACGGATTACGCTTCACATATCGTAAAGATGGAAATGATATGAGTGTTAATCTTCTGACATAAAAAGCGAAATGACACGATATTGGTATCCAGGAACTGTAGGTTCAGGAGAAATTTATAAATATAATGAGTCAGGAGTTTCTCTCCTGACTCTTTTTGTTGTGCACATAAATAAAAAAATATTGTAAATCACACCATATTATGATAACTAGAAAAAAAGTATCGCTATATATGTGCTACTTATGTTTTCATTTTCTGTTCGTTCGTTTGTTTGTTCGTTCGTATCTTCTGATTCTTAAACTCATATATTTGAACTCCTATGAAAACAATAAATGTTAAAAATTAACCTACAAGTTAAAATAATTGCGAAATTATTTGGGAATTCTCAACTATAATACTACCTTTGCACACGTAATCTTTTAACTTATAAGTAAAAATGGAAATCGTAGAAATATACGAACCTTGGATATACAGCATTCAGTTTGATGAGGACGACCTGAATGAATATGACAAGGTCATTGAAAAGTGGCATGACCTTGACTATCTGACAGAATTCTTTACAACGAATGCTGAATATATGAATAACCCAATATGGGCATCAATAGGGTTATCACCGTCGGAACCCGAAAAATCTGCAGAGCGAGTGATTGATGAGTCTGAGAAACTGGAAGATTATATTGAACAACTTGTGGAAAATGCAGAACATGGGGTAAAACCGGATCTTGAGGCTCATTTCCATTTCCTGAATGGCAAATATTCGTTTGTCTGCGAATTGGCTCCCATGAAAGCATATAGCACTCTTAAGCCATCGCTGCTCAGACTTTATGCTATTAGGCTTGAAGAGAATTGCTTCTTGATTGTATATGGCGGAATAAAGTTGGCAGATACTATACAGAACTCGCCAGACTTGAAAGATAATGTTATTCAGAAACTTGACAAAGTGCTTGCATTTCTAAAAAGAGAAGGCATCACCGAAAGAGATGATATTTAAAAAATGAAGGATATGAAGTTCAATGCAGAAAAACTCAAATCAATAGCTCGACCTTCAACAAACGAAGAAAAGGCTAGAAGGCAGTATCGCAGGGAAAATGCAGAATGGCTTAATGCTTCTGCTAAAATTGCTCTCAACATTAGAGCAACGCTGCGTAGATTGGGCATCAGCCAAACAGAACTTGCACATAGAATGGAGGTATCACCTGCACAGGTAACAAAAATTCTAAGCGGCAAGGAGAACCTTGGGCTGAGAACCATATATAAAATAGAAAGTGCACTTGGGGTGGAAATCATAAGTGTGCCTACTATGGAATATGCTTAGAACAGAGAAAAAGCAAGAGGAAGATCAAACACTATTCCTAAATAAATGAAAACAATAAATGTAGTTGCTGCGATAATCGTTCGCGAGGGTAAGGTGTTTGCCACGCAGAGGGGTTATGGCGAATGGAAGGACTGGTGGGAGTTTCCCGGCGGAAAGATTGAGGAGGGCGAGGATCCGAAGGATGCGCTGAGGCGTGAGATACAGGAGGAACTTGCCACTGAGATTGAGGTGGGGAAACTGCTTACCATCGTGGAATATGACTATCCGAAGTTCCATCTCTCCATGCAGTGCTTCGTATGCTCTGTGATCGCCGGCAAACTGTCGCTACTCGAACATGAGGCTGCGAAATGGCTGGCGAAGGATGAGCTGCACTCCGTGAACTGGTTGCCTGCTGACGAGGTTATACTCGGAGATATATTGAACACAGATTTTACGGATGTTCGAACGAAGACGTAAACGAAAACGAAGACGAAAAGAATTATCTGCATGTATTCTAACAATCTGTAAGCAAAATGTCGTATTTGCTTACAATCCGCTTTTTGATTCGTCCGCTAGAATGAAGCGAAATCCATGAAAAGGTATTTGGTCGGAAAAATCGTGCGTATAGTACGATACATAAACCACTGATATTCAAGCACATAACTTTCTTACACCAGAAAAACCTTCCAAAAACATGCGAAATACGGCTGATTTCCGCCTGCTTTACGGGTAAAAACTCTATGGATTAGTGAGCAAAAGTCTATGGGTTTTGATGCAAAAGTCTATGGGTTTTGATTTCCGATGCTATTTCTGGGCGAAAAACGACGAATAAAGCTTCGTGAGATCTCTAGTTGAAGAAAAATCTTGCGGAGTCGCCAACTTACGATTTGAAAGCTAATGGGAACGAACTAACAAACGAACGAACAAAAACCGTGTGGGGATATGCTATTCCTATTAATACACTATTCCTTAATTAATATATATATAATAGATGTGTAAGGCAAAAAACAACAATGTGATTTCTGTTCGTGCGTGCGTTCGTTCTTTCATTTGTTCGTAAAAAAACAGCTCCACAGCAAACACGAACTAACAAACGAACGAACACAAATTAAGTATGTTTGGGGAAAGGCTGGACTGATGAAGGAAGGAGTCCAGGATTTCCTTGATAGAATAAAGTCTGCACCTATTGCTGAAGGCAACGTGAAATAAACCGATTCAACAAACTGCATAGTACATACTGCAGGAAAAAACAAGGAGAAGGCTTCGATGAAGTCTTCTCCTTTTATTTGGCACGGGCATCTTTTCTAAAGGCAAGAGAAATAATCGACGATGCCGACGAAAGTGCCGTCCTTGAGCACAATGAGAGAGTGGATGCTGTTGGCAAGCATGATGTTGGTGGCTTCCTGAAGGCCTGCATCCTCGGAAATCATCTTTGGCGACTTTATCATGACATCGCCGACGCGGAGGTCGAAGAGTTCCTTCTGGTATTTCTGTATTGCGCGACGCAGATCGCCATCGGTGATTATGCCGACAACGCGTCCTTCGCTTATTGCTACAACGAGACCTTTCTTTCCGTGGGTCATGGTAAGAATGGCGTCTGAAAGCATCGTATCGGGAGAAACAATAGGCAATGGCTCGCGCGACATAACGTCCTTGACCTTCATGAGCAATCGCTTGCCGAGACTGCCGCCCGGGTGGAACATCGCGAAATCCTCTGCCTTGAACTTGCGCACCTCCATCAATGCACATGCTATGGCATCGCCCATTGCTAGCGCGGCTGTCGTGGATGATGTAGGCGCAAGATTGAGCGGACATGCCTCACGATCGACATGCACATTGAGATGGCATGCGGCATGGCGTGCTAGAAGCGAGTTCGGATCGCCTGTCATGGCAATGATTGGTATGTTGCGGTCTTGAAGGAGAGGGATGAAACGAAGGAGTTCATCGGTATAGCCGCTCTTCGATATTGCCATCACCACATCGTTGGAAGTGAACATGCCAAGGTCGCCGTGGAACGCATCGAGCGGATTCACGAAGAACGATGGCGTGCCTGTACTGGCAAGAGTGGCTGCTATCTTCGCACCGATATGTCCTGATTTGCCCACGCCAGTGATTATGAACCTGCCTTTGCTGCGGCAGATGATGTCAATGGCGTGGTCGAAATTGTCGTCAAGGAGCGGTATGAGGTCAAGAATGGCATTGGCTTCGTCGCGAAGACAACGCTCTGCGAATTGGAGAGTCTGCATTGTAGCGTTTATAGTTTAATCAATTTTCTCACAAGTTCTTCCAGATCTTTCAGGTAGAGCATGTTTGGTCCGTCGCTGAGGGCTTCTTCCGGATTTGGATGCACTTCAAAGAAATAGCCGTTGGCACCGAAAGCCTTTGCAGCGAGCGCCATGGCAGGAACGAACTCACGATTGCCACCAGTCTTTCCGCCGGCAGCACCCGGGCGCTGAACAGAGTGTGTGCAGTCCATGATTACCACATCGGAATATTTCTTCATGTCGGCAATGTTGCGGAAATCGACTGCGAGGTTGTTGTAACCGTAGATGTTGCCGCGTTCCGTAAGCCACACATTGTCATTGCCCGACTCACGCACTTTCTGCACAGGCCACTGCATATCGTCGCCAGAGAGGAACTGCGCCTTCTTTATGTTGACAATCCTGCCGGTGTTTGCCGCTGCCACGAGAAGGTCGGTCTGACGACAGAGGAAAGCAGGAATCTGAAGAATGTCAGCCACTTCGGCAGCTGCCTCAGCCTGACAACTCTCATGGATGTCGGTAAGGATCTTGAGTCCGTATTTCTCCTTTATGTCGCCGAGCATCTGCATTCCTTTCTCAAGACCAGGACCTCGGAAGGAGTGGATGGAAGTGCGGTTTGCCTTGTCGAACGAAGACTTGAAGACTATGTCCGTGCCGAGTTCCTCATTGATGCGAACGAGTTCCTTGGCAACGGTTTCAAGGCACTCCATGCTTTCGATAACGCATGGGCCTGCTATAAATATTGGCGTTTTCATGAGTGCGAAGTTACACTTTTTTTTGATATCATGGAAAAAACTGCTCATTTCTTTGCGAGAAAAGATTTTTTTTGCGAAATTTGCACGCAAATCTATATGAAAAATGAAAAACAATAGCGAAAAATCCCTTTTTAAGAAAGATGGTGTAAACTATCTTATTCCGTTTATTCTCATCACCTCTTGTTTCGCCCTTTGGGGCTTTGCCAACGACATCACCAATCCGATGGTGGAGGCTTTCTCGCGCATATTCCACATGAGCGTTACGGAAGGTACTCTTGTCCAGGTGGCTTTCTATGGTGGCTATTTCTGCATGGCATTCCCAGCAGCCATGTTCATCAAGAAGCATAGTTACAAGGCAGGCATCCTGATGGGTTTGGGCTTGTATGCTACGGGCGCCTTGCTCTTCTATCCGGCAAAGATGACAGGCACTTTCTATCCGTTCCTCGTGGCATACTTCATCCTGACTTGCGGTCTCTCTTTCCTTGAGACTTCGGCAAATCCGTTCATCCTTTCCATGGGTGGCGAAGAGACAGCCACACGCCGTCTGAACATGGCACAGTCGTTCAATCCGCTTGGTTCGATAAGCGGTATGTTCGTGGCAATGTTTGTCATTCAGGCAAACCTCAGTTCCATGACATCAGAAGAGCGTGCCAACCTCTCGAAGGATGCCTTCGAAGCACTGAAAGACCAAGACCTCTCTGTGCTCATTGGTCCGTATCTCATCATAGCAGCGGTCATTGCAGCAGTGTTCCTCGTGCTTTGGTTCACCAAGATTCCAAACACGCAGACAAGGGTCGATGACGATAATGACGGAATCGTAGCATCGCTCAAGCGACTTGGCAAGAACAATCGCTATGTATGGAGCGTTGTTGCGCAGTTCTTCTATGTTGGCGTTCAGATCATGTGCTGGACATTCATCATCCAGTATGGCAAGTATTACCTCATGCAGAACGGCATGTCGGAAGGCGATGCAGCAAAGCAGGCACAGCTGTTCAACATTTGCGCCATGGCATCGTTCATCGTGTTCCGCTTCGTTTGCACATACCTGATGAAATACATCTCTCCGGCAAAGATGCTTCTCATCTTCGGCAGCATAGCGTTCTGCCTCGTTTGTGGCGTCATTGGCTTGACAAACGGTTACGGTCTCTACTGCCTTGTTGCTGTCAGCGCGTGCATGTCGCTCATGTTCCCAACAATCTACGGCATAGGCTTGAAGGACATTGGTCGCGATGCTGAGTTCGGTGCAGCAGGCTTGATAATGAGTATTCTTGGCGGTAGCGTACTCCCTCCGCTTCAGGCTGCTATCATGGATGCCGGCGGCAGTGAGCACATCCTCTTCGGAATGCCTTCGTATAATGTTTCGTTCGTGATGCCACTCATCTGCTTCCTTGTAATCATCATTTATAGTGCGAAGATGATAAAAAGATAGGTTGTGAGGGTTTAAGGTTATAAGGTTATAAGGTTGGAAGGTTGTAAGGATACGAGCACAGACAAAAGTTGAATAATATATAAAGAAAAGCGCAGACACCTAAGGAAATAGATGTCTGCGCTATTTTTATGCAATCCAACTCCCACGTGGGGAGTCGGATGAATAGTGATTAATATCCTGGGTTCTGCCAGAATGTAGCGGCAGTCTCGTTGTACATCATTACACCGTTATTATCCTGCTGAACAGAGATATCGCCACGGTTCTGTACTGATTCAAACTCTGTAACAGGGATTGGACGATAGTAGTGCTTAACAGCGATGTTCTTAGATGCCTGAGCGTTACGAGCCTTAACATAGTCGATGAGCTTGTGTGTACGCTTGAGGTCGAACCAACGCTGGAACTCACCACAGAGTTCGAGAGCACGCTCACGGAGGATAGTCTCGATTGTTACGCTTGACTCGCCGTAAACTGTCTGGATAGAGTTGTCGGCACCAGCGTAAGCACGCTTAGCACGAAGCTCGTTGAGAGTAGCCATGGCGTTTCCGCTAGTCTGCATCTCAGCCTCAGCCTTGATGAGGTACATTTCAGCAAGACGAAGAACCATGATGTCGCGAGGAGAGATGTCGTAAGTAAGGCTTGAGTAAGTCTCGTCAACCTGATCGTCAAGGAACTTCTTGATACCAGGGAAAGAACGACGACCTTCGATCTTAGCATCGCTGTAACGGTTGTCACCATATACGTCAGATGTAGCCTTGCCACCCTCTGTAGGAACAGCAGTAGCCAAATCGCCAGAAGTATAGACAGGGATATCACCACCGAAAGCGAACTGGAGACGATACTTGTCCTTAGCCTCAGCCTGGAGTTTCTTACCTTCTTCTGAGTTACCGTCCATCATAGCATAAACGATAGCGTGAACACCACCATTGAAGTAGTTGCCGTCTTCCTTGTATGCCTCATCGTATGACTTCTCAACCTGCTCACCCATCTTTGGATACTTTGCAGCGTTGTCAGCGAGGTCTGCAGGGCAGTTGTACTCGCAGAGCATTGTACCGTTGTAACGCTGGTCAGTGTTCTTGATCTTGTCAAGCTCCTGCCAGAGATAGAGAGAAGGTACATAGCGAGTGAAGCCACGACCGTATGGAGAATAGTACTTAGCGCAATCGATGTTTGCACCTGTCTTCTTAGAAGGCATAAGGCCTGTAGCAGCAGTAGTAACACGCTGGAAGATGCAAGTGTTCTTGTTACCTGAACCGCCGAGGTCAGCAGCACCGTTGTTCCAAAGAGAAACGAACATGAGGAGCATTGCAGATCCACCGCGTGAATAACCAGTACGAGTGAGGAGAGAGTTGAAGTTACCAGTACCATTATCAGCGAAACGATAAGGAACACAGTTCTCTGTGTCACCGCTTACGTTCTGACCGTAGTGAGTGGCGAAGAGGTTCTCCTTGTTCACGTTAGCTTCCTCATTCTTGAGGTTCCAAGTGTCAGTATAGCGGTCGTAGAGAGAAGCACCAGAGTTATCAATAACATCAGCAGCAGCCTTCTTTGCCTCCTCATAGAGGTTGCCATAACCTTCCACTGCGTTAGCGCCAAGCCATGAAGCTGCGTAAAGAGCTACACGAGCGTAGAGAGCTTCTGCAGAGTAGTATGTAGCACGACCAAGACCTGTAGCCTGAGCAGCCTTGGTAACATTACCAGCCTTGAACTTGTCCATAGCCATCTTGAGGTCGTCAAGGATGTTCTTGTAAACCTGAGCCTCTGGCACACGTACAGGAGAGCTGTTAGTAGAAGAGAATGCCTCTGAGTTGTAAGGGATAGGTCCCCAGAGAGCTACCATCTGTGAGTAGTAGAGCGCACGGAGGAAGTAAGCATCACCAAGGTAGGCATCCTGCTTCTCCTTTGTGATCGCTGTACATTCAGGAACGTATTTGATAGTGTTGTTACATACGTCGATACCTGCATAGAAGAGCTCCCAGTACTGGTCGAGACAGTGGTTGTCGTTAACGGCGTTAGTACCTGATGTAGAACCGAAGCCATAGCACTCTGGAGAGATATCGTAAGAGCAGAGAGACTTCTGCTTGTTGTCGTAGCCATAGTAGAAGAGGTCAGAACCCATCTCAGCGAGACCGAGCGAAGGCTCCTTGCCCCACCAACCACGAGTGTATGCGTAAGCAGAGTTTACAAGTCCGTCGATACCTGCAACGGTCTGGTAAGCGAGGTCTGCTGTTTCACCTGTCTTGTTGTCCTCTTCGAGGAAGTCAGAGCAGGAAGTCATGCCACCCACCATAGCAGTAGCGGCGAAGAATATGCTTAGTAATTTTTTCATGTTAAT
Source organism: Bacteroidaceae bacterium (assembly GCA_024401305.1). Lineage (GTDB taxonomy): Bacteria > Bacteroidota > Bacteroidia > Bacteroidales > Bacteroidaceae > Prevotella. The sequence continues at coordinate 54,998 of JAKSLI010000002.1, read as the reverse complement.
CATCCTCCTTATTTTAGAATGTTACGTTAAGACCAACAACAACCTGCTTTGAGAGTGGGAAGTTTACAGAACCGCCACGCTCTGAGTCGTAACCGCTAATCTTACCTGTAGTAATGAAGTTCTTGAAAGAGCAGTAAACCTTAGCGTTCTGGATAAATGCCTTCTTCAAGAGTTTCTTGTCGAAATTGTAAGAGAGCGTGATGTCCTTGATCTTGAAGTAGTCAGCGCTAACCATACGAACAGCCGACTGGTATTCACCACCAGCCTTTGAAGAAGTACCTGGTGAAGGAATGATAGTGTTAGTGTTCTCTGGTGTCCAGTAGCTGAGGTCGCCCCAGTTAGAGTTGTCGTAAGTGTAGAGACCGTAACCACCATAGTTCATGTATCCACCGAGACGAGCCATCATCTGTACAGAGAGAGCGAAGTTCTTGTAAGAGAATGAGTTTGTCATACCGAGGATAGCCTTTGGAGAACGGTTGTAGATGATCTTATCCATATCGTCGATAGTGCCATCAGCGTTCTGGTCAACAACGCGGAGTGTACCTGGGTTGCCATACTCGTCGTAAGGCTTAGTGAATGTCTTGCCCTGAGAAGTGTAGTTGTCGGCAACATACTTGTCGAACTCACCAATACCCCAACAGTTCTGAGCCTCATACTGATAGAAAGCGCTTACAGGCTCGCCAACCTTGAGGATGTCGCTACCGCTGATAACCTCGTCAACGCCGTCACGAAGCTTTGAAACCTCGTCCTTTGACATTGTGAGAGAAGCATTGATGTCCCAAGAGAAATCCTTTGTGCGAACAGGAGTTGCGTTGAGAGCGATTTCTAGACCGTTACCCTTAGTCTCACCAACATTGCCGATTGTAGAAGTATAAACAGATGAAGCAGGAGCTGTCATGTAGTAGAGAAGGTCGTAAGTGTTGGTCATGTAGTAGTCGATGCTACCGCCGAGACGACCATTGAGGAAGCCGAAGTCAAGACCAATGTTGAATGCAGAAGTCTTCTCCCATGTGAGGTTTGTGTTGGCAAGAGTCATAGGAGCCTTGTTCACAGAGTTTGGCACGATGGCAGAGATTGTAGCGAGAGTCTGGTAAGCCTCGATGGCAGCGTTACCAGAGAGACCCCAAGAGAGACGGAACTTCAGGTTGTCGAGCCAAGACTTAGTGCTCTTCATCCACTCTTCCTCTGAAAGACGCCAACCAGCGCTCACTGATGGGAAGTAACCCCACTTGTGACCGCCAGCAAGTACAGAAGAACCATCGGCACGAACTGAAGCCTGGAGGAGATAGCGGCCAAGGTAAGAGTAGTTGAGACGAGCGAAGTAAGACATCATGGCTGTCTTTACGTATGAAGATGTTACCTTTGGAGCAGCGATCTTTGATACATCATAGAATGCACCCTGATAGTAGTGCTCTGCACCTGCGTCGCCTTCGATGCCGTTAGCCTCCTTTACAGTCTGAGTCATTTCGTGACCGAGGAGAGCTGTGAGATCGTGAGCCTCACCTACATTGAAGTTGTAGTTAGCAGTGTTCTGCCATACATACTTTGTGCTGTAGTTGTTGAAGATGCTGATGTATGAAGTAGTAGGAGTCTGGAAACGACCTACGCTGTTCATATCGTTGTAAGTACCATCGCGCTGAGCAGAACGATCGAGAGTAAGGTTGCTCTTGATGTTCAAGCCCTTGATTGGGTTGAGCTGGATGTAAGCGCTACCGAAGAAGCGTGATGTCTCGATGTTGTGCTGGAAAGCACCTTCCACCTCGTCGAGGAGTGGGTTACCGTGAGCATCGTAGAAGTAGCTTGGCTTTGGGATGACATTGCCTTCAGCATCGTATGGATGAGCGATTGTTGTCATCTTCTGTGCAAGACCATAAACGCTACCGTTACGTCTGTCGTTGTCGCGGAAAGTGTAAGAGAGTGAAGTACCAACCTTAACAATCTTGTTGATCTTGTGGTCGATGTTTGCACGGCCAGTGTAACGCTTGAAGACATCGTTTTTCATGATACCCTTTGCGTCCATCATAGACATGGCGATGTTGAAGTTTGTCTTCTCTGTACCACCACTTACGTTAACCTCGTAGTTCTGTGAAACGCTGTTCTGGAGAATCAAGTCGAACCAGTCAGTGTAAGAACCATCCTTTACGATGTCGTTGTAGAGGTTGAGGCCAGAGTAAGAGTGAACAGCACCACCGAGAATGCTCTCTGCTGTAGCATTGCCAGTAGAGAAGTCCCAGCCATTAGCCTGTGCAGTCTTGTAGTTTGCAGCATCTACGAGGCGCTGAACTTCCTTGTCGCCGTACATTGGCTTGACAACATTTGTTGGGCTGTTGAAAGAGAGGTAAGCATTGAAACCTACGCGAGTCTTGCCAGCCTGACCGCGCTTTGTAGTGATGATGATTACACCATTGGCACCCTTTGTACCGTAGATGGCTGTAGAAGCAGCGTCCTTGAGGATGTCCATAGACTCGATTTCAGAAGCAGGGATGTCAAGATTTGAACCGTACTCAACACCATCAACGAGGATGAGAGGGTTGTTTGATGCGAGGATAGAACGGTTACCACGAAGCTTGATGCTTACGCCAGCACCTGCCTGACCATCGCTCTGCTGGAGGTCAACACCAGGAACCTTTGCCTGCATAGCCTGGAGAGCGTTTGCACCTGCCACCTTGCCAAGGTCTTCGGTCTTTACTGAAGCTACGGAACCAGTGAGGTCCTTCTTCTTCATTGTACCGTAACCGACAACTACAACCTCTTCAAGAGCCTTGTTGTCGTCAGTAAGCGAAACGTCGATTGTGCTCTGAGAGCCAACCTTGATTTCCTGCGAAGTGTAGCCGATGTAAGAGAATGTCAGCACATCGTTCTTGTTGACGCTAGGAATTGAATACTTGCCGTCGATGTCAGTGACAGCACCTTGAGAAGTGCCCTTGATAATCACTGAAACACCAATAAGCGGCTCACCATTGGCATCCTTAACAACGCCCGACACATGCTGCTGAGCGTAAGATACCAAAGCAATCATACTGACACAAAGCAGCATGAACGCCCTTTTGAGTTGGTTTTTTAAGTTCATTGTTGATAAATTTGGTTATGTATTATTGTGGATTTTTCCTTAACTGTTGGTCATTACACAGGGTTATTATAATTAATGTACGCACGATATTCGCGACGTCTCTTCCTTTGTCGTAGGGTTAGTCTAATAACGGTTAGTCATTGATTTCATGGCGCAAAGTTAAGGATTTTAGAACGAGAAAAAAATGAAATGCATACAAATCATTTCTTTGTTGTTGAAAACTTGATGTTTGTAATGTCCATGTGCCAAAATGGCATCTTAAGGATGCGAACTATTTCGCACCCTTTTCACGAGAAAGGTTCTTGAAGAAGTTCCTGCGCTTGCGAGCGAGAATACGCTGGAAGTCGTACTTGAAGATCATACCGAGACCCTGCGTATTGAGCGAAGAACGGGTAAAGTAGCGGTCGTTGGTCTGGTTGTAAACGCGGACAGCGATGTTTCCGTTTGGCACAAGAAGATAGCGCACATCGAAGTCGCCGATGAACGACGACGATGAGTTAGGGTTGTCGCGATAGCCAAACTCGCCGTTTATGAGCAGACGGTTGTTGAGAAGCGAACCGGAAAGCAAGCCTTCGTATTCCGCATTGTAAAGACCTTCGTCGCCCGGAGCAATGTTTGCACCGAGGTTCCAGTTGTTGTTTTTCGTGACAGCACCGAGGGCATTGTTTATCTGCTGACTGATAGTTCCACTCAGGAAACTCTGCATGGCAAGCGAAGCCTGGCTCTGACGCTCTGCATCGCCACCGGCAGCAGTCTCAGCCGTATAGAAACGACCGATGGCAAGAAGGTAGATTACCTGCTGGTTCTTTTCCTGCTCAGAGTTCAGAAGCGAATTTATCATGGACTTCGCGTCGGCATTTACGGTAGGAAGGTCAAGGTCGAAGTCCACGACAGGATGGTCAGGAGTGCCGGTAATGTCCATGATGCAGTCCACATGCACATTGTTGTTCTTGAAGCTGTTGCCTATCTGGAGGTCGCTGAGCGGCACGCCGTTGACCGAATATTTTGCCTTGAGCGAAAGGGCTGCGTCGTAAGGTTCACCGCCAAAGACAATCTGACTGCCATCCTGGAACTGGAACTTCTTCTGGATAAGGTTCTGGATGGTCATGTTATAGGTGCCCGACTCCACTGCGTAGTTGCCGTAAAGTTCGAACTTTCCTTTATTATAATATGTGGCACGAAGGTCGCCGCTGCCGTGAAGCGTAATCATGTCGCCGCTCTTGCTGTCCATGAGCACGCGGAGAGTTGACTGCGGATCGACGGTTCCGGTCACATTCAGGCGGATGTCGGAGTTGAAATCGTCGGCATCGTAACTTGGCAAAGCGTTCTTGTAGATGGTGCGGTTGTTCCACTTTATGAACTGCTGGCCAGTGATGGCATCCGGATTTGAAGCGTTGTATTCAATGAACGAACCCTTCTCAGCCTTCGCATTGACATTGAAGGTTATGCTTCCCGGGCGACCGATTATGTCGCAATCGCCTGAGCAGAAAGCCTTTCCGAAGAATATCTCGTTGCCATAGGTTGGGAAGTCATAGCATAGCATGTTGTATGGCTTCACATTGACATCGAAGGTAAGGCGAGAAAGATACTGATGGTGAAGACTGCCAGTGACCACGCCGATACGACCGTACTTGTCGCGGATGGTGTCGTTCATGAAGACAATGTCGTTCGGGATCATTTCCACCACCTGATTCTTCAGGGTGTAGTCAGTGCCAAGCGCCTTCACATGCATCTTTCCGGTTGCGGTGAGAACGCCTGTAAGGTTCACATAGCTGAGGTCGCCCCAGACGCGACAGTTGCCAGTGCACTCAAGCTCCGTGTTAGAAAGGAAGCTCTTGCAATAGTTGCCGACAAACTCTCCACGGGTGTTATTGGCTTCTATGCCGAGGTCGATGTAGTTGCGTTTTGGCGATACATAGCCGTCAATCTTGGTCGTTCTGCCCTCGTCGTCGCAGAGAGCGTCGATGTCGATCTGTGAATCCTCGTCATTCCAGAAGGCTTTCGCGTAGAGAGTTCCCATGCGACCGTGTTCGAACTTGAAGTCTTCGACGGTGAGCATGGCGTTTGCCTCAGGAGTAGAGAACAGCTTCTTTACCACTGCCATGCCCGATGCCTTGCCTTCGAAACTTACAGAGCTGAACTTCACGAAGTTAAGGATGTATGGCACATCAATGTCGTTGATGTCGGCAACGATGGAATCGTTCGACTCCTTGTCGGCGCGTCCGTTGATTATCACATGCTGCTGTCCGTGCTTTATCTCAAGGTCATGGATTGCCAAGACATTGTTGTTGTAGCGAACATGACTGTCAGAAATGTTGAAGAGCGTGTCGCGAACAAAGACCTGTGAAGGCTTGATGTTTACATCTACACCGGAAATGCCGCCATTGGCGTTCTCCAGAAGATTGACTGTGGATTTGAAGTCAAGGCGAAGATTGTTGGTATAGCTGCCGTTGTCGAGAGTGATCTGCGAGTTGATACGCTTGCCAATCATGTCGAAATCAGCATTCACATTGTGCAGATTCAATGAAGAGACATTGAGTTCCTGTGAGTTTATGTTGCCGAAGATGGAGTCGCCACGGAGGTGAATATTGGCATCCACAGCACCTTGCGCATCAATGCCAAGTCCCAGAATCTTGTCAACCTTTGCCATGTCGTAAACATGGACATCGGAGTTTATGTTCTTCTTGTCAATGTCGCCGGTAATGGTTGCCTCAGCCAAATCGGTTTTGATTTCAGCCATGTTCTCCTTCAGGTCGGCATGAACCTGGTTGAGATGGTATTTCTCGTACGAAAGATTGTTGAGGGTGAGCTGTCCGATGAGTTTCTTGTCCTTCAAACCGCTGATGTTCAGGTGCATATCGGCATCAAACGACGCGATATTCTGTGGAGCGACCTTCAGTTTTCCGTCAAGAATGCTGTTGTTGAGCGTGAGGTCGGCAACGATGTTCTTGAATGCCTTTCCGTCGAAGTCAAAGTGCTTCAATTCGCCCTTCAACGCCAAGTCGTGGAGGTTCTCGAGCTGAACGCCATTGCCAAGTGATGACAGGAGCGAAACAGGCATTGAGGTTTCCAGATTTGCGCTGACAGTATTGAATCTGCCATCGTTCAGGATCTTGCCGAGCTGAAGGTTGTCGGTGTCTATCTTGGCATTCAGGTTCTCAGGAGTCTTCGTGATGTTGAGCACGGCATCTCCGAAACCAGACTTGAGTTCGCCGTCAATGTTTCCGTTGATCTTTGCCAGCGGATTGTCCTTGAAACCGTTCTCCAGCAAACCGTTTGTCTTGCCAGAGAAACTAATGTATCGAGCGTCTTCAACGGCTTTTGGCAACTGTCCGATGCTTGCTCCCGTGATGTCGTAAACGGTTTTCCTGAGTTCCTGGACATCTATGTGCGAGTCGGTTATGTCTGCTCGCCATTCTATGCCCTTGAGCGACATAATGTCAACAGCACCTTTGCCGTGGAGACGAAGGGTGTTTTCGTCGTTCTTGATGTTCAGCTTGTCAACAACAATCTGTTCTTCTCCGCCATACAGCAGGGCGTTTATCGAGAGGTCCTTGTATGTTGCGTCAACATCACCGTGGAACTTGTTGCGGTCGGTGTTGTATGTGATGGAGTCGGAATGTAAACTGCCATCTGCGAGCCTCATGTCAACAGACTTCAACTTCAGGATATTCTTCTGTTTCGAGAAATCGCAAGCCAGGTTCTGCAGTTCCAGTCCTTTCGCTTCCTTGAACGCCAACTTCTTGATAGCAAGGTCAATATCACCTTCCTTGAGTTCATAGAGCACCACATTTGCGCTGAGATTGCTAAGCTTGATATGGTTGGTATCGATGATGCCACCATGCTTTTGTGGAAGATAGCGGAGATCGTAGGTTACGGATGTGTTCCTTATGATGCAAGTGTTTATGCGGAGTTGCAGTTTGCTAGGTTCCTTGCTATCCGGATTGCTGAGTTTGTCGATGATGAACTGGCAGTTGAGGTCGGAATCCGCCGTCTCTTTGTACAGCCTGATGTTTGCGCCGAAGAGCTGTGCCGCGTTCAGTGTGACCTTTCCCTTGAGAATGTCAAGGAGGTCGGGAGTGGCAGCTATTGTTTCCGCCTTGAGCAGTGTTTCCTTCTGTTTGTCCTTAATCTCGACATCCTCAATGACAACATGATTGAGGAAGCCAAGATTGATGCTGCCTATGCTTACGTAAGTGTCAAGCTCCTTTGCCAGAACGGCAGCAACTTCCTCTCCCAATCGTTTTTGGACAAAAGGGATATGCGTCAGAACGATGGCTATAAAGTAAATGGAAGCCACCATCCAGACGATTATTTTGAAAAGTTGAGCTAGGAACTTCTTCATGTTATTTCACTGCAAAGGTAAACAAAAGCAAAGCTATCTTTGTTAATTAATTGATAAAAAACCACTTTTTTGCATTTTGATGCCATTATTTGTAAAGTAGATTTTGCAAAACCGAAGAAAAAAGCGTAACTTTGCCCCTATGAAAGCCACCCTTATCCTCATAGGAAAGACCGACAACAAGATGTATCAAACGGCGATAGAAGACTATGTTTCGCGCATAAACCACTACATCCCGTTTGACATTCAGGTCATAGCAGACCTCAAGAATTCGAAGAATCTTTCCGAGGAACAGCAGAAGCAGAAGGAGGGTGAACTGATACTGAAGCTACTGCAGACTTCCGACACCGTCGTTCTTCTCGACGAGCACGGCAAGGAGTTCCGCAGCGTCGAGTATGCTTCGTGGATAGAGAAGAAGCAGCAGACGGCAAAGCGACTGGTGTTCATCATCGGCGGACCTTACGGTTTCTCAAAGGACGTCTATGCTCGGGCTAACGAGAAGATCTCGCTTTCAAAGATGACATTCTCGCATCAGATGGTGCGACTCATCTTCGCAGAGCAACTCTACCGCGCCTGCACAATCATTAAGGGTGAACCTTATCATCATGAGTAGTTCGCAGCTAGCTGCGAGGCTAAAGGGTAAAGGCTAAAAGCTAAAGGCTAAAATTAGCCCCCGTGCCCAGCGGTTTTCCGCTGGGTCCCAAACCAAAAACCTAAAACAAAAAACCAAAAACTTTTATAATAACTAACAAAAAAATGGCAAAACTTCAAGAACTCAACAAGCGCACCGCTCCTAAGAGCGTGATGCCTGAGAAAATCGTTCAGTTTGGCGAAGGTAACTTCCTCCGCGCATTCGTAGATTGGATTGTATGGAACATGGACCAGAAGACAGACTTCAACGGCTCTGTTGTAGTTGTTCAGCCTATCGAGCGCGGTATGGTTGACTGGCTCAACGGTCAGGACTGTCTCTATCACGTAAACCTTCAGGGTCGTGAGAACGGCGAACCAGTGAACACTCTCGAGCGTATCGACGTTATCTCTCGCGCTATCAACCCATACTCACAGAACTGGGCTTACATGGCTCTCGCTGATCAGCCAGAAATCCGCTTCGTAATCTCTAACACTACTGAGGCTGGTATCGCTTTCGATCCTGCTTGCAAGCTTTCTGACGCTCCTGCTTCTTCTTACCCAGGCAAGCTCGTTCAGTTCCTCTATCGTCGTTACCAGACATTCGCTGGCGATCCTGAGAAGGGTCTTATCATCATGCCTTGCGAGCTCATCTTCCTCAACGGCCACAAGCTCAAGGAGTGCATCGCTCAGTACATCGAGCTCTGGAAGGACGACTTCGGTGCTGACTACGAAGGCTTCAAGGAGTGGGTTGAGAAGTACAACTATGTTTGTGCTACTCTCGTTGACCGTATCGTTCCTGGCTTCCCACGCCACGAGATCAACGAAATCCGCGAGAAGATCTCTTACAACGACAACCTCGTTGTTCAGGCAGAAATCTTCCACCTCTGGGTTATCGAGAAGCCAGAGAACATGTCTATCGAAGACCTCCGCAAGGAATTCCCTGCAGAGAAGGCTGGTCTCCACGTACTCATCGCTGAGTCTGAGAAGCCATACCACGAGCGTAAGGTTACTCTCCTCAACGGCCCTCACACTGTTCTCTCTCCTGTCACTTACCTCTCAGGCGTGAACATCGTTCGCGACGCTTGCAACCACCCTATCCTTGGCAAGTACATCCACAAGGTACAGTTCGAAGAGCTCATGCAGACTCTCAACCTCCCAATGGAAGAACTTGAGAAGTTCGGTGCTGACGTACTCGAGCGCTTCAACAACCCATTCGTTGACCACCAGGTAACATCTATCATGCTCAACTCATTCCCTAAGTATGAGACACGCGACCTCCCAGGTCTCAAGATCTACCTCGAGCGCAAGGGCGAACTTCCTAAGGGTCTTGTTCTCGGTCTCGCTGCAATCATCACATACTACAAGGGTGGTGTTCGTGAGGACGGTGCTCCTATCACTCCAAACGACGATCCAGCAATCATGCAGAAGCTCACAGACCTTTGGGCAACAGGCGACACTCAGAAGGTTGCAGAAGGCGTTCTCGCTATGACAGAAGTTTGGAAGAGCGACCTCAACGAGATTCCAGGTCTCACTGCCATGATCAAGGGCTTCCTCGATGACATCCAGTCAAAGGGTATGCTCGCTACAGTAGAGTCTATTCTCTAATGTTCGTGGCATAAATTCCAACTGCTTACTGACAAAATAGTATCAGTGTTTCGATCATATTCTTTTCTATTTCACTCGATTTTTAAGAGTTTTGTAACAAATTAAAAATCAATGTGTTAGAAAAGCGTAAAAAAACTCACGGTAAAACGACCAAAAACTCACGGAGAAAATAAAATATCTCTATGAGTTTTTGGTCGTTTTACCGTGAGTTTTTTATTGAATCCCGCAGAGTTTTGAAAACCAAGGGATATTCTGACAAAATAGTATCAATGAAAAAACGGAGCTTCCACAAGAAGGAAGCACAATAGGCACAAAGAAAAAGGAGAAACCTTTTGGGTTTCTCCTTTTCTGGTACTGGATACGGGAGTCGAACCCGTGATCTCCTGCGTGAGAGGCAGGCGTCCTGGACCACTAGACGAATCCAGCATTGCTTGTTTGCGGGTGCAAAGGTAATGCTTTTTTATGAAAAGTGCGCCATCAAATGCCTATAATCGGCACCTAATGGCGCATTTCTTAATAATTATCAAATTTCGGAGTATTGAGTAATGAGTATTGAGTAATGAGGGGCATCAGTCATTAGTCATTAGCCATTCGTCATTAGTCATCATTTCTGCATATTCTTGTCGTGGAATGTTACGAGGCGGTTGTATGATGGAGTCTTGTAGAAGATGTTGGTTGCTCCATATACGATGATTCTGAGTTGCTGTGGGTTGATGCCGTATTTCACCATGAGTTCGTTGGCAACGGCGTCAACTCTTGCCTTGCAGAGTGTGCGTGGGTTTGATTCATCGACAGATGCGTATCCGCGAATCTCGACAATGGCATTTGGACGAGCCTTGATATAGTTTGCAATCATTTCGATAGGAGGGTCGTTAGGGCTTGTCACAATGGAAGAGTTCTGCTGGAAATAGACTGTTGGCATGAGGTTGCCTGGCTGTTCGAGGCGCAAACGAGCCTCTCGCTCTGCAAGTTGCTTCTTGAGAGCTGCGATTTCACGGTCTTTTGCTGCTGCCTGATCTGCAATGCTTTGCGCTGATACAGAGAGGCATGAGATGATAAGTGTGAGAGTAAATAGAATAAGTTTCTTCATATTTCTTTGTTGTAGTTATGTGGTTTTGGGTTTATGGTTTTCAGTTTTTGGTTACATAACCGTGTCGGCGAATATTTCGCGGCGAACTTCATCAACAACGAGTGCGTGCTCTGCCATGTTGCGTACGCTGCGACCGTCCTTCTCAAAGTCGTCGATAAGCCATGCGCCGTCTTCCTTTACGAGTCGGAGGGTAACGATGTTGACGATATCTGCATTTACCTTAGGACGAACAGCAATCTTTACGACGGACTGCATCGGATTGTAGGATTTCACCTGTATCTGCTCTATCTGCGGATGCTCTGTTTCCTTTGAGAATGTCCACACATTGCAATCCAGCCAGTTTGAGCTGACGGCATCTGCTTTCAGTATGAGATTCCTCAAGCTTGCAGAACAATATCTGCCTGTATAGCTTGCGTCACCATCCATGGACAGGGCGTCGTTGTACATCTTCTGCACTCGCTTGCGCAAATCAAACTCTGCCTGTGAGAGCTCGTCTTCTTCCGACATTTCTTCTTCAGGATCTTCTTGTGGCTGCGTTACAGCGGTGTCTATCTGCTGAATGTCGTCTTTCGGAGCGAGGGCAGACTCTCCTGCGAAGGTGTTGTAGAAATACACTACGGCTGCGGCTATGAGCGTGATGATAAGCACCACTATGGTGAAGCCCCAAAGGGAACTCTGCTTCTTCTCTGGCTCTTCCTCAAACTCTTGAGGTTGCTGTTCCGGTTGTTCGCCTTGCTGTTGAGTGTAAAGGCGCTTGCCGCATGCAGGGCAGAAGATGCTGTCGTCGGGCATTTGCTTTCCGCAATAGTGACAATATTTCATTTTTGAGTAATGATCTTTGAGTAATGAGTAATGAGCGTTGAGTAATGAGTAATGAGCGTTGGCATCAAGCGAAGAAGATATAGCCCATGAAGATGGCTGCTACAACTCCAACGAGGTCTGCCAGAAGTCCGTATGTGGCTGCATATCGGAACTTCTTGATGCCTACGCTACCGAAATATACGGCAAGGATGTACATCGTAGTGTCGGTTGCTCCTTGTACGCATGATGCGAGTTTTCCCGCAAAGCTGTCAACGCCGTATGCCTCAAAGACATCGAGCATGGCAGCACGGGCACCGCCTCCCGAAAGGGGTTTCAGTATGGCGCATGGCAGCGACGGCACGAAATCGGTAGGCAACCATACGAGACTGACAAGCCACTCGATGCCGTTGGTGATGAATGTCATCGCACCACATTCGCGGAAGAGCGAGATGCCCACGAAGAGCGCTATCTGATACGGAATGATTGTTACCACCGTAGAGAAACCTTCCTTTGCGCCTTCAATGAAAGTCTCAAAGATAGGCACTTTCTTCAACATACCGCTTCCGATGAAAGTCATAATGGCAGAGAACAGCAGTACATTGCTGAAGAGCGTAGAATAGAACGCTATCTGCTCCTGGTTCATGCTGCTGAAGAGCCAACAGATGCCGCCGATGAAGGCGATTGAACCGAGAAGCATGGTGCCAAGAACCTTGTCGAAGAGGTTTATCTTCTGCTTAAGGCAGACGAGGATGAGTCCGGCAAGAGTGCTACAGAAAGTAGCAAGGAGTATCGGCATGAACACATCGCTCGGATTGGCAGCGTGATACTGTGCGCGATACATCATGACGGAAATCGGTATGATGGTAAGTCCGCTTGTATTGAGCACGAGCATCATGATCATTGCGTCGGAGGCAGTATCTTTTTTCGGATTTAGCTCCTGCAACTCCTTCATTGCCTTCAATCCCATAGGCGTTGCGGCATTGTCGAGTCCGAGGATGTTGGCAGATACATTGAGAACGATGCTTCCTGATGCCGGATGTCCTTTCGGTATGCCGGGAAATATGCGCGAGAAGAGTGGACTGATCCACTTGCCCAACTTAGCCACAAGCCCTGCCTTCTCACCAATCTTCATGAGTCCCAGCCAGAAGGTAAGCACGCCAGTGAGTCCGAGGCAAATCTCGAACGCCTTCTGCGACGACTCGAAGGTGCAGTTCATCAGGCGTGACCATATATCGGCATCGCCGCCAAAGATGGATTGGCAGAGAGCTGCGATAAAGGCTATCGCGAAGAAGGAAAACCAGATGTAGTTGAGCATAGTTTTTTGTTCGCTATCGCGAGGCTGAAGGCTAAAAGCTAAAGGCTAAAGACTTTCTGCATCGCGGTTTGGAGCTGTTGTATAGCTTATGGGATAAAAGGCCTTTAGCTTTAAGCCTTTAGCCTTTACCCTCAAGTTTGAAAAAACTTGAATCAATGTGATATCCTAACCTTTAGGCAATCGTCAGGAAGGAGCGGTTCGATGAGTTCCGGCCATTCCATAAGGCAGAGGTAACCGCTGTCGATGTACTCTTCGTAGCCGATGTCATAGACTTCCTCCATATTCTTGATTCGATAGAAATCGAAGTGGAATATCGGTTCGCCTGTGACGCCAGATGTGTATTCGTTGACGATGGCGAATGTTGGAGAGGTGACATTGTCGGCAACCTGCAGTTCATCGCAGATTGCCTTTACGAAGGTAGTCTTGCCTGCTCCCATATCGCCATAGAGCGCAATGACGGTGTGGTCGCCTATACGCGAAAGGAAGTCTCGGGCAGCCTCGTTTATTTTATCTAATGATGGAATCTTTATTTCAAGCATAGTTATTGTTCGCTATCGCGAGGCTTAAGGCTAAAAGCTAAAGGCTAAAGGCTTTCTGCATCGCGGTTTAGAGCCGTTGAATGGCTAAGTGGGAAAAGACCTTTAGCTTTAAGCCTTTAGCCTTTACCCTCAAGTTTGAAAACTTGAACCTAATGTTTAAACCTTATTTCTCGCATCGAATGGTTGCCCATGAATCGTGACTTGTCAACATGGCCCTTAATGCCGTTGATGCGTCCGCTCTGTGTGTATTGCCACATGGCGTAATCTTTCTCGTCCATAAGAACTGGCGGCTCTTTAGTGTAGCAGGCTATCATGAGTGGATAACCGTCAATCTTGCCAGCGAGGTATGTGTTGTAGAAATTCTTGTAGGTGTAGAGCAGTGGCTTTTGCTTTATAGCCTTCTCCACAAGATCGATGAACTTGAAGAGCGAATCGCAGAAGCGGCTTGCATTGTAGCCTCCGGCATTCTCGATGTCTATCATCGGAAGGAGGTCTTGCTGTTCAGGCTTGCATTGTGCCAGGAAGTTGCGGAGCTGAGTCTGCTGGTCAGTCTTTGGACGATAGAAATGGTAACTGCCCACTTTCAGTCCATACTGACGCGCAAGCTGTATGTTGCGATAATAGGTTGGGTCTTGATTGTCGCCGCCTTCCGTACATTTTATATATACATAGGCCATCTTTGAGTTGTCGCCAATTGCCTCCCAGAACACGCTTCCCTGGTAATGGCTGATGTCAATGCCATGAACATGCGTACAGGTGTCTTCACACAATTCCTGCGCGCTGGACGATATGCTGAAAAGCAATGCAGTGAATAATATATGTAGTATTCTTTTCATGTTTTCTATTTTATCAGAAGCTGACGCTTCAGACACAGGGGCTTATGACGCTTCACTGTGGAACTATTCCTCTACCATCGTTATGCTGTTGATGGTGTTGGAGAACCAACTTGAGATTGCTTCCAGGCGGTGGTATTTTGCATAATGCCATCCGCGCTTGGCTGAGATGCGAGAGTGGTCATGGGCACCGAGAACAGTGATGCTGTTGGTCATCTCCTTGTGACGACTCTCTATCATTTCCTCAAAAGAGAGATTGAAATAATGGGCGATGAGGTCATAGTAGCCATCATCGATGTCGTTGCAGAACTGTATCTCGTCTGGTGAGAATCCGAACACGCGGATGAGTATCGTGCCGACGAGGTTCGCGGCTTTCTTCATATTCAACGATGCAATGTTTTCGTCGAGTCCGTTGAAATCCACCTTGTCGCCTTCCTGACGGAGATATAGTCCGATGAGTATTATATCCAAGAAGGAGAAGCGTCCGGTGAACGCCTCCTTCAAGAAATGTGAGATCATGTCGAGGAGTGCAAGCTTCGGCATCTGTGTGTTGTAGCTATGCACCTCGTCATGGAAAATGCTGTTTATCTTTGTGCGAAGAAGTTTATTGGAGAATCTCGTTACCGGCATTGGCTTGTTTACGAACTTCGCGTAGAGCTTATGGCGGTATTCGTACATTTGGTTTGTTGAGATGCGCTCGTCAGCCTTGAGCACATTTTCTCCGTAGATGCTTCGCTGTATGCCATAACGCAAGAACTCTCCAACGCCCTCCTGTTCGGCATAACGAATAAGCCTCTGCCACTTGAAAAGCGACATAGGTTGAACCTCCAACGGCGTATCAAAAGCACCAGTGGATAGAAGAGAGAGGAAGTTGGAGAGATCTATAGTCATTGGTTCGCGACTGTGTCGCGAGGGTAAAGGCTAAAAGCTAAAGGCTAAAGGCCTATCCCTTGCGGACACCTATAATAAATGATGATATTCTACGTTGTATCGATTTTACACGATTTATCAGTTCTTGCCGTTCTTCTTTTGAGAAATAATTCAGCAGTTCGGCTATGTAAATTTGAGTTTCCACTTCGTAGGAAGACTCCAAAGCGATATCTAAGAAATGAGCGAAGTCAGAATCAGAACTCCTTCCGGCACCTTCTGCTATATTAGAAGCAATGGAAATACAAGCTCTTCTAAGTTGATCTCCTAAGGCGTAACGTTCCTCTGAGGGGAATCTTCTGGTGTAAATGCAAATGTCTTTCGCAAGTAACACTGCATCTTTCCAGAAAGTGAATTCTCTGAAATTTCTCATACTTAAGATGTCATTTTGTGATAAGCCTTTAGCTTTTAGCCTTTAGCCTTTACCCTCGCAGCAACGCTGCGAACTACAGCGTCACACCATTCTTGAAGATGGAAATTTCGCGATAGCCGTTTTTCTCGTTCTGTGCTGGCTCGCCGTTGGCAACAGCGATGACCTTGTCGATGAAGCTTTCGAGAACTGTTGGCATGTCAACACCGTCAACTAGCTGGCCTGCATTGAAGTCAACCCAGTTAGGCTTCTTTGCTGCGAGCTGTGAGTTTGTGGCAACCTTCATTGTTGGGATGAATGTGCCGAATGGTGTACCACGACCTGTTGTGAAGAGTACGATCTGGCAACCTGAGGCAGCTAGAGCTGTAGAAGCTACGAGGTCATTGCCTGGTGCAGAGAGGAGGTTGAGTCCCTTAACCTGAAGACGCTCGCCATAGCCGAGAACGCCACTAACAGGAGCGCGACCACATTTCTGAGTACAGCCGAGAGCCTTGTCCTCGAGAGTTGAGATACCACCAGCCTTGTTGCCTGGAGATGGGTTCTCACCAACAGGTTCGCCGTGTGAGAGGAAGTATTCCTTGAAGTCGTTCACGAGCTTCACTGTCTGGTCGAAGAGTTCCTTTGTCTCGCAACGGTTCATGAGGATAGTCTCAGCACCGAACATCTCTGGAACCTCAGTGAGGATTGATGTACCGCCCTGAGCCACGAGGAAGTCAGAGAACTCACCTACGAGAGGGTTTGCAGTGATACCAGAGAAACCGTCAGAACCACCACACTTAAGGCCTACGCGAAGGTCTGAGAGTGGGCAAACCTCACGCTTGTCCTGCTTTGCGATAGCATAGAGTTCGCGGAGAATCTTCATGCCTTCTTCCACTTCATCGCCCTCTACGCGCTGTGTTACCATGAGCTTGATGCGTGACTGATCATAGTCGCCGAGCATTGCCATGAAGTCCTCTGGCTGGTTGTTCTCGCAACCGAGCGAGACAACGAGCACGGCACCTGCATTTGGATGAAGCACGATGTCGCGGAGCACCTTGCGAGTGTTCTCGTGGTCTTCAGAGAGCTGTGAGCAACCGTAGTTGTGGTGCCAAGCGTGAACTGCATCAATACCTTCGAGCTTTGTTTCTTCTGCAAGACGCTTCGCCAGTTCTTCTGCAACGCCGTTAACACAACCTACAGTAGGCACAATCCACACTTCGTTGCGCACACCGACCTCGCCGTTGGCACGCTTGTAGCCGTTGAAAGTCTTGTCGCTCTTCGCGATGTTGAGCTTTTCGTCAACAGGCTTGTATTCATATTCGAGAGTGCCGGAGAGATTTGTCTTGAGGTTGTCCTCGTTGACCCACTCGCCAGCAGTCATATCCTTAAGAGCATGGCCAATAGGGTAGCCATACTTTATGATGTCTTCACCTTCCTTCACATCCTGAAGGAGAATCTTGTGGCCCTGAGGCACATCCTGAAGGAGTTTAACGCCACCAGCGATTTCTTCGCCAGCCTTCATAGGGCGCAGAGCAACGACTACCTTATCGATAGGGTTGATCTTGAGATAAGCTGCTTGGTTAGTCATAATACAAAGTATTCGATTTATATTCTTGTTTCTTTATTACATTTGCGTGCAAAGTTACGGATTTTTATCGGTTAACTCATTAAGAAAACTATATTTTAAGATTAATTATAGATTAGGCATAGTTTTTTAGCACAAAAAAACAGCAAGATACTTCTGATACATGTTTTTGCTGAGCTTTTCGTGCTTGCTGTGCATGTAGTTTCTCACTCCGTTGAACAGGGTAAGTTCTATAAGTGGATAGAGCCATGGGAGGTTTGTGAGGCATGCCACAAAGAGTGAAATCGCGCGCCAGTTGTAGGTAAGGAAGTTTGTCCATTTCATCAAAGGGCGACTGCCTTCGAGGAATTCCTCACGCAATCCTTCCGGCTTTGTTTCCGCTGCAAGATATGCCTTGTAGAACTGCTGGAAATTAGGCGTTACCTTCTCCTGACTTCGGCAGTAGTTGCGATAGTTGAAGAAAAATGCCCAATCAAGCCATTTCTTGTTCTTCACGGCTTCTTCCACGATTGGTGTCTGAGCCTCGCTGGTGTCAAGTTCCGAGCCTTCCTTTCCTTTTAGGAAAAAGAGATGAATCTGGCGATAGTAGTCGGCTACGGCACATTGGCGCGAATGGCCAAGAATACCGGCTGCAAGGCAAAGTAAAAAGCCCCACATCTGCCAAGTGTAACCGCCACAGAATGGAATTGGTTCGTTATAGATTCGGAAGACGATGGCAAAGTAGATGCAGAAGAAGATGGCATCTGCCGAAAATCCGTCGAGCATACGACCTACAAGCGTCTTCTTTCCTGTCAGACGAGCCAACTGACCGTCTGCCGAGTCATGGAAATTGGCTATCGTAAGCAGCAAGACGCCTATAATATTCGAGTACAAATCCGATTGATAGAAGAAATAAGACGACACCATACCGATGAGGATGCCAATGATGGTCACGATGTTCGGATGGATGTTGAGCGCTTTGTAGAAGAGCGTTAGCACAAGTCCGCATGGACGCGTGAAATAGATGTCGATATTCTCTTCTGTATCGCCTGATTTAATTGAGTTTTTTAATAGTTCTGAAAAAGTTGCCATATAATACTAAATACCTGATACTAAATATTTTATTGCCTCTGCAGCCAGCTCTCTGCATGATGAGAAACTTGGGAAATCGTTGAAATCTATAATGGTGAGAAGTCCATCTGAAGTGAGGATTGCATCGCCGCCGTAGATGTCGAGCGAGAGCGCATCGGCGAGACAGTTTGCATCGTCCTTAAGTTGCTGAAGAACAGTAGGGGAAACATCTTCGCGGACATGGAAGAAATCCGTGCCACGCACACCATAGAATTTCAGTCCGAGTCCTTCAATGTGCGGTTGTACAAGGAGACTCTCGTCATGCTTCTGGACACGAGCAACCAGTTCTTCGGGGAGTGTCTTGAAGAACTGGATGTGAGATGGCGACGAGTCAGCCGTATTGTTAGATTTCACCCACCATCCTTTGCCCGCAAGATTCGGATGCTGCTCAACCAAGGACTTCGGGGTGGGAAGATTGTTTGCTTCCATGGCGTTTTCAATGTTCGCCCTCGAGCAACCCTTTATCGCTGTTGGCGGATTGAAAACATGCGCCCCAAAAGACTGTATCTCAATGAGTTTCGCGAATGCCTCTGCCGAACGCGTCATGTGGATGACTGTAAAACCGGCATAATCTGCGGCACAGACTTCTTGAAGTTCGCACTCATGAAGCATCTTTATTTCGCTATCCGCAAAGTCTGCCATGAGTTGCGCCACCTTATCAAGCATGGCCTTATCACGGTCAACTGCACCTGGCGAGAAGCGCTCGTCACGATATACAAGGAGAAATTTCATCACGCAATGTTATAATAACCTTCTGTTTTTGAGTTTTTTTACACGGAGCATCAATCTCCAAGTCCCTGATTCATATAGTCGCGAGGCGACACTCCGAATAGTTTACGGAATGCTGTAGAGAAGTTATTTGCGTTCTGGAAGCCAACCATATCAGCAACTTCAGCGATAGAGTGCTTCTTTTGGCCAAGAAGCTCTGCAGCACGCTTCAAGCGAATGTTCTTGATGAAGTCGGTTGTCGTCTGGTTTGTGAGTTCCTTAAGCTTGCGGTTCAAATGCACGCGGCTGATTCCCACCTCGGTAGCAAGCAGTTCAACGGAAAGATTATGGTCGAAGATATGCTGCTCCACGATCTTCATGACGCGCTTCATCAATCGCTCGTCTGGAGTGTCGAGTTCTGTCTTCGGGATTTTCTTTTCCACCGTCTGCTTTCCTTCATACACATTCTTTAGGCGCTGACGACTCTTGATAATATTGTCAACCGTTGTCTTAAGCAAAGTGACATCGAATGGCTTTGTAAGATAAGCAGCTGCACCTACATTCAAACCTTCCACATTCGATTGCGTATCGCTCAGTGCTGTTACGAGAACGACAGGAATATGGTTGATGTTCACATTTGCCTTTATGCGCTTCGTGAGTTCTATACCACTCATTTCCGGCATCAAGACATCGGAAATGACAAGGTGTGGAGGATTCTTCAGCACACTCTCAAGAGCATCACGACCATTGTTGCAGATTGAGCAATGGTAACGACCAGAGAGTTCCTGACGGATGTATTCTGCAATCTCTGGATCATCATCAACGATGAGTACGCGATAGTTCGTCTGAACTTGCTGGCGGCGAGAGGAGGTTTGTTCCGTTTCCGTTTTGGTTTCTGCCTTGGTTTCTGATTCCGTATCCTGCTTTTCTTCCACACTTGCAAGCTTCGTCTCAACCGCTCCTGCAGGTTCAGCAACAGCCTCAGCCACAGCAGCTTGAGGTGTCACCTGCTGAGCAGTAGCATCGAACGGAATCTCTACGACTATTCTGCAGCCTTCGCCTTCATTGCCGTCATCCACACGAATTGTTCCGCCGTGCATTTCGACGATAGCCTTGGCGAGATGAAGTCCTACACCAGTGCCTCCTGTAGCTTGCATTCGTGCATCCACAGCTGCATTAGGCGTCTTGTTAATCTCGCTGTCTCTTACTTGGTAGAAGCGTTCGAAGATGTGGGCGCGATCCTTTTCCGGTATGCCTATACCATTGTCGTTCACAGCTATCTGTACTCTGTCATCACTTATTTTATTGACACAGACTGTCACAACGCCACCATCTGGCACGAACTTCATGGCATTTGAGATGAGGTTGGCAAATATCTTGTCAAAGTGTTGAAGGTCAATGTTGGCAAAGAGGTGGTCAAAACCGTCATGTATATAAGTAAATGTGACATTCTTCTCTGCCGCCTTCTCTACGAACGATTCGCACACATTGCCGATGACAGGTATAATGTCCTGTCGCGACAGGCTCATCTCCATCTTGCCGTTCTCAATCTTGCGGACATCCATGAGTTGGTTGACAAGGTTAAGTATTCGACTTGCGTTGCGGTGCATAGTTTCATAGTTGCGCTTGCGCTTCGCCTCATCGCTGTCATCTTTCATCAACTTCTCCAAAGGACTGATAATAAGTGTCATAGGCGTACGGATATCGTGCGAGATATTCGTAAACATCTGGAGCTTTGAGTTGTTTATCTCGTCCTGATGCTGATGTTCGCGAAGTTCATGCTGCGTCTTGAACCAACGCTGCAGATACTGGTAAGACTTGTAGCCTATGAAAGCGAGAATTATAATATAGAATATCCATGCTATCCAATGGTTGTACCACACCGTATGCACGCGAACGATAACCTCGCAAGCCTTCTCGTCAGGAGAGCCATATACGTTCACCTTCAATCGGTAAGTGCCTGCCGAGAGATGGGTGAAAGAGATAGCCGTCACTCCCACTGGAAGCACCTCCGGCTTTCCGTCGTTTATCGTATAGACGAAGCGTATTCCCTCGGGAGAATTGAGCTGTTTGATGGCAAATTGTATGTTGAAACTGTTGTCTTCAGCACCAAGGTCAAACTCCTTCGCACTCATGACGTCAGTGTCCACAACATGCCAGAATCCGGATTTCGTATCGATATTTACAGGGGTATTGTTCACATAGAAGCCTACAACACGCACGTCCCAGAGGTTTTCCGACGCATTCATGCCATCAGGATTGAAATACGTGACGCCATTTATTCCTCCAAACCACACACGCCCCTTGGAATCCGTGAACGAAGCTCCTTTCGAGAACTCATTTCCCTGTACGCCGTCATTGTATCCGTAGTTTGCCAAATGCACGCCTTCTATGCCCATTTGCACGAGTCCTCCACTTGTGGCAGCCCAAACGTAAGCACCATTTCCGCCATCAACGGTATAGATGGAGTTGGTAGGAAGACCGTCATTCATCGTATAGATAGCATCCTTCTTGTTCTTCTTGTCTCGGAATACGAGTCCGTTTGTCGTAGCCAACCAGACATTGCCGTTACGGTCTTCCGTGACATCATTGATGATAAGATCGTCATACAGGCGCTCAACAACCTTCGCCTTGCCGTCCTTTATCTCCACGAAGAACATGCCGTTGAATGTTCCTACGCAGAGCGTTCCGTCCATCTGCATGTAGAGCGCACATTGCCAATTGTCGAGAGAAGGAATCTGACAGCAGCCCTCGATCAGGGCGCCCGTATTTGAATCCAAGCAATAGATATTGTTTCCCAGAGTGGCAGCCCATACCCTTCCCTCTTTATCCACAAGTACATCCATCACGCTGAGCACTTCCTTGCCACTGTCTTTTGCATATAACGGGATTTTCACATACTGTCCTGACTTGGTGAAATATCCCAGTCCGTCAGTATATGAAGCCACCCAGATACGCCCTTTCTTATCGGCAGAGAGGTTTGTCATGATAGTAGGGAACGCAGGGTTCATGCTATTGGAGAAATGATACTTTGAGGTGCCATCTTGCTCGATGGAATAGACACCATCATTATCCGTACATATCCAGATTCTTCCCTCCACATCTTCCGTAATGCCATTGACAGCCTCACTTCCGATGATGTTTCGGCCGAAAGTGCGGTGGCCGATGGTCTCGAAAAGACTCGTCTTGCTCCTGAGGAACATCACTCCCTTTTGGAAGAGTCCGAGCCAAAGGTCGCCGTCATGGTCATACATTATTGCATGCACCTTAGCACGCTGCGAATTGAAGAATTTGTCTCCAAGAGGATATGGCGAAAGTTCTCTCTTTGCCACATTATATACATATAGTCCCTGGCCATCGGAACCGAGAAACAGTTGTCCGTCACCGTTTGGGTAAAGCGAAGCTATCAGAAGATTCTTGGTTCCTTCTATGGTTTCGAAGTTGTCCGTGGCTTTGTTGTAGCGCATTGCACCGAGACCATGAGTGCCAACGAAGACATTGCCGTTGGAATCTGTTGCCATTCTGAGGAAGTTCACGTCTTTCGACTCCCCGAGATAGTGCTTCACAGCCTTCGATTTCTTCTTGCTGACATAAACGCCATCGTGAAGATGAGACACCCAGATATTACCCTCCTTATCTTCAATGATATCCTGAAGGTAGGTGTGAGGACCGCTGTAGCTCACGCCATTTGCTACCAGCTCATTCCCTTTCAGTTCAACGCGAAACAAGTCGTTTCCGGTAGCCCACACCTCACCGTTGGAAAGCTGGATGATCTTGTTCACGTTTCCCACCTTGAGTTTTCCCTTTTCATCCTTTGCTATCGGAGAAAAACTGTTCTTCGCCCTATTGTAAAGTTGCAAGCCGCGATGCGTACCAACATACAGATTGCCTGACTTATCCTCCATGACGCATCTCACAAGATTGTGCGCAAGGGAAGTATCGTCGCCGCCTACATGCTTGAACGTGTAGAATTCCACGCCGTTGAAGCGAGTCAATCCGTCCTCTGTGGCAATCCAGACTACGCCAGTGTGATCTTGGAAGATATCATGCACAAGCGCACTCGGCAATTCGCTGTCGGATGTATAGAATTTATATGTTTGAGCCGTCGCAAAGAGCGAAACAAAAAGGAAAAGAGTTATCGAAATAAAATGTTTCATGGTGCAAAAGTAATGCTTTTTCATGATACATGCAACAAAAAGGCAAGAAAAATCACTTTGCAAAATTCAAAAGTTATCATGGATTTGTTTTCTTTCTGATTTTCAGCATTTTAACTATTTGTGCTTGATTTATTCGAATAGATAATTGTGCCATATACATCAATACATGTATCGCATGCAAAGAAATATGTATTGGAAAAATTTGCAAACATTATTATAATAGTAGTACCTTTGCAGCCGAAAACGAGACAATGCTGATTGATACATGATTTCACAGTGGTTGCTACTCGTAAAGCTCCAATCGACAGAAACGACGAAAAAACGATCTTCGCGAGTTGTTGGAGTTTACTACTTAGAGGTTAGTTATGAAAAAGTTATATTCATCCTTAATTGTTTTCTTTGTTACCGCTGTGAAGCGCTAAACAAAAATTACACTGCTTGCTCTCATATTCAGAGAGCAAGCGGTGAGTTAAAAAGAAATTGAGAGAAAATCATCCGAGGCAAAAGGATTATCCTATCTGTTACAGAGTAACAGATGGAATCCTGCCAAGGGTTGAACAACAGAACGTACTATCTACCTGACAATATATATAAATGTACTATTAACCTTAACTGTAAAAGTTAGAACCGTGTAGGGCGAGGATTTCAACAAAAGCCGCTTTCAAATCAATTTCGGCTAAGAAATCTTCGCCCTTCATCATGCAGTACACAATAAATAGTGTGATAAGTGCGTTATTAATAAGGTAACTGGATTAACAACGTTACGGATCACAGAAACATAAAAGTAACTAATCACAAATCGTACCTCTCAAAAAATTGGAAACGAAAGCAAAATACAACATTCCAGGGTGGCAATGGATACTTGTCACTGCTGTATTATTCGTTGCGATACTGATGTATCAGCAATTTATTCTTTTTGACATCGAACAGTCGAGAGTGTTTGTCTATGAATCTGACAGGATAATGGAACAGCTGATGAGAGCTGGCGGCATAGCCGATTTCATAGCATTGTTCATCCAGCAGTTCTTCCTTTACAACGTAGCAGGTGCTGCTATCATGGCGGTTCTCCTCGTCTTGACTTCAGTTTGTCTAAACAAGTTTTATGAATATGCTGCCGAAAGAAGCACATCTTTGGCAGAAAAGGCTATCTGCTGCATTCCGGCAGGTCTCCTTTTCGTCTATACAGAGTGTGAGATTTTCTTCACGACAGGTCATGTTGCCATTCTTCTTGCAGCCCTCAGCTTGCTCTTGGGTGCATACCTCGTCAACAAGAAGAACATCGCAACTTACATCATTCTCCCGCCGCTAGTCATCTTTACGGGATTCGCTGCGCAGACTGCCGTATGGCCAATGATTGCGTCCCTCATCCTATATTCATTATTATATAAGAAGAATTATATTGCTGCGGGGGAAGTTGCATTGTCTGCTGTTCTGATGGTAGGCCTGGCACGATTCACAATGCTTGCAGTTACCAACGACGAACTTTTTTCTCCCGACATCTTTTCTTATCGATTAAGAACGGAAACTGACATGCCTCTCATTTGGGCATCTTTCATCTTGCTTACCATCCTTCCTCTCGTCTTCAACAAGTTTGTTCCGGAGAAAGTTCACAAGAATGTCATTTTCGCCATCGTCATGGCAGCTGCAGTTTTCGGCATTACACGCCATTACTACAATGAATTCCATGATGAAGCTACCGTTGAGCGTATCACTCTTCAGCGTTGGGTTGACACTGGCGAGAACCAGAAGGCAATGGATTTCTGCTTTGGCCATCTGAACAACACTTACACTTCAAACATTTACTTCATGCTTCGCTCGCAGGAAAGCGAACTTGAGAATGAAGTGGGCGGTTTGCTGAAGGAAGGCCAACAGCTCATCATGCCTAAGAGCAGCATTCGTCTGGTGCGTCGTCATCTCATGTCATTGTACTACTATCTTGGCTATATCAACGGAGCACAGCGAGAAGCTTTCGAATATAACGAGCCTACAGAGGGCATGATGGTGCCAGCAGCAGTAAAGATTCTTGCAAAGACGAACATCATTATGGGAAATTACGCTGCTGGTGAGAAATATCTCAACTACCTTGACCACACGCTATTCTATAGCGACTGGGCGAATCAGTATCGCAAGTTTCTATACAACGACAAGGCAGTAGAGAACGATTCTGAACTCGGTCCACGCCGCAAGGCAATGTACATTGAGTCTGTTCCACAGATGTGGACAACTCTCGCGCATATTGTCCGCCAGATCGCATATTCTGCACCAGAACTTCCAGCCACTAACTACAAGAAAGCATTCATTCGCCTCGGCGATTACGACACAAACAAGAATTATGACAACCATCAGCAAAGTTATATACAGTATTAGTCTCTTGGGCATAATGCTTTGCGCCTCATGCTCTTCAGATGGCACAATAGCACGCTCCGACAACTACGAGGCGAAGATTTATCCGGACTACAAGGATGTTACCATCCCTTGCAATATTGCGCCGATGAACTTCTCTGTACAGGATTCGTCTGCCACAAAATACGCTCTTCTGATTGAGACGAAGAACTCCCATGTTTGGGTAAATGCCGATGACAAGGATTTCGCCATTGACAAAGACGACTGGAAAGATCTTGTCAGCAACGTTTCAGCCGCAGCCGTCAGTGATTCTACAGCCAACAAGATAAACTTCACCATAGCTCGTGAGATAAACGGCGAATGGGTGGGTGGAAAACCGTTCTCGATGACCGTTATGCCTGACAGCATCGATGACTACATCACTTACCGTCTTATTCCTCCTGGCTATGAAAGTTGGTATCGCATGGGCATCTATCAGCACCAACTCTCTACTTCAGAAGAAAGCGTTGTCTATGAGAATTCTCACAACACCGGAGCCTGCATGAACTGCCACACGCCTTACGCACAACAGTCAGACCGAAGTCTCTTCCACTTGCGTACTTACGACGGCGGCACATACATGCTTCGCGATGGCATTATAGAGCGTCTTGAGGCAAAAACTGACTCAACAATCGGCGCTTTCGTCTATCCAGGATGGCATCCAAACGGAAAAATCATCGCATTCTCCAACAACAAGACTGCCCAGACATTCCATGTATCAAACCTCAACCGCATAGAGGTGTTTGACGCTGCTTCCGACATTGTCGCATACGATGTAGAGAAGCACGAGGTATTCTCAACGCCGCTTCTTAAGCAGAAAGACAAGTGGGAGACCTACCCTACTTTCTCGCCAGACGGAAAATGGCTTTATTACTGTTCTGCACCTTCGGTTCATGAAGTTGGCTTGAACTTTGATCAGGTAAAATACTCTCTCTGCCGTATTGCTTTTGACACGGAGAAGCAGCAGTTCGGCACAGAGGTTGACACCATCATCAGCGCCACAAGAAACATAGCAAACCATAGTGTATCTTTTCCACGCATCTCGCCTGATGGAAACTTCCTCGTATGCACAATCCACTGTTACGGCAACTTCAGCATCTGGCATAAGGATGCCAATCTTTTCATCCTTGACCTCCGCAACGCCGATAATGATGTTCAGAGCATAAAGATAAAGCAGCTTAGCGCAGCAAACTCAAAGGAAGAAACCGACAGCTACCACTCATGGAGCAGCAACTCTCGTTGGCTTGTGTTCAGTTCTCGACGCGACGACGGTCTCTACACTCGTCCTTACTTCACTTATATTGACAAAGAAGGTAACGCTCATAAGCCATTCATGCTGCCTCAGAAGAATCCTCGAAAGTTCTTCATGGAACGTGACCTGAGCTACAACATCCCTGAGTTCATGAAGGATGCCGTACCAACTCCAATGCGAGAGATTTACGCAGCCACAAAGCAAGATTCTCTCCAGGTAACATATCGCAAGTAGCACCCTCACACACTATTCCTAACCTATGAAAAAAGCCTTATTTCTTTTATCTCTTCTTTTCTCCGCCCTTACAATGTCGGCAAACACCGTTGATGTTATTTCTCCTAACGGTAATATAAAGGTGAATGTCTCTGACGAATGCGGCAAGATAACTTACTCTGTATCACTTGCAGGTAACGAGTTCATCGCTCCATCGCCACTCGGTCTCCTCCTCTCTTACTATAGCGAGCGTGATGCATCAAAACCTCGTGAGATTAATCTTTGCGAAGGTCTTGCAATGGGTGATGTAGTACAGAAGGACATTGACGAGACCTATAATGTGCGTTCTCTAAAGAAGAACAGCGTGCATTATGTTGCAAAGTCAGCAACAATATCTTTCACACGCAACGGCAAGAAGGCAATGGACATCGAGTTCCGCGTGTCAGACACCGATGTAGCCTTCCGTTACTATATCCACCAGCTCAACAAAGACCGCATGTCAGCCGTTGTGCAGAAGGAAATCACAGGCTTCAATGTTGCCGAGACATCTACATCTTACCTCGCGCCACAGATGCAGCCAATGACAGGCTTCGCTGCTACAGCTCCAAGTTATGAGACTCACCCAGAAATAGATGCTCCTCTCGGCAAGAACGGTTGGGGTGAAGGCTATGTTTTCCCTGCCCTTTTCAAGAATGCAGACAAGGGCTGGATGCTCATTTCCGAGACAGGTACAACAGGAAACTACTGCGGTTGCCATCTCCAGAACCTTGGCGACAACAAGTATGCCATCGCTTTCCCTAACCCAAAGGAGGCTAACGGCAACGGCACTTCACAGCCGGGTCTCTCCCTTCCTTGCGCTACTCCTTGGCGTACAATTACTCTCGGCACTACTCCACAAGCACTCGTCGAGACCACTGTCAGCAACGACTTAGTTGAGCCTGTCTATGAGGCAAGCAAGCAATACACTTACGGCAAGGGCACATGGAGCTGGATTCAATGGATGGATGGCAGCTGTAATTACGACGACCAAAAGACTTACATCGACTTCGCTGCCGACATGGGCTACAAGACAGTGCTCATCGACGCTTTCTGGGATAGCAATATCGGTCACGAAAAGATGGAGGAACTTGCGAAATACGCAGCATCAAAGGGTGTTGGCATCTTCCTCTGGTACAATTCAAACGGATATTGGAACCACGCTCCTCAGGGACCTTTCGGCATTATGCACCGCGCTGTAACTCGTACTCGCGAGTTCCGCTGGATGAAGAAGATTGGTATTCGTGGCATCAAGGTTGACTTCTTCGGTGGCGACAAGCAACAGCAGATGCAGCTTTACGAAGATATTCTCAACGACGCTAACGATGCAGGTGTGATGGTCATCTTCCATGGTTGTACACTTCCTCGCGGTTGGGAGCGCATGTATCCTAACTTCGTGGCTTGCGAGGCTGTTCGTGCAAGCGAAAACCTCCACTTCGGTCAGAACGAGTGCGACAACGAAGCTCTCTACGCTACCGTTCATCCTTTCTGCCGCAACTCTCTCGGCAATATGGACTGGGGCGGCTCAGCCCTCAACAAGTTCTACGGTCGCAACAACCAGCGTGGCACTCAGCGCAAGACCTCCGATGTCTTCGCCATTGCAGCAGCCGTTCTCCTCCAATCGCCCGTTCAACATTTCGCACTTGCTCCAAACAACCTCACCGACGCTCCTGCATGGGCTATCGACTTCATGAAGCGTGTGCCAACAGAGTGGAACGACGTGAAGTACATCGCAGGTGAACCAGGAAAGTATGTCATCCTTGCTCGTCGCACAGGCAGCGATTGGTATGTATGTGGCGTAAACGCCATGAAGGAAGCCCTCAACACTACAATCTCCCTTGACGGCATCTTCGAGGCTGGTCAGACAGTGAAGCTCTATTCTGACGATGCAAATCTCGTTGGCAGCGTAAAGGAAGTGAAGCTCAACAAGAAGAAGCAGCTCAAGATCACCATCCCTAACAATGGTGGATTGGTGATTGAATAAGACTGATTAACGCAAAAACAAAGAATGCTTTGGACGTTTTCACATCCAAAGCATTCTTGTTGTATAAATAAATAAGTAAGTAACTAACTAAGTAACTAACTAACTCCTATTTTATAGAAATTGTTAACGTCAATTCTTCCTGTCCGAAGGCTTCGGATGCTTGCTGATAGAAGAGGTTCATCTTCACCCACATTGCGTAATGGAAGCTCCACCAGCAGAAAGGTTCAAAGGAATCTTCCCATTGACCGCCGTTTGCGATGGAATCACAAGGACAGGTACCGTAATCCTCTATTTCCGATTGCTC
This sequence comes from Bacteroidaceae bacterium, assembly GCA_024401305.1. Classification (GTDB taxonomy): domain Bacteria; phylum Bacteroidota; class Bacteroidia; order Bacteroidales; family Bacteroidaceae; genus Prevotella. Next base: position 25,766 of record JAKSLI010000002.1, on the reverse strand, counting down.
CAAACGTCTAAATATCAATCTGTAAGCAAAACGCCCTAATCTGCTTACAATCAGCATTTTGATTCGTCCGCTGGAGCGAGACAAAAGTCACGAAAGGATATTTGGTTGGAAAAAAATGCGGAAATGAAGCATTGGAGCATTGATTGTAAGCAGCTGAATATCAAGACGTTGCGTGGAATTTGCACAAAGGGGGTCAGACCCCTTTGTGCAAATTTGGGCGAAATAGAGGTGATTTCCGTGTCTGTTTTGCATAATATCTCTATGGAACACGACCAAAAACTCACGGTAACTCTATCCGAGTTCCTATGGATTTTTGAAAATGAGCTATGAATATGCAGGATAAGAGGCTGAAGAAGCGACAGAAATCTCTCTTTGAACTTTTTCTGAGTTGAAATCTTGCGGAGTGACGATGTTATAATTTGTTAGCGTTAGTTAGTTAGTTAGTTACTAAATGCCACCGTCCCCTCTACGGCGACAAGAGAAGTTGAAAAGGGCTTTACAGATGCTCTGGGAGTTTGAAGAGCTTCTGGGAATTTGAGCCTTTGATGAGGATGAGTTTGCCTTCAATAGGCGATTCTGCAAGTCGGGCGATGACATCATCGACGGTTTCGAAGTCGTATCTGCCCCACTGCTTGCCAACGAGCCATACGTTCTGGACGCCTGTCTCTGCTATCTTAGCGCGGATCTTGTCGTGCTCTTCGTCGGAACCAGGACCAAGTTCGCCCATGCCGCCGAGGATAACCATCTTCTCCTTGTCGGCAGCGATGGTCTTGAAATTGTCGAGAGCGGCCGCCATTGAAGTTGGATTGGCGTTGTAGGCATCAACGATGAGAGTGTTCTTCTCTGTCTGCATCAACTGCGAACGGTTGTTGGTTGGAGCGTATTCGGAGAGGGCTGCATTGATATCGGCATTCTCCACGCCGAAATATTTGCCCACGGTAACAGCAGCAAGGAGGTTCACGATGTTGTAGTTGCCGATGAGCTGGGTTTGGACAGTTTCAGGGGTTTCTGTGGTTTCAGTAGTTTCAGGGGTTTCAACGGTTTCAGGCTGATAGCTGAACTTCACGAAAGGATTGCTCTCAATAACGTCGCCTTCAACGTATGGAATCTGGTCAATGCCTTCTGCTATTGGCACGAGGTATTCGTTCTTCGTGTTGAGGAACACCTTGCCGCCATTCTCGCGAAGGAAATCGTAGAGTTCGCCCTTGGTCTTTATGACACCCTCAAAGCTGCCGAAGCCTTCAAGATGCGCACGACCGACAGACGAAATAAGTCCGAAATGTGGCTTCACAATGCTCACGAGATCCTTGATTTCGCCAGGATGGTTTGCTCCCATCTCAACGACTGCAATCTGGTGTTCCGGGCGAAGGCGAAGAAGAGTGAGCGGTACGCCGAGGTGGTTGTTGAAATTACCCAGCGTGTAAAGCACATTGTACTTCTTCTGGAGCACGGCAGAAACGAGTTCCTTTGTGGTGGTCTTGCCGTTAGTGCCTGTGATGCCGATAACCTTCAAGCCCTTTGCCTTCATCTGCTCGATGTGATAGCTGGCAAGTTGCTGGAGGGTCATGAGCGTATCGCCTTCTGTCACGGCGTATGCAGCACCGTTCTGAAGAGCGGCGTCGCCAAACTTAGTGCCGTCAAAGCGTTCGCCCTTGATGCCAAAGAATATGGAATGTTCCGGACAGTTGCGGCTGTCGGTTGTTATGTTCGGGTTTTCAAGATAAATCTTGTAGAGTTCTTCGATGTTCATAATAATTCAATTTTCGTAAACTCAAATTGAGGGTAAAGGCTAAAGGGTAAAGGCTAAAGGCCTCCATGCGGATTGGTACAGACTGACATTCTACGCGCAGCCTAAGCCTTTAGCCTGTAGCTTTTAGCCTTTACCCTCGCTCAAAGAGCGAACCATTAATTACCGTTCTCAGAGATGAACTTGATACGCATGAGGCGCACTTCGTCTTCCTCGTAGTAGTCGCGAAGTTCCTTCATTGCTTCCTTCATGCTATCTGTCTTGCTCTCAAGGAAATAGTCGTAGATATCATCTATCTGGTCATCGTCAAGGATGTCCTCGATATAGTAGTCAATATTGAGTTTTGTACCGCTATAAACGATAGAGTCGAGGTCGTTGAGGAGGTCTTCGAACGACATGCCCTGAGTCTTAGCAATCTCGTCGAGCGGATACTGATCGTCAATCTGCTGAATGATCTTCACCTTTGAAGCCGATTTCTTGGCAACAGTCTTGAAGCGCATGTCGTCAGGACGCTCAATATCATTCTCCTCGCAATACACCTTGATGAGATCGAGGAATGGCTGGCCGTAACGCTTAGCCTTTCCAGCACCAACACCGTTGATGTTCTGCAGTTCATCCATTGTCTGCGGATACATTGTAGCCATCTGACTGAGCGACATATCCTGGAAGATGACATACGGAGGAAGTTTCTTTCCGTTAGCATCCCTTGACTTATCGGCAACCTTCTTGCGCAAATCCTTGAGCATCTTGAGGAGAACATTGTCGAGAGCCTCTATCTTTGCCTCACCGTTATCGTCAGAAACGGCATCGTTGTAGGTGCCATCAAGCATAACTTCCATCGAAGGAGTATTTTCAAGCGCTGCCCTACCCTTCTCAGTGAGCTTCAATGTGCCGTAGCTCTCCACATCTTTATATAAATAGTCCTCAAGGATGGCTTGACGAACCGTAGGCTTCAGGAGCTCTGCAACCTTCTTGCCCTTGCCGAAGAGAGGTGAACGCTCATGATGGTGAGTAACGATGTCGTGAGTTTCCTTTCCAGAAAGAAGGTCAACAATATGAACCGTGTCGAAGTCTTCCTTCAGTTTGTCAATGGTGTTGAGCACCATCGCAAGAGCCTTTGTTGCGTCAACCTTCTCGTGCGGATGCTTGCAGTTATCGCAGTTGTGGCAGTTTTCTTCCGTGTATTTCTCACCGAAATAGTTCAATATCATACGGCGGCGACAAACGGAAGTCTCTGCATACGACTCAGTCTCACGCAGCAACTGGCGGCCGATGTCCTGTTCAGAAACCGGTTTGCCATCCATGAATTTCTCAAGTTTCAGGAGGTCTTTCTTTGCATAGAAGGCAATGCACTTGCCCTCGCCACCATCACGACCGGCGCGACCGGTTTCCTGATAGTAGCCGTCAAGACTCTTTGGAATATCATAATGTATGACGAAGCGAACATCCGGCTTGTCGATTCCCATACCGAAAGCTATTGTTGCCACGATGACATCGATGTCTTCCTGAAGGAAATTATCCTGCGTTTCAGAGCGCTGCTTTGTATCCATTCCGGCATGATAGGCAGCAGCCTTGATGTCGTTGGCACGAAGCACTTCTGCAAGTTCCTCAACCTTCTTGCGTGAAAGGCAGTAGATGATGCCACTCTTGCCCGCATTCTGCTTGATGATCTTAACGATCTGCTTGTCGATGTCGTTCTTCTTCGGACGAACTTCGTAATAGAGGTTCGGGCGATTGAACGAGCTCTTGAATTCGATAGCGTCCTGAATGCCGAGATTCTTCTTGATATCGGCACGCACCTTATCGGTAGCCGTTGCTGTGAGAGCAATGACAGGAGCATCGCCTATCTCGTTGATAATAGGACGAATACGACGATATTCAGGACGGAAATCATGTCCCCATTCTGAGATACAGTGAGCCTCGTCGATAGCGTAGAATGAGATCTTCACGCTCTTGAGGAAGGTGATGTATTCTTCCTTAGTAAGAGATTCAGGAGCCACATAAAGGAGTTTGCAGCGTCCTTCTACAATGTCTCGCTTTATGCCGTCTACAACAGCCTTGCTGAGCGAAGAATTGATATAATGAGCTATGCCGTCATACTCCGCATTTCCGTTTATGACATCCACCTGATTCTTCATCAGGGCGATAAGCGGAGAAATGACTATTGCAGTACCTTCCATAAGGAGGGCTGGCAACTGGTAGCAAAGAGACTTGCCACCACCTGTCGGCATAAGCACGAAAACATTCTTCTCATCCATCACATTATGGATGATGTCTTCCTGCTGTCCCTTGAAAGTGTCGAATCCAAAGAATTGTTTTAGTGTATTGTGGATATGGTCCATATACTTAATACTTAGACATCAATGTTTGCTTTATTTAATTGGTTTTCAGCATATTCTTTTGTCACCTCGAACGACTTCTTGCGCTTCGATGGCATCTCGAACATTGCGTCGATGAGAATAGCTTCTACGATGGAGCGAAGTCCACGAGCACCGAGCTTGTATTCCACTGCCTTATCGACGATGAAATCAAGAGCCTCTTCTGCAAATGTAAGCTTTATGCCGTCCATTTCGAAGAGTTTCGTGTATTGCTTCACGAGCGAGTTCTTAGGCTCTGTGAGGATAGACTTCAGAGCTGTGCGGTCGAGCGGATTAAGATGAGTGAGCACAGGCAGACGACCGATGATTTCAGGAATGAGTCCGAACGACTTAAGATCCTGAGGGAGAACGTATTTGAGGAGGTCGTTCTTGTCGAGTTGCTTCACATTCTTAACAGAATTGTAGCCTACAACATGGGTGTTCATACGCTGAGCTATCTTGGTCTCGATACCATCAAACGCACCTCCGCAGATGAAAAGTATGTTGCTTGTATCCACCTTCACATAGTCCTGATCCGGATGCTTTCTGCCACCCTTTGGCGGAACATTGACAACAGTGCCTTCAAGGAGCTTGAGGAGTCCCTGCTGAACGCCTTCACCGCTGACATCTCGTGTTATGGAAGGGTTATCGCTCTTGCGTGCAATCTTGTCAATCTCATCAATGAAGACGATGCCTCGCTCAGCCTTCTTCACATTATAATCCGACACCTGAAGCAAGCGAGAGAGAATACTTTCCACATCCTCGCCCACATAACCAGCCTCGGTGAATACTGTTGCGTCAACGATGGTAAAAGGCACATCAAGCAGGCGTGCAATGGTCTTTGCAAGAAGAGTCTTACCAGTACCTGTGCGACCTACGATGATAATGTTGCTCTTTTCTATCTCCACGCCATCGTCAGATTTCTTCTGTCCGAGACGCTTGTAGTGGTTATAGACCGAAACGGCAAGGTAACGCTTAGCCTCGTCCTGTCCGATAACATATTCGTCGAGATAAGCCTTTATCTTATCCGGCTTTGGAAGTTTCTTTTTGCCCTTTGATGTGCTTCCCGTTTCGGGATCATCGTCAAAGTCAAAGTCGTCGTCATTCTTATTCAATCCGAGTTGCGTGTTCACAAGTTCGGCTGCTCTCAAGGAGCAATCATCACATATAAATCCGTTCAGACCCGAGATGAGCAAGCGCACTTGACGCTCGGTCTGACCGCAAAAACTGCATTTGTTCATTTTAATTAATTCGGTTTGCGGTTTAGCGGTTTACGGTTTTACGGAGATTAGCATATCATATATCCGTATAACCGTATAACCTTACAACCGTATAAGCGAAGTGTGTTTACTTCTTAATCAGCACCTGATCAATCATTCCGTATTCTTTAGCTTCTTCAGCTGTCATCCAATGGTCGCGATCGCAATCAGCAAAGACCTTGTCGTAATCTGTGTGAGAGTGGTCAGCGATGATTGTGTAGAGTTCCTTGCGGAGCTTCTGGATTTCCTCAACCTGAATCTCCATGTCGCGAGCCTGTCCCTGCATGCCGCCGAGAGGCTGATGAATCATGACGCGAGAGTGAGGAAGAGCAGAACGCTTACCCTCAGCACCAGCTACGAGAAGTACAGCACCCATAGAAGCTGCCATACCAGTACAGATTGTTGCCACATCAGAGTTGATGAACTGCATTGTGTCGTAAATACCGAGACCTGCAGTCACGCTTCCACCAGGAGAGTTGATGTAGATAGAGATGTCCTTGCCCGGGTCAACAGAGTCGAGATATAGGAGCTGTGCCTGAAGAGTGTTGGCAGTGTAGTCGTCTATCTGTGTGCCGAGGAAGATGATGCGATCCATCATCAAACGTGAGAACACATCCATCTGAGTAACGTTCAACTGACGTTCCTCCAGGATATATGGATTGAGATACTGATTCTGAGCAGATATTACGCTGTCGAGAGTCTGAGAAGAGATGCCTCTATCAAGGCGTGCGAATTTTTTGAAATCGTTTATCATTTTTTGATTTTGTTTCATGGAAAGCTACGGTTAATTTGCATGTTGAAATCAGAGCCGATACACTCTCTGTGTTATACTTATTATTATATAATGTACTACGCCTTCTGTGGCGTTTTCTTACACAAAATTAAGCAAAAAAAACGAAACACCAAAAGAAAAGCCGAAAAAAAAGCATTTTCTTTGACAAAAAGGAGAATAAGTGCGACAAAAACAACAACTTCGCTACATCTTTATATAAATGAATATCCCCATGCATACCGCAAAGTAAGCATGGGGATAAAAAAAATTGATTGTCTCACGACAACCAATCTTCTAACCTTAATAATCTAATACCATGAAAAACACGGTGCAAAGTTACGACTATTTCGCAAACCTGCAAGTGTTTTTAATATTATTTTTGCTTAAATCGTTGCATTAATGACTTTTATCAATTCGGGATAGATTCTTTGTACGGGTAATCCCATCACATTATAGAAACTTCCGTCAATGCCAGTAACGCCGATATAACCAATCCATTCCTGTATTCCGTAGGCTCCTGCCTTATCCAAAGGACGGTAGGTTTCCACATAGTAATTTATCTCCTCGTCAGAGAGTTCCTTGAAGCGGACTTCAGTCAGCACTGAGAAATGGCTGTAGTTAAGATCGTCCTTCGTTCCGATGCATACGCCAGTGACTACGCTATGCGAGCGACCACTGAGACTGCGCAGCATTTCCTTTGCATTCTCAAGCGATGAAGGCTTCTCCAGGATCTGGTCGTCAAGGATGACAACAGTATCAGCCGTGAGAATGACTTCATCGTCGGCAATGCAGTCTTCGTATGCAGCAGCCTTGCGCTGGGCAAGAATCTCTGGTACAGAATAAATGTCAACGCCTTCCGGATGCGACTCGTCGATGCCATCGATGACGCGCACTTCAAATGGAATATCCAGTCCAGCAAGGAGTTCCTTGCGGCGAGGACTATTGGATGCGAGAATAAGCTTTTTCATGAATTATAAAGAACCCGAAGCTGACGCTTCGGGCACGGGGCTTTATGTTTAGAGCTTAGTATTTAGTATTTAGGGCTTAGTGCTTAGTGTTTAGTGTTACACATGCTGCCAGCCTTGGGCTTTGAGTTCAAATTCCTGTTCGTCGCGAGCGATGAGCTGGCATCCGAGTTCAGGCTTTGTGATATAGCCAATCATCTTTACGCCATCAATTTGCTCAATTTTCTGCAGGTCACCTATTGGCACGGTAAAGAGCAGTTCATAATCCTCGCCACCATTAAGAGCGCAAGTAGTGACATTCATTGAGAACTCTTCTGCTGTTACTGCTGTCTGATAGTCGATAGGAAGATTCTTCTCGTAGATGCGACAGCCGCAGTTGCTCTGCTTACAGATGTGGCGAATTTCAGATGACAGTCCGTCTGAAATATCAATCATTGCAGTCGGTTTGATACCAAACGATGCGAGTTTCTCTATGATATCGCCACGAGCTTCGGGCTTCAATTGGCGTTCAAGAAGGTATTCCTTGCCAGCAAAATCAGGTTGGAAATTGATGTTTGGAGTTTCCTTTGGATTGCCGGACTTTGCCTGTGCTTCCTGAAGCTGCTGGTAATAGACTGCCTTTTCTCGTTCAAGAATCTGCAAACCCATGTAAGCAGCACCAAGGTCACCCGACACGCAAATGAGATCTGTTTCCTGAGCGCCCTTGCGATAGACGATGTCTGCGTCGTCCGCAGAGCCGATGCATGTGATGGATATTGCAAGACCTGTAAGAGAAGATGTTGTGTCACCGCCAACGATGTCAACATTCCATTTGTCGCAAGCGCGACGAAGACCTTGATAGAAATCTTCCATGTCTTCAACAGAAAAACGCTTTGAGAGCGCGATGCTTACAACCATCTGCTCCGGCTTTCCGTTCATTGCGAAGATATCAGAGATGTTTACCATTGCCGACTTATAGCCAAGATGCTCAAGTCCGATATATGTAAGGTCGAAATGAACTCCTTCCATAAGCATATCTGACGAAACGAGCACACGCTTGTCGCCATAGTTCATCACGGCACAATCGTCGCCTACACCATATTGAGTGCTGGCATTCTTTGGATCGTGGCCATCAGTAAGATGATGAATGAGTCCGAATTCTCCGAGTTTTGATATTTCCATTTTTAATCCTTAAAGCTGATTGTTACTGGGTTGCTTATTGATTCGTCAACCTGATTTCCCTCTGCCTTGTCTTCTGCCTGTGGCAAAACGGCACTGATGTCGGTAGAGTCCTTGAATACATAATCAAGAATGAGTCTATTGAACTCCTCTTCCTGACCAAGCAGGATTCGCACCTTGATAGGCAATGTATAAGCAGATTTCTTGAGTTCAAGCGAAAAACCGTTGATGTTCTGCAGTCTGGTTGCATCCTTCTCCGTAGTGAGCATGATCTTTGGCGACGGCATGAAAGAGAAAGTCTCGTTAATTTCATAGACTTCCTTCTCCGTAAACTGGAAATGATCACGGTAATGCAGTTCCTTGAACTTGGCGCCATAAGGTTCCAAGTCTTTGACAATATGCTCAGGCGAACCGATTGCCGTAACGAGAAGAATGTTCATGTTCTTCAGGTTGAGCAGCGGAATTCTCGGTTGATCCTTGTGATAGAGCGGTTCAAGAGGAGAATAATCCATCGTTGAGAAGAACAGCTTCTGGAACGCAAGCGTGCGGATGTCGTTAGTGCAAACACGGATGTCGAGCGGACTTATGTCATGAGGACATTTCGTAATGACGATGATGTCGGCTCGTTTCTTGGAAGAAGCTGGTTCTCGGAGCATTCCTACCGGCAAAAGATGGTCGCGATAGATAGGACGATGGAAGTCAACAAGGAGCAAGCTAAGGCCTGGCTCGATGTATCTGTGCTGGTAAGCATCGTCAAGGACAACAGCCTCGACATGCTCATCTTCAATAAGTCGCTCCACGCCATCGCATCTCTTCTCGCAGACAGCCACCGTTACATCCGGGAACTTCTTGTGCATCTGGTACGGTTCATCACCAATATCCATCATCTCCGACTTATCGGTAGCAAGCACATACCCCTTTGTCTGTCGCTTGTAACCACGGCTGAGAACGGCTGTCTTGCAAGAGTTCTTCAGCAAACGAAGAATATACTCCGTATGAGGTGTCTTGCCCGTGCCGCACATCGTGATGTTACCCACCGAAATGACGGGAATGTTAAAACTCCTCCGCTTCAGCACATTTGTGTCGAAGAGGTGATTGCGGACAGCAATAACGAGTCCGTAAATCCAAGCCATTGGGAAGAGAAGGAAGCGCATGTGTCAGTTTATTGAACTACTTTATATTAATGATGTAAGGGATTCTTGCCTGGATACGGTTCTGCTCGTTGATGGTCTTCACGAGAGTGAATGGCACATAGAAATCGCCGAGTGTAGCACGGAGCTGCTCGTCGAGGATGCCTTTCTTCTGCTTATCTGCGAGCATCTTCATTGAGAACTCTTCCTTTACTGGGTAGTTAGCATGGTGATACTCCTTGAGCTTTGCGAGTTCTGCAGCCTTCTTTACGGCATCGTCAATACCGCCAATCTGGTCAACGAGTTTCTGTTTGATAGCATCCTGTCCAAGCCATACGCGACCCTGTGCGACCTCGTCAACAGCATCCTTCTTCATCTTGCGACCTTCAGAAACGCGAGAGAGGAAGAGGTCGTAACCACGAGTGATGTATTTGTCAAGAATTGCCATCTCATCGTTGTTGATAGAGCGTGACATTGTACCGAAGTCAGCATGTTCATTCGTCTTTACGAGGTCGTACTTCACGCCAAGTTTCTCTGTGATAAGGTTGCTGAAATCAGGGAACATTCCGAAGATACCGATAGAACCTGTGAGAGTAGTCTTCTCTGCAACAATCCAGTTAGCAAGGCAGCTCATGTAGTAACCGCCAGAAGCAGCCATGCCACCCATTGAAACAACAACAGGCTTCTTTGCCTTGAGCGTCTTCATGGCCTGCCACATCTTCTCAGAAGCAAAAGCACTACCGCCACCACTGTTTACGCGAAGAACAACAGCCTTCACATCATCGTCGTCAGCAAGTTCGAGAAGATCGTCAGCAACATCATCGCCTACGATCTGAGTCTCAGCAGAAAGACCAGAAGCTACCTCGTCAACAATGTCGCCGTAAGCATAGTAAACAGCAACCTCGTCGCCGCCTTTGTCAACCTCGTCCTGAGCCTTCATCGTAGCCATTGAAACGGTATTGATATCGTCGTCCTCATCAATTTTGAGCATCTTCTTCACGATAGACTTCACCTCCTGCTTCTGCGCAAGCTGGTCAACCATCTTGTACTTCACATAATTCTGTGGATCATCGAAGGTGATAAGGCTATCGGCATACTGGTTAAGCTTATCAGCAGAAACGCCGCGGCTCTTTGCTACATCAGCTACGATGTTATTCCAAATGCCTTGCACATAAGCTGTTACCTGCTCGCGGTTATAATCGCTCATGCCATCAGCAGTCATCATCTCAGGAGCGCTCTTATACTTGCCCACCTTTGTGACAGTGTATTTCACGCCAAACTTAGCGAGGGCATCCTTAAGGAACATTGGGTTTGATGCCATACCATGCCAATCCACGATACCATGAGGGTGAACGAGAATCTTATCAGCTACAGATGCCAGATAATAAGTGCCTGTTGCATATTCATCGCCATAAGCCACGATCCACTTGCCCTGCTTCTTGAAATCAAGGAGCTGGCGGCGAATTTCCTCAAGAGATGCGTAAGAATCAGAACTGAAAACTCCGCAATCAAGGAAGATACCCTTCACATCGTCATTCTCCTTAGCCTTCTTGATGTTGCTAACGAGTTCATCGAGTGCTACAGATTCTGTGCCTTCGCCAAGAAAAGCGCTGAGAGGATCTACTTCTGAACGCTCTGTAAGTTGACCTTTAAGGCTAACTACAAACACTGAATTATCCTTGATTGACTCGGTGCTACCACCAGAAAAAGCCATACCAACGAGACTGACGATAAAGAAGATCGTCATAATCGCGAAAAACGCCATAATGCCAACTACGGTGGCAAGGACTTGTTTTATAAAACTCATTTTATATGTTATTATTTGGGTTAAACAACGGGTATAATCTTGCGCAAAGTTACATATTTTTATCTTTTTGCGATAACATTTATTATAAAATATGAATAATTGCACAAAAAAATGTACTTTTGCAAACAAATTATACTCGCACAGAACCTATGATTACAATTCTCGGACCAACAGCATCCGGAAAGACAAAACTGGCAGTGGCACTTGCTGCCGCCATCGACGGGGAAATTATCTCCGCCGATTCCCGACAGGTATATCGCGGCATGGACATCGGCACAGGAAAGGATTTGGCAGACTATCAGCTTGCCGACGGAACCATCGTACCTTACCACCTAATAGACATCTGCGATGCTGGCGAGAAATATAACCTATTTCGCTATCAGCAGGACTTCCTGACCGCACACGACGACATCGTATCGCGAGGAAAAACGCCAGTCTTGTGCGGCGGAACAGGTCTTTACATCGAGGCTGTGTTGAAGAACTATAACCTGCAGCGTGTGCCAGAGAACAAGGAACTGCGCGCATCACTCGAAGGGAAATCGCTTGAGGAACTGACTGCCATACTTGAAGAACTCAAGAAAAAGACGGGTTCCAACATGCACAACAAGACTGATGTTGACTCATGCAAGCGAGCAATCCGCGCCATCGAGATTGAGACTTACATGCTTCAGAACGAAAACGAAAACGAAAACGAAGACGAAAACGAAAACGAAAAAACAAATTCAAGCCAAGACCATCAACACCGTGAGGAATCGGATGGAGCTACTCTCATCTTCGGCACCGACATCTCACGCGAACTACGCCGCCAACGCATTACGCAGCGACTTGACGCTCGACTTGAAGAAGGCATGATAGACGAGATAAGGCGCATTCTTGACAGTGGTGTGGCACCAGAAGATCTGATTTACTATGGTCTTGAGTACAAGTTCGTTACACTATATCTGACAGGTGAGTTATCATACGATGAGATGCGCCGTCAACTGGAGATAGCCATACATCAGTTCGCAAAGCGACAGATGACTTGGTTCCGTGGAATGGAAAAGCGCGGTCTTCACATCAACTGGATAGATTATGAACTGCCAATGGAAGAGAAGGTGAAGATGGTGTTGAACACTTTACACACTACACTTTAGACTTTACACATTCAAATGAAGTACGCTATAATATATTGCCCAAAGTCTGGCCTTAACATGAAAGGCAAGATGAAGAAACAGGTGGAAGAGCTGTTCCAAAAGAATGATTTGGAATACAATCTTTATGTGACAACCAAGGAGAAGCAGGTTGACACACTGGTGACCATTGCTATCGCTGAAGGCTGCCGTACAATGGTAATCGTTGGCGGCGACCGCTCCTTGAACCTCGCCGTAAACAGCATCCTCGCCCTTCCCGTAGATTTACAGAAAGAAATAAATCTCGGCGTAATACCTTACGGAACAATCAATTCATTTGCAGGCTTTTGGGGACTCCGCGACGCTTCTGTCGAGGATTGTGTTGACTATATCAAGAAGGGCAATACGCGAAAGATAGATGTTGGTTGCATACGCTACTCAAACAAGGACAACGAGTGCTGCCGACGCCACTTCCTGAACTGCATAAACCTCGGTTTATCGGCACACATCACTCGCGTTCGTCACAATACCCGCAGAATACTCTTCTCCCGCAAACTCTCTTTCCTCGTTTCAACGCTTATCCTAATATTCCAACGCTCTGTCTATAAGATGAAGTTTGCACTGAACCATGAGGTTGTAGAAGGCAACTTCATGACAGTCTGCATAGGCAATTGCACCGGTTATGGACAGACACCTTCCGCCGTTCCTTACAACGGAATGCTTGATGTCTCGGCAGTCACAATCACGCAATTGTCAGGAATATTCATGGGCTTCTACTTGCTTCTCACAGGAAAGTTCCTGAAGCATAAGAATGTACAGCCTTACCGCACGCAGAAGATTGTGTTCAGCGAGGTGCAGTCAATAGCTGTCAGCGTTGATGGAGCCATGATAAATACGCCTAAGGGTGAGTTTACGGTAGATATCAGTAAAGAGGTTATCAACTTCATCGTACCTTACAGGAAATAAACTGCTCCAGTTTCCTTCTTTTTACATCTCGATAACCTGTCCGTCGAAACCGAGTTCATATCCTTCAGGCAGTTTCTCGTTCACTTCGTCATGAAGTCCGACATCGTGACACATGTGAGTAAAGAAAACCCTCTTTGCTCCAATCTTGCGTGAGAAATCAATAGCCTCGTCAACCATCAGGTGAGTCTTGTGCTGCGGTTCAAAGCGGAGAGCGTTCACAACGAGTGTTTCTATGCCTTCAAGATAAGGCAACTCACTGTCGTCAATGGTCTTCATATCCGTGATATAAGCGAAATTGCCGATGCGGAAAGCACTTATCGGAAGTTCACCATGATTTACGGTAAACACCTGGACATCAATGTCTCCAACGGTTATCGTGTCATGGTTTTGATAAGCACTTGCAGTAATCTGCGGAATGCCGGGATACTTGTTTTCAGCAAACAGATATGGCAAGGTGTGGTGCATGTTGTCGATAACAGCTTCATTGCTATAGATTTTGATATCGCCAAACACGCAGAACGGACGCAAATCGTCGATTCCTCCACAGTGGTCATAGTGAATATGCGAAATGAAGACAGCGTCAATCTTGCTTGAATGTTTGCAAGGAGTGATGTTTGAGAAATCTTCCGTGTTATACAAATCGCCACAGATGTTCAACTGCTCCTTGAAGCTTACACCCTGGAAATGGCGAAGCATCTGCTGATAGAAGTCCGGACCACAGTCAATGAGAATGCGAGTGTTTTCAGACTCCACCATTGCCGATGTGCGCAAACGCTTGTCCTTTGGGTTGCTGCTTTGGCACACAGGGCAGTTACAACCGACAACAGGAACACCACATGATGTTCCTGTTCCGAGAAGAGTTATCTTTAGTTTTGGCTTTTGCATTATTCTTCCAACTTATACAATTTCCATTGTGAACCTTGACGGCGGAAATACATCCTGCACTCCTGAGAGCTTGAAGGCTGACGCATGATGAACACCTTGCTGTTCGACGACTCGTTCTTTTGTCCGTATGAAACGGTGTAGAAGTCCGTCATGAGTTCAGGTGCCCAGTAGCCGTATTCTTCTGCAGAAATTTCGCGGGTTGTCGTTATGTTCTCGTCTTCCTCGTCAGGTCCTGTGAACGAAATGCTCTCTGTCAGGCTTTGCTGGCAATAGATGGAGTCTGTTGCAAACTTCTGGTAGAAGCGAAGGAAGCCGGCATTCTTTGATTCCGAAAGCGATTCCTTTTCCTTTTCCGTCATCATCCACTGTCCATCAATGCGATTGAACACGAAGTTCTCCAGGCTGTTTCGAGGTATGTCCACATGCTTCACAACAACATTTGTGAGAGCAGTATCCTTGGCAAGCTGTGTCTGCTTCACATCATCAAGCAGCATCACATAGAAGCCGTCTTCCGAGTAGAATCGCTCCATTGTCCATTTGTTTTCCTCTATGGTCTTCTTCACACCGTTGACAATGGTAACCAGCGGCCACTGTATGCGCTCTTTCTGAACCTTGCGATTGTTTGAGAAATTGAAGAAGAAATCGTCGAAAAGTTCATCAGCAGCCTTTGGCATAGGCTTCTCGCCCATAAGCAATTCCATTTCCGACAGCGGAGTATCATCGACCACGCTGTCAGTATCATTTGCCAATGTGTCGGTCACTGCAAGAGAGTCAGCCAACGCATCAAGATCCTTCTTGGCATCCTTGCAGCCACTCATGCTTACGGTTGCAATGCCAACAACCATCAGAAGAACAAATAGGAAACAGAAATTTCTCATTTTTATATTACACGAGTAAATTAATCGTCTGTTAATTGTCTGAATTGAATTAATATATCAAATTATCAGCCGCAAAGTTACAATAATTCTCACATCTTAATTCTTTATTCTTGTTTTTTTTCTAAATTTGCAGCGGTTTTAAGTCATTTTGTTATCAAATGACAACCTTTTACGATTATAAACACTACAAAAACTTAACCAACTGTGTTAAATAAAATCCAAGAATTGCTTGTTGAGATAGAAGGTCTCACAGCAAAGAATCTCGATGAAATAGAAGCACTCCGCGTTAAATATCTCTCAAAGAAGGGTGCGCTCAACGCTCTCATGGGAGAGTTCCGCAATGTTCCTGCCGACCAGAAGAAGGAAGTCGGCATGAAGATCAACGCCCTCAAGCAGGCAGCTTTCGACAAGATCAACGGTCTTCGCGATGAGCTCCAGACAGCAGAGGAAAGTTCTGATGACATCGACCTCACTCGTACCGCATATCCAGTGGCACTCGGCACACGCCATCCGCTCACTATCGTAAAGAACGAAATCATCGACATCTTCTCACGCATGGGCTTCACTCTTGCCGACGGTCCTGAGGTTGAGGACGATCTCCATGTGTTCACCAAGATGAACTTCGCTGCCGACCATCCAGCACGCGATATGCAGGACACATTCTTCGTGGAAAGCAACTATCCTAACGATGTGACAAAGAACATCCTTCTCCGTTCACACACCTCATCCGTTCAGGCTCGCGTCATGGAGAACACACAGCCACCTATCCGCATCATCTGCCCAGGTCGTGTGTATCGCAACGAGGCAATCACTGCCCGTGCCCACTGCTTCTTCCACCAGATCGAAGGTCTTTACATCGACAAGAATGTATCGTTCACCGACCTCAAGCAGGTTCTCCTCACATTCTCTCGCGAGATGTTCGGTCCAGATACAGACATCCGTCTCCGTCCATCTTACTTCCCATTCACAGAGCCATCAGCCGAAATGGACATCTCTTGCCACATCTGCGGCGGTAAGGGTTGCGGCTTCTGCAAGCACACTGGCTGGGTAGAGATTCTCGGTTGCGGTATGGTTGACCCTAATGTGCTTGAACTCTGCGGCATCGACAGCAGCGTTTACAGCGGTTATGCTTTCGGTCTTGGCGTAGAGCGTATCACAAACCTCAAGTATCAGGTTTCCGACCTCCGCATGTTCTCAGAGAACGATGTACGCTTCCTCCGCGAATTCGAGGCTGCAAGATAAAACAAATATGAAGATATACGAAAACTACTCCCTCCTTCCCAACAACACTTTCGGCATTGACGCAAAGTGCTGGCAATTTGTGGAGGTGGAAACAGCACAAGAGGCAGCCGAAAAGCTGCCTTTTATTGTCAAGAGCACAAAGCCTTCGATGGTTATCGGCGGCGGTAGCAACCTGCTGCTCACTCAGGATTACGACGGTATCATCGTGCATTCTGCCATCAAGGGCATATCCGTAATTCTGGATGATCCTGAAGCCATTGGCATCAACCCACCCCTTGTGGGAGAGTCGGAAGGGGTCTTCCTGAAGGCAGGCTCTGGCGAATGCTTTGATGATGTTGTTGCTACCGCAGTATCTCTCGGCTATTACGGCATGGAGAACCTGTCAATCATCCCTGGCGATGTCGGTGCTTCTGCCGTTCAGAACATCGGCGCTTACGGCGTTGAGGCGAAGGACATCATCCATTCCATCGATGCAGTAGAGATTTCCACTGGCAAGAAGGTTACGATAATGAACGACGAGTGCGACTATGCTTACCGCCAGAGTCGTTTCAAGAAGGAATGGAAAGGCAAGTTCTTCATCACTTCCGTAACATACAAGCTCTCGACCGTCTTCACTCCGCACATTGAATACGGAGGAATAAGGAAAGCACTTGAAGAGCGTGGCATCGAGGAACCTACTGCCCAGGATGTACGCGACACGATCATTGCCATTCGCAACGCAAAACTTCCCGATCCAAAGGTACTCGGCAATGGCGGCAGTTTCTTTATGAATCCTGTTGTCAGTCGCGAGAAGTTCGAGCAGTTGCTTGCAGAATATCCTGCAATGCCACATTATTATATAGATGAAGACCATGAGAAGATCCCTGCCGGATGGATGATAGAACAATGCGGATGGAAGGGAAAGTCATTGGGAAGAGCTGCTGTTCACGACAAGCAGGCACTTGTTCTCGTAAATCTCGGTGGCGCTTCCGGCAGTGAAATCGTTGCGCTTTGCGAAAAGGTGCGCGAGGATGTATTGATGAAATTCGGCATCGACATCCATCCGGAGGTCAACATCATATAAATATTGGAATAGCAACCCTTATTATCCCACCCAATACTTACAGTCCAAAAACACTTTCCATCTCGGAAAAGTTTTTGGACTGTATTTTGTTTATCCCATCGCAGAAATTATGCGCACACCTAAATAGCGGTGTGCAAAAGCGGTGCTCATTCTGATTTTTTTTGCGGTTTTTTGGTCATTTTTTAACATTTTTGTCCTATTTATAACATAAAATACTTATTTTTGCATCACGAAAATCGAAAACTAAATCCCTTAGAACAAAACTAAAACTATCTCATGTATAAGAATTTCCTTAAACAATACGAATTCACATCTGTTGAGGACTTCAAGGAGAATCTTGAATTCGTTGTCCCAGACGACTTCAACTTTGCCTACGATGTAATGGATCGTTGGGCAGAAGAATGGCCTGAAGGCAAGGCTATCATCTGGGTTAACGATAAGGGAGATGAGAAAATCGTTACATACGCTCAGCTTAAGAAGGAAACTGACCAGGTTGCCGGATATTTCACTGACCTCGGAATCAGCAAGGGCGACATGGTGATGCTCATCCTCAAGCGCCGCTATGAGTGGTGGCTCTGTATGCTTGCCCTCCACAAGATTGGTGCTGTAGCTATTCCTGCCACTCACATGCTTACGGAGCACGACATCGTTTACCGCAACAATTGTGCTGATGTGAAGGCAATCATCTGCGTGGGCGAGGAATATGTTCTTGAGCAGATCCAGAAGGCCAAGCCTTACAGTCCATCGCTCGAAACACTGGTAAGTGTTGGTCCTATCGTACCGAAAGGTTTCCACGACTGGAACGAAGAGATGCCAAAGGCTGAGCCATGGGAGCGTCTTGAGCACAACTCAAAGGACGACATGCTTCTCATGTACTTCACAAGTGGCACTAGCGGCGAGCCTAAGATGGTGGCTCACCCTCACACATACGCGCTCGGACATCTTATTACTGGTGTATATTGGCACAATCTCCACCGTGGCAGCATCCACCTTACAGTTGCCGACACAGGTTGGGGTAAGGCTGTTTGGGGCAAGATGTACGGACAGTGGTTTGCAGGTGCTACAGTGTTCATCTACGACCACCAGAAGTTTGCTGCTGCCGACATGCTGAAGATGATTGAGAAATACCAGATTACATCTTTCTGCGCACCTCCTACTGTTTATCGCTTCATGATCCAGGAGGACTTTTCTAAGTACAACCTATCTTCACTTGAGCACGCTTGTACTGCCGGCGAAGCCCTCAACCCTAATGTATTCCAGCAGTTCTACGAACTTACGGGCATCAAGCTCATGGAAGGTTTCGGACAGACAGAAACAACAATGACGCTCGGCACCATGCCTTGGATGGAGCCAAAACCAGGAAGCATGGGCAAGCCAAACTCTCAGTACAACATCGGTCTTATCCGTCCTGACGGCACTCCATGCGACGACAATGAGAAGGGCGAGCTTGTAATCTACACTGAAGAAGGCAACCACCCTCTCGGTCTTTTCCAGGGCTACTATCGCGACGAGAAGCTCACAAGCGAGACATGGCACGACGGCGTATATCATACTGGTGATGTTGCATGGCGCGACGAAGATGGCTACTACTGGTTTGACGGTCGTATGGACGATGTTATCAAGAGTTCCGGCTACCGCATCGGTCCTTTCGAAGTGGAATCAGCCTTGATGACTCACCCTGCGGTAGTGGAATGTGCC
Source organism: Bacteroidaceae bacterium (assembly GCA_024401305.1). GTDB lineage: Bacteria > Bacteroidota > Bacteroidia > Bacteroidales > Bacteroidaceae > Prevotella. The sequence goes on along the minus strand of JAKSLI010000002.1, from coordinate 6,730 downwards.
ATCACTGGTGTGCCTGATGAAATTCGCGGTATGGTTGTAAAGGCAACTGTCGTTCTCGCAGACGCATGGAAGCATCGTGCTGGCGATGAGCTTGTCAAGGATCTCCAGCAGCATGTAAAGCATGAGACTGCTCCTTACAAGTACCCAAGAATCGTTGAGTTTGTTGATGAACTTCCAAAGACAATCTCAGGAAAGATTCGTCGTGTAGAGATTCGCGAGAATGATAACAACAAGTAAGAAAATCATCAATCTCATATCAACATAAGAAAACAAAAAACTATCAAACAGGATGACAATCGAAACCCTCGGAAACTTCAAGCAAGTTTTTGAGGGTTTTTACTTTCTCTTTTGCATCACAGCGAAAACAATGTATGCTACGAGCAAAGGATATCCAATGTAGCAGAGGGTGAGTTTTGAGAACACTATGTAATCAATGCAACACACTGCACAGAGTCCAAGGAGATAGACTATTGAATCCAGCAGTTTCAGATGCTTCACCACTTCCGATACGCAAGCTACTGCCATGATTATTATTACCCATACAAGCGTCAGGAACCAAGCTATCACGCCTTGTTCCGCGAGAGGGTTTATCGTTGGATGGTAATAGTAATACTGCCATCCCTCGAAATCAAACATCTGGATAGTGGCATAGAGCGTCGCTGCCGTTGCCATCATGATGCAAAGTACTGTAGGATAAGCCGTTGGAATGTCGTTCAAATGAACAAGAGGCACACGACCGCCGTATTTCTTTCTCACAAAATACACCATGACAATGGCTGCCACAAGAATGATGAAGATGTTGAAGTGACTGTCGGAGAAAGCTGCAATTCCCTGTGAGATAGGGTCTGCAGGAACGACCTGCTCTCTCATCTCCATTTCTTCCACCCAACCGAAGGTTGATTCATCACGCATCAGTTGTACCCAAGCGGTATCGTTCTTGATATCCAAGGAGTCACTGGTAAGGATGTCAGCCACAGCAACTCGCTCATCCTCATACACATAAAGTGTATCTTGGTAGAGTGAAGATTCAGAAGGAAGATAGCGCAAAAGCTGCATGGAATCGGCTGTCACTATGAAATTGTAGCTGTCTCCATAGTAACGGGTCTTGGCCTCTTTCTGCTCAACGCACGATGAAAGCAGGAAAAAGCCAAGTAAAAAGACTATTATATGCCAACCATGTTTCTGCAAACTCTTAAATTCTTGATAAAAATAATTAGTTATTGCATCACCTTCATCTGGCAATTCTTGCAATCAAACTGCAACTTGAACATTCTGCCATCCGTCATCTTCAGCGAGAGCGGTTCTTTCCAAGGCGAACGATCCTGCGTCTGCTTAGGACAATAGCCCAAAGCATATCGTATGCAATGGCGACATTCCATCAATGGACCGTGAATGATGCGTTCCCTTGACTGCTCGGCAACCGCCTCAACAATCTTCTGGACAGCCTCTGGATTTACCTCCGGCTGCACCTTCTGCCTTGCTATGGCAGCAAGTCGGTTCTCCTGTTGCTCCAGTTTCTCTGTAACGGCAGTCTGTCGAAGTTTTGTTATCACGCTTGCAGGAATGAAATATTCCTTTCCATCGGTCCAGACAACTTCAATGTCATTGCAGACGAACGGTGTATTTCCCAGTTTTGCGAGATTGCGCTTTATGTTTTCGGTCTGCGGTTTTGCAGCCTCATCAAATGCTGTTTCGTGAATGTAATCCGTAGAGCGGGTATGACTGTTGATGGAAGATTTTCCCTGAGCAGCAACTATTATCAGTGACAGTTTCTGAGAACTGACCTCCAGTCGCATAGCAACTTCTATCCTACGCTCAGCAGTCTTGCCCTGAAGCATCTTAGTGAACGCCTCATCGTGATTACGGAAAAGCATTGTACCCTTCTGCAAATCTGCAGGCATGGTCTGCGGAATGAGTCGGTTTCCTTCAACCTTGTTGATTCGGAATCCCTGCATTCGCTTCTTCTCATCGATGAAACAGAGTCCGTCGCCATTGGCAAACGGTTCGCTCGTAGCAACGGAAAACCAATACTTAGCGCGGTCTTTCACCTTGCCAACAGGCATTCCAACTGATTTCGGTGTGATAAGATTCTCAATCGAAGGCTTTCTGCCATAAAGGAAATAGTCAGTATAACCACGATTGAAAGTACGGCGGAGATCAGGGCGGAAGCTGTACTCTACCCTACCCTTTGAGGCTCTTTTGTACTTTCCCTCCGACTTTGCACAAATCCTGTTGAGCTGCTGACTGTAAGCTGCCACTACATTCTTTACATAGTCGGCATCCTTCAGTCTGCCCTCAATCTTGAAAGAACATACGCCAGCCTCTGCAAGTTCCTCGAGCGAGTCGATTCGGCACATATCCTTCAGCGAGAGAAGATGCTTGGCATAGATTATCGTATTGCCTTCAGCATCGACAAGGTCGAACGGAAGTCGGCAGAACTGCGCACATTCCCCACGGTTTGCGCTGCGGTTGAAGCAGTATTCCGAAGCATAGCAAGCACCAGAATAACTAACGCAAAGGGCTCCGTGAACGAAGCACTCCAGTTCGAGTTTCGGAAGTTTCTTGTGTATCTTGCGAATATCTTCAAGCGGCATCTCTCGTGCCACCACCACTCTCTCGAAACCACATTCAGCGATTTCCTCAACCTTCTCCACCGAACGATTGTCCGTCTGGGTGGAAGCGTGGAGCGTAAGTCCTTCCGGAGCGTAAGCAATAAGGCGCAAATCCTGAATCAGGACTGCGTCAACATTAATATCCTTCAACTGTTGGAGAAGCTGTGCAGCCTCGTCAAGCTCATCATCGTGAAGGAGGGTGTTTACGGTTACATACACCTTTGCTCCGAACACATGAGCATATTTGCAGAGCTGGCTGATATCCTCCACCGAATTACCGGCAGCAGCTCGTGCACCAAAATGGGTAGCGCCTATATACACAGCGTCGGCACCGTGGCTTATCGCCTCAATGCCGCACTGTAAGTTCTTTGCCGGAGCAAGGAGTTCAAGAGTCATAAATTAAAAGTTAATTATGTCCACTCACTTTTTGAGTAAGATTTATTTCTTGTTATTGTTTCTCTGAGCATTATGCTGACGGAACTTCCTTTGCTCTGCTTGTTCTATTTCGTAAATCTTTACTATCTGCCTAGGAGTAAGCAGTTTACGGAGTTTGTTATAATAAGTTTCACGAAGCTGCACTATACTCTTTGCCTTCGCGAAATTAGCCTTCATATCCTGCTCTATCTCTGCGTCGGTTCGTTGGTCCATAGGTTTCTTCGGACCTTTAGGCTTCAGCAATTCGCCCATCTTTTTGCAATATTCGAAATAGAGCGGACGAACCTGGTTTGCCTTCGACTCGTCAAGACAGAGTTCATGAGCAATTACGCAGAATCTCTTTTCTACAATGCTCTGGAAGTCAGGCTTCTTGTTAGGTTGCTGCGGGCAATCGGCATTTGCCGAAAGCGTGAAAGCCAGCAATATGAAAAGAATGAATTGTCTCATAGTTCGTTTTAGTTTAGATAATACGCCTCGTAATGGTCGATGTTTGCCACATAGTCTGACTCTGACATATCGATTCTCTTCTGGAGTTCAGCATCAGAAGCCGAGCTGCAATACTGCGAGAGTGCTGCATGATAGTCGGTCACAGGGTCAGCCGTAGCCATTGTTGGCTGCATGAACACGACGAGGAGAGCCACAGCAGCCGCTGCAGCTGATGAACCCAGCCACATTATCCTGTGAAGCACAGTCTTCTTTTTCTGCTCCTTGCCGATAGCATCAGCCATCAGCTTGCTAGCATCAAAACCGCTAGGCATCACATAAGGAAGTTCCTTTCCTGCTATGTCAAAAATGTTATTCTCCATATTATGTAGAGCTTTTATTTTAGGGGTTATAAACTTGAAAGTGGGTGTTCAGAAGATTTTAACCCGCCTTAATTGTCATTTTTTAGTATTTTCAGGATTTTCTCCTTGGCATGATGATAATTCATCTTGGCTGCCGACGGATTCGAGTCGGTAATGTATGCTATTTCCTCATACGACAAGTCATCGTAATATCGGAGCATGAACACCGTCTGCTGTTTGTGTGGTAACATTTGGATGGCTGCCTGCAACTTGAGCGCCGCCTCGTTGCCGAGATCCACATAGTTGGAAGAAGCAATCATCTGCGTGATGTTTTCCAAGCTTTGTGTCTGCAGTCGCTTGTTGCGGTTTTCTATCATTCGCAAACTTTCGTTGAGAACGATTCGATATATCCAAGATGACAACTTGCTTTCCCATTTGAACGCGTCTATTCCACGAACTATCCTGATGAAGGATTCCTGCAAGACATCCTGTGCATCCTCATGCACCACCACCATCCTTCGGGCGTGCCAATATATCGTCTCGCCGTAAGCCTTCGAGAGCATGTCAAGAGCTTTGTTTTTCTTGCCGGCGTCAAGAAGACTCTTTATCTGGGCTGAGATTTTGTCAAGTCCTTCTATTGGTGGGGACATAGGTTATTAGTTGTTGTTTATTAATTTGAAACTATTCGTACTGAAAAGTAAAGCGTGGAGAGGCAAAAAAGCGTCATTTTGCGATGTTTGCCACGAATTGCTTGATGTATTCCACGGTTTTGTCCTGTCCAAGCTTTGAACTATTCACGCAAAGGTCGTAAGAAGCAGAGTGTCCCCAGGTCTTTCCCGTGTAATAGTTGTAGAATGACGCACGCGAATCTTCCTTCTCACGGATATGCTTTTCTGCTTGCTCGCGAGTCATTTCCTTTCGCTGCATCACCGCTTGCACGCGCTCTTCGTAATCGGCTGTGACGAACACGCTTACCACATTCGGGAAGTCACGCAGGATATAGTCGGCACAACGACCCACGAAGATGCAGTTATCTTCGCCAGCAGCCTTCTGTATAGCCTCCGACAAGAATCGGAACAGACCTTCCTGCGAAAGACTGCTCGCACTTGAATCGGCATAGTTCATCATGGCTCCTGTCAGCACAGAACCGCCGAAAATACTACGGAAAAAGCCGTGTTTCTCGTCGTTCTTCTCAAAGAATTTGCGATCGAAACCGCTTTCCTCTGCCGCAAGAGCGAGTATTTCCATATCGTAAAACTTGTAGCCGAGTTCTTCCGCAAGTTTCTTTCCTATGTTATGACCGCCACTACCTATCTGGCGTCCTACAGTTATTATCATTTTCCTCTTAGTTGTTTGTTCTTGTATGTCATGAAGACTATGAGTGCTATTATCGCTGAGAAGCCATCGCTGCAAGGGAGTGACATCCAGACGCCGTCAAGTCCGAGGAACAGCGGGAAGACGATGAGCATCGGAATGAGCAGGATGAGCTGTCTTGAGAGCGAAAGGAAGATACTTATCTTCGCCTTGCCAATGCTCTGGAAGAAGTTAACGACCACCATCTGGAAGCCTACGACGAAGAACACCGACATGTTTATTCTCAGCGCATATACAGATCGTCTGAGCAACTCCGGGTCGGAAGTAAACATTCTGCAGACGAGTTCCGGGATAGTCATTGCCACAATCGTAGCTGTAGCCGTGATAGCCGTAGCAACAGTCATCGACAGGTAGAGCGCCTTCTTCACGCGATCCATCTTTCTCGCGCCGTAGTTGTAACCCACGATAGGCTGCATTCCTTGGTTTACGCCCATGCAGAACATCACGAAGATGAACACCACCTTGTTGCCTATTCCGTAAGCTCCCACCTCAAGGTCGCCTCCATATCGCATAAGTCCCTGATTGATGAAGATGACAACGACGCAAGCGCACACATTCAAGGCAAATGGAGAGATACCGATGGAGATTATATTCTTCACGATGTCTGCCCTGATTCCGAATGTACCGCGCTGAAGATGAAGGAGTTCGTTCTCATTGGAGAACAGTTTGAACTGCCAGCACATGGCAAGGAACTGGGAGATCACGGTTGCAATGGCAGCGCCTTTGATGCCCATGTCAAGCACATAGATGAAGATTGGGTCGAGAATGGTGTTGAGAATAACGGTGAATATCGTGGCATACATTGCCATCTTCGGCTTACTCGATGCTCTCAGCAGGGCATTCATTCCGAAATAGAGGTGCGTGAAGACATTGCCTAGCAGAATCCAAATCATGTATTCTCGTGCATAGCCTACCGTTCCCTCAGATGCTCCGAAGAAATAAAGTATCGGATCAAGGAACAGCAAACTTATAGCACCGAAGATTACGCCGATGAGTATATTCAGCGATGTAGTGTTGCCAAGGATTATCTTTGCCGTAGAATAGTCATGCTGTCCGAGCTTCATTGACAGGTATGACGAAGCACCCACGCCCACTGCAGCACCGAAAGCTGCCGAGAGGTTCATGAATGGGAATGTTATCGCCAAGCCTGAAATGGCAAGCGGACCCACGCATTGTCCGATGAAGATGCTGTCTATCGTATTATATAGCGACGAAGCTGTCATCGCTATTATCGAAGGCAAAGCATATTGCCACAGCAACTTGCCTACGGGTTTGTTTTCCAGTTCAAGAGTTGTATTGGTCTTCATACGTCTTATTTGGAGCAAGATTATACTAAAAAAGAGACTCACGAAACAAATCGTAAGTCTCCTTTCAGTACGCCTGCAGAGGCTCGAACTCTGGACACCCTGATTAAGAGTCAGGTGCTCTACCAACTGAGCTACAAGCGCATCGCTTAGTGTTTGGTGTTTAGTACGCCTGCAGAGGCTCGAACTCTGGACACCCTGATTAAGAGTCAGGTGCTCT
>JAKSLI010000019.1 GCA_024401305.1 Bacteroidaceae bacterium | reverse complement strand
GTAACGATGCCCGGCAAGCGCATGCCTATCATGAGGTCTTCCGGCGAATGAACGCGAGAGTCGAAAGAGAAGGCTTTCAGCGGTTCGCGTGGATCACGACCCGGTTTCTCGAGTTCCTTCAGGATGTCTTTCAGCGTCTCTTGACCGACATCCTTATAATTATTAATGTCAATCTTGCTGCGAAGGTTGGCATCCTTCATGAGCGTAGCCACATCAGTGCTAAGGTCTTTTGCCATGCGCTCCACGACAGGATAGCTCTCGGGGTGGACGGAAGAATTGTCGAGAGGATTCTTGCCACCCGATACGCGAAGGAATCCGGCACACTGCTCAAACGCCTTCTCGCCCATTCGCTTCACCTTCAGGAGTTCGCGACGGGTCTTGAAGCCACCGTGCTCAGTGCGATAATCAATGATGTTCTGCGCAAGAGTTGGTCCAAGTCCCGAGATATATGTAAGCAGATGCTTTGAAGCGGTGTTGACATCAACGCCTACGAGATTCACGCACGAAACGACAGTCTGGTCAAGTTGCTGCTTAAGAGCTGTCTGGTCAACATCGTGCTGATACTGCCCCACCCCAATGCTCTTCGAGTCTATCTTCACAAGTTCTGCAAGCGGATCCATCAATCTGCGGGCAATGCTCACAGCACCGCGAACGGTAACATCCTCGTTCGGAAACTCCTCGCGAGCAATCTTTGATGCGGAATAAACGGAAGCGCCGTCTTCGTTTACGGAATATATCTCAACAGGACTGCCATTTGCTGTGGAAAGATTCAAGCCACGAACGAAATCTTCCGTCTCGCGACCGGCAGTTCCATTGCCTATAGAAACGGCTTCAATGGCGTATTTCTTGGCAAGTTGCTGTATTCTTGCACCTGCCTCAACAGCCTTATTTACAGGAGGATGAGGAAAGATTACATCATGATACAGCAACATTCCGTGAGAGTCAAGACACACAACCTTGCAACCGGTGCGGAAACCAGGGTCAATGCCCATAACGCGCTTCTGTCCGAGAGGCGATGCCATGAGCAGTTGGCGGAGTCCGTTGGCAAAGACTGCGATGGCCTCCGTATCAGCCTTTTCCTTGCTCAGGGCTGCGTATTCGTTCTCGATGGAAGGTTTCAGCAAGCGCTTGTAAGCATCAAGGCATGCTTTCTCTATCTGATCGCTTGCAGCACCGGAACGACGCACACGAAGACGAAGCAACTTATCTTCTGCAAGTTCGTCGTCAGGACTGATAGAAACCTTTAGGAATCCCTCACGCTCACCACGACGCATGGCAAGCAAACGATGTGAAGAACAGCGCTTTAGTGGTTCCGAGAAATTGAAATAATCCTTGAACTTATCGCCCTCCATCTCCTTGCCTTTCACCACTTTGGATGTGATAGTGGCTGTGTAGTTGAACTCGCGTCGAACGGCATTGCGGCATTTTTCGTCTTCACTGACATTCTCTGCAATGATGTCGCGCGCTCCCTGAAGAGCATCGTCAACAGACTTCACATTGCCCTTCACAAACTTACCGGCGTTGCGCTCCAGTTCGGCATCACTGCCAATGCGTTCCTGAAGGATTATCATAGCGAGAGGTTCCAGTCCATTCTCGCGTGCCACCTGCGCCTTTGTCCTGCGCTTTGGTTTGAAAGGAAGGTAGATGTCCTCAAGTTCCGTGGAATCCCAACATTCCTCTATGCGCTTCTGGAGTTCTGGTGTGAGTTTGCCTTGCTCATCAATGGTTTTCAGGACTGTTTCCTTGCGCTTCTGGAGTTCTTTGATTTTGTCTGACTGCTGCGAGATGTTGCTTATGGCAACCTCGTCAAGACTGCCGGTCATCTCCTTGCGATAACGGGCAATGAAAGGTATTGTTGCGCCTTCGTCAAGGAGTTGCAGCACAGCTTTCACTTGCGACTCCCTTAAGCCGAGACGAGTTGATATTATCTTTGAAATCATAGTTTATCTGTTATTCTTTACCATGCATTTGCAGTTTATCTGCATCATTTAGACTGCAAATGTAAGCAAAAAAACGATAAACATGGCGGAAATGGCAAAAAAGTTGTATCTTTGCCGATGTAATAAGAAAATATACAACACGACATGATAGAATATCAATATATCGTAGCCCCTGTGGTGGGCGGAGTTATTGGCTACATAACCAATGCGCTCGCAATAAAAATGCTGTTTCGTCCGCACAAGCCAAAGTACTTGTTCGGCCACAAACTGCCGTTCACTCCTGGCATTATCCCGAAGGAGAAGGGACGAATAGCGAAATCCATCGGCGAAGCTATCAGCGACAATCTGATGAACGAGGAAGTGCTAAGCAAATATCTGTTGAGCGATGACATGATAGGCAAGATACAGACTTCCATAGACAGCTTCTTCAACACACAAAAGAACAATGAGGAAACGCTGCAACAGTTTCTCTGCCATTATATCTCGGAAGAGGAACTGAAGTTGGCTGTCAGCAGCATATCGGACGAAGCGTCTGAACAGATAGGCAAACGACTGAGCGAAAGTAATCTTGGAGACAAGATTGCCGACATCGTCGTGCAGCACATGACGGACAAGCTGAAGGTTGACGGACTGGACATTGATATGCCGTCATTGGTGAGAAAATTCTTCGACGGAACAATCTGGGTGGCTTTGGCAAAACTTATCCAGAAACCGGCAAAAAAATTCATTGCCCACAACATCAACTCCATCCTTTCGGATAATGGAACTGACATTGTAGGCAATCTTATTTCGTCGGAAGCAAACAACTTCATGTCGCTACCGATGTGTACACTACTGGAAGGTAAGGAGGAACATTTCGCGCAGTTCAAGCAGTCGGCAACATCTTTCTATCGCACTATCATCAGCGACCATCTGCCACGCATCCTAAAAAGCATCAACATTCCGGTGATAATAGAGGAACGCATAAACGAGATGGAAATGGAAGAAACGGAGCAATTGATTTTCGATGTCATGGACAAGGAGCTCAGCGCTATAGTCTGGCTCGGTGCCCTGCTTGGTACAATCATGGGCTGCGTGAACCTTTATTCCTTCACATAAACGCCTGGATCGTTCTCGATAGTCAGCGTTTTATCGCCTTCAAGGATTGTTGCATTAACTTCCTCTTCTTCGCCATCGTTCTTAGCCACAACGAGGGTAATCTCTTTTGTGTCGTCGTTATACAATGACCATGACAGGATGCGGGCTTTTCTCCAGTTTGTCAACTCTACCTTACCCATTGGCAACAATTCGAAGCTCATCTTCTTGCCAGCATTGTCCGGGTCATCGCATGTCCACTTGCCTATTGCATTCTTGTAGGTGAGTGGCGTCTCGATGTATGTGATGCGAGGCTTGTCTGTAAGACTTCCCGTGAACACTACCTGGCATGGACTTCCTTCGATAATATCGTGAAGGTTAGTCTTGTCAACACCTTCGCCCATGATGAAGGCCGTTGTGTCCTGACCATCATCGGAACTGCTGATAAGCACCAAGTTATGCATTGAAGTGCCTTCGCCAATAATTCCGATGAATGTGGAATCGTCAACAAGACCAGGTGCGCCGATGCTACTTACAGCCACTTCTTCGATGATAGTGTCGGCAGTATCCGCACCTTCCGCGTTTGCTTCCGTCTTGTCGCCACAAGCTGCCATGCCAAAGGCTACTGTTGCAGCAAAGAGAAAAAACAGTTTCTTCATTTGTTATTTAAGGTTATGTTTATGTGTTAAGGCAAAATATTAATAGTCCTGAAGAGTTTGGAGAGCTGCTGTGAGAGCAACGAGTGCTGAGTTCCAGTTGATGGCAACTTCATTGGTAGTATAAGAGCCCTGATTATCGGCATAGCGCTTGTCAGGCTGCTCTGACTGATAGTAGTTGCCTTCGTTTGCAGTTGCATTTGGACCACCAACGAGAAGTCCCGGAATTGGTTCTTCAATGCCGTCAGAAGCAGAAACACGGTGGTGAGGATTCATCGGACTCTTCTTGCCAAAGCCTGTTATGTAGCAGTAATCCAATGGGTTGCGTCCCAACATGTAGTCAGCATTGCGGCGTGCGTTGATGAGATATTTCTTGTCCTTTGTTGCAACATATGCTTGGATGAGAAGGATTGCTTCAGTTGCTGCACCTTCTGCCATACTTGCCCAATGGAAATCAGATGCCTTGTTGCCGAAAGGAGCGAAGAACATTGAGCCTTCAGTCTTTTTGATGTATTCATCAGCCCAGCCAATGAGCATGTCATTTGCATATTCTTCCATGAGGACAGTCTCTGGTGTTCTTGACATTGCACCTATGTTATAGTTCATTATCCATGATGTAATACCGAGTGAAGCAACATCGCCCCATGTAGGAACAGAGAACTTGCTTGGCTTGTAAGAGTTTGCTTCCTTAAGGAAATCATCATTCTTTGTTGCGAAATAGAGTTCTACAGCTGCCCAGAAGAACTCGTCCTTTGCGCTCATATCGCCGTAAGTTCCGGTATTAACCTTTGGAGAGAACTTCTTGTTCATCTCGTTCTGCTGATAATAAACATTAGGATTCTTCAACGCCCAAAGATATGCTTTCTTTGCTGCTTCAAGGGCTTTCTTTGTGAAACCAGGGAACTGAGCCTGATATGGTGCGTAGATGCGTGATGCCATTGCCATAGTTGCAGCGAAATCGAGTGTTGCGCATGTTGATTTCTGCACTACATAACGAGTCTGTTTGCACTCTTTTGGCATTACAAAACCTTCGAAATTAGGTGTTGTCAACTTATGATAGAGACCGCCGTCTGTATCCTGCATTGTGAGCATCCATTCAAGATTGTAATAGATCTCGTCAAGGATATCTGGCACATCATTTCCTGACTCTGGGATATTGAGATCCTGATTCTTGAGATATTCCTCTACCAAAGGATAGATGTTAAGCATCTGACCGATTGTAAAACCAGAGTTTACGATGTACTTGTTGTAGTCGCCAGCGTCATACCATCCCTTAGGAGAAGAGATGACTGTACCTTCAGGACGCTTGCTTGTTGCTGCTGATGCATGTACGAGAACTTCTGTATCCATGTGGGCAGCAGGACGATTCCATTTGCCTGCATACTTCTCCTCTATCGGCATTCCTGCACGCTGATAGTAATATGCCTTGATGCCTGCCTTGCACAGATCGTCAAGAACATCCTTCTTTACAACGAACTTTGTTGATGTCTTGTCAATATTCAGTGTATATTCGCCTGGACGAATGATTGACGACATGTCAATTCGATAGGCTTGGTTTGAACAGAAACTTGAAGTAGCTATCGGACATTTTGAGATCATTCCCTTGAGTACAACATTTCCTGCGCTGTTTGTCACATTGAACTTCTTCAGGAATTTAACCTTACCTTCTACAACAGCCACCTTCTCTTGATAAGGATAGAAACCGAGTTGATTGATGTGAATGACTGCGTCTTGGGCAAAGCTACTAAGGGTTATCGCACAAAAGAGCAAAGTTAAATACAAATACTTCTTCATAAGTTATTGGTATAAGTGATAAGTTATTAGTCTAAATGATAGCTATAATCTACAACACTATCGGGTTAGTGTTAGCATTATTCGCTACAAAATTACAAATTATTATCAACTACTCAAAAGAAAAATGGAACAAAAGCACGAAAAGGACTGAAGAAAAGTAAAAAACAAAGGAAAAAGGGCATAAAAAAACTCCATTTCCGTAAAGAAATGGAGTCTATTTAATGAGAAAATTCTCAAATTATGCTTCAGCAGTTGCTTCTTCTGCTGGTGCTTCTGCAGCAACCTCAGCAGCTTCAGCCTTCTTACCACCACGACTACGACGAGTCTTCTTAGCAGCAGACTTAGCAGTCTTAGCCATGTTCTCATCAAAGTCAACGAGTTCGATGAAGCAGATATCTGCAGTATCGCCCTGACGGAAGCCGAGCTTAATGATACGAGTGTAACCACCTGGACGGTCGCCTACCTTGTTTGAAATCTCACCAAAGAGTTCCTTAACGGCCTCCTTGTTCTGGAGATAACGGAAAACTACACGACGGTTAGATGTTGTATCCTGCTTGCAGCGAGTGATAAGTGGCTCAACGAACTTCTTGAGTTCCTTTGCCTTAGCTACAGTCGTAGTGATTCTTTTGTGCATAATCAACGAGATAGCCATGTTTGAAAGCATAGCACCACGGTGAGATGCAGTACGACTGAGGTGATTGAATTTCTTGTTATGTCTCATTTTTGTTTTTGTTTTTGTGGCTTAAGGATTATCCTTTAGCCATTGCTTCTCCTTACGCTACGCGTAGATTAAAGCTTGTAAACTGAAATGTCAGTTCCAAAAGAAAGATTCAGACTCTCGAGCAAATCATCAAGCTCAGAAAGCGATTTCTTACCAAAGTTACGGAACTTAAGGAGGTCAGCCTTGTTGTACTGAACAAGATCTCCGAGAGTGTCAACATCAGCAGCCTTGAGGCAGTTGAGTGCACGTACAGAGAGGTTCATATCTACGAGGCGAGTCTTAAGCAGCTGACGCATGTGAAGAATCTCTTCGTCGAACTCCTGATTGATGTCAGTGTCGATGTTTTCAAGAGTAATCTTTTCATCAGAGAAGAGCATGAAGTGATAAATCAAGATCTTTGCTGCTTCTTTGATAGCGTCCTTTGGACTAATGGAACCGTCCGTTGTTACTTCGAGGTTGAGCTTGTCGTAGTCAGTCTTCTGCTCTACGCGGTAAGGCTCAACGCTGTATTTAACGTTACGGATTGGGGTGTAAATAGAATCGATAGGAAGTACATTTACATCTGTACAGTATTCACGGTTTTCATCAGCAGGAACATAACCACGTCCCTTGTTGATCGTGAGGTCAATCTGCAGCGATGCCTTTGAATCTAAATGACAAATCACCAATTCAGGGTTTAACACTTCAAATCCAGTCAGGTACTTGTTGATGTCGCCAGCCTTGAACTCAGTAGTGTTCTCGACAGTCACACTAACTTTCTCGTTCTCGAATTCTTCTACGATTTGCTTGAATCTCACTTGCTTGAGGTTCAAGATAATGTTGGTGACATCTTCACGCACACCTACTACAGAGGCAAACTCGTGTTCAACACCTTCAATCTTTACAGTGTTGATTGCGAAACCCTCGAGAGATGAGAGAAGGATGCGTCGCAATGCATTACCTACGGTAACGCCAAAGCCAGGCTCGAGAGGACGGAACTCAAACTTTCCAACCTTATCGTTAGCCTCCAACATTACGACTTTGTCAGGTTTTTGAAATGCTAATATCGCCATTAGTTCAATGATTATTTAGAGTACAATTCTACGATTAACTGTTCCTTGATGTTCTCATTGATGTCAGAACGCTCAGGACGGTGAAGGAACTTACCGCTCTTTGTCTGCTCGTCCCACTCAAGCCAAGGAGTGTTAGCGTGTGCCTTACCTGCGAGTGAAGCTTCAACAACTTCGAGGCTCTTAGACTTCTCGCGTACACCTACTACCTGACCTGCCTTTACAGAATATGAAGGAATGTTAACTACCTGGCCATCAACTACGATGTGCTTGTGGTTTACAAGCTGACGAGCTGCAGCACGGGTTGGAGCGATACCAAGACGATAAACTACATTGTCAAGGCGTGACTCAAGGAGCTGGAGGAGAACCTCACCGGTGATACCGTCAGCCTTTGCAGCCTTTTCAAAGAGATTACGGAACTGGCGCTCGAGTACACCGTAAGTGTACTTGGCTTTCTGCTTCTCTGCCAACATGACACCATATTCAGACATCTTGCGACGACGATTATTGCCATGCTGTCCAGGAGGGAAGTTTCTTCTGGACAAAACTTTGTCTGCGCCGAAGATTGGTTCACCAAAACGACGCGCGATTTTTGATTTCGGACCTGTATATTTAGCCATTTTATAAATAATTTTTTCGAGGCGGAAAAGAACTTTCCGCCATCGGAATTATAAGATTATACCTTACGACGCTTTGGAGGACGGCAACCGTTGTGTGGAAGTGGAGTAACGTCAACGATCTCCATTACTTCGATACCACATGAGTGGCATGCACGGATTGCTGATTCACGACCATTACCTGGACCCTTAACGTATGCCTTAACCTTGCGGAGACCGAGGTCAAAAGCTACCTTTGCACAATCCTCAGCTGCCATCTGAGCTGCGTAAGGAGTGTTCTTCTTAGAGCCACGGAATCCCATCTTACCTGCTGAAGACCAAGAAATAACCTGACCCTCGCTGTTTGCCAAAGATACAATTACATTGTTGAATGAGCTGTGAACATGAAGCTGTCCAATAGCGTCAACTTTGACATTTCTTTTCTTTGTAGTAGTTTTCTTTGCCATGACTCAATTATTATTTAGTAGCCTTCTTCTTATTAGCAACTGTCTTCTTTCTACCCTTACGAGTACGAGCATTGTTCTTAGTGCTCTGACCACGAACAGGAAGACCGTTACGATGACGAACTCCACGATAGCAACCAATATCCATCAGTCGCTTGATATTCATTTGGATCTCAGAACGGAGATCACCTTCAACCTTGAATTCAGCGCCGATAATTTCACGGATCTTAGCAGCCTCATCGTCAGTCCAATCGCACACCTTAGTGTCGCGGTTAACGCCGGCTTTATCCAATATCTTTGCTGAACTACTTCGACCTATACCGTAGATATAAGTCAATGCGATTTCGCCACGCTTATTCTGGGGCAAATCTACTCCAACAATTCTTATTGCCATGTTGTTAGTTAATAATTAAAAAATGTAAATAAATGAATTTTGTTCAAGATTAACCCTGACGTTGCTTGTACTTAGGGTTCTTCTTGTTGATTACGTACAAACGACCACCGCGGCGAACCAACTTGCAGTCTGGAGTACGTGGTTTAACAGATGCTCTTGTTTTCATAAGAGATTTATAATAATTTTGGTTTATTATTTGTATCGGAAACAAATTCTGCCCTTCGTAAGATCGTATGGAGACATCTCCACCTTCACTTTATCGCCAGGAAGAATCTTGATATAGTGCATACGCATTTTGCCAGAGATATGAGCTGTGATTGGGCAGCCATTCTCAAGTTCAACCTTGAACATTGCATTTGACAATGCTTCTACAATTGTACCATCTTGCTCAATAGCAGATTGTTTTGCCATATATTATATATATAATTAATGTGTAAGTGCAGTATATTCACACGACAATCGTGCATAACCTTCACGATTATGCGGATTCGGACTGCAAAATTACGAACTTTTCATGAAAACTGCATGATAATCAATGCAATAACTATCTCTTTTACTCAATTTCTTAATTAAGATTAACCGTTTTTTGCAAATAAAATACTGAAAGAGAGTATTTTAGGCAAAAAGTTTGCGTGTTTTAAGATTATTTTTTACATTTGCAGCGTAAAAATCAACATAGAACCCTCTGATTACACCGATGGTAAAAAACTTATTGGAATTCCTCAACGACTCGCCAGTAAACTTCTTGGCAGTCGATACCATAATCAAGAAGCTTGACGCGGCAGGTTTCAAGAAACTCGATGCGGGCGACAAATGGCCTGAGATGAAGGCAGGAGACTGCTATTACATAACGAAAAACGACTCGTCGCTCTATGCTTTCCGCGTCGGCAACAAACCCGTGGAAGAGGTTGGTTACAAACTGATCTGTGCTCATTGTGACTCTCCTACTTTCCGCATCAAGCCTCGTGGCGAAATCATTTCTGAAGGCGGCGTGGTGCGCTTGAATACAGAAGTTTACGGCGGCCCAATCCTTTCAACTTGGTTTGATCGTCCATTGTCAATAGCAGGTCGCGTGATACTTCGTAGCGAGAATGCACTTCATCCGAAGACAGCATTGCTTAACGTGAAGCGTCCGCTGCTCACGATTCCAAATCTCGCAATCCATTTCAACCGCCAGGTTAACGATGGAGTGAAACTCAGTCGCCAGAAGGACATGATGCCTATCATGGGCATGATAACAAACCATCTCGAAAGCGGCAATGTTCTCATAAACATCATCTGCAGCGAACTCAATGTAAAGGCAGAGGACATTCTGGATTTCGACCTATATCTCTATGACATCACACCAGCATGTCTCGTCGGAATTCACAACGAACTCATTTCCGCAGGTCGTCTTGATGACCTTTCAATGGTTCACGCAGCACTTGAGGCAATGCTTGCAGCCAACACTTCTGACGAGACTCAGGTGATGGCAATCTTCGACAACGAGGAGACCGGCAGCGGCACAAAGCAAGGAGCAGCATCACCAGTGCTTCGCAACATGCTCAAGCGCATCGCTGGCAGTGGCGAGAACTTCTATCGTGCCGTAGAACATTCGTTCATGATTTCTGCCGATAACGCTCACGGCTACCATCCGAACTACGGAGAAAAATACGATCCAACAAACCATCCACTGATGGGCAGAGGACCAGTAATAAAGTTCAACGCATCGCAGAAATACTCTTCCGATGCAGATTCAGCAGCCGTTTTCAAGACCGTTTGCGAGAAAGCAGAGGTGCCTTACCAGACATTCGTAAACCACAGCGACGTAGCAGGAGGCAGCACTCTCGGAAACATTCTCACATCCCAAATTCCTCTTCGCGGCGTTGATATGGGAAACCCTATCTGGGCAATGCACTCCGTTCGCGAGACCGGCAGCGTAGCCGACCACATCTATTGCATCAAAGCGTTCACAGAATTCTATAACATTTAATATATGACTAAACTTAGCGTAAACATAAATAAAATCGCCACTATCCGCAATGCTCGTGGCGGCAACAACCCTGATGTAGTGAAGTGTGCCATCGACTGCCAACAGTTTGGAGCTCACGGCATCACTGTACACCCTCGTCCCGACGAGCGCCATATCCGTTACCAGGATGTTCGCGACATAAAGCCTATCATCACTACAGAGTTCAACATTGAAGGAAATCCGATTGACTCTTTCACAGAGCTCGTTCTTGAGGTGAAGCCTACGCAGGTTACCCTTGTTCCAGATTCCCACGACCAGATAACAAGCAACCACGGTTGGGACACTATCGCAAACGCGCAGTTCCTTACTGACATCTGCCGCACATTCAAGCAGGCAGGCATCCGCACAAGCATATTCGTAGATCCAGACGCAGAGATGGTGGAAGGTGCCAAGGCTGCTGGTGCAGACCGTGTCGAGCTTTATACAGAGCCATACGCTTCCCTCTACCCTACTGACCCAGAAGCTGCTATCGCTCCGTTCATCAAGGCAGCAGAAAAGGCTCGTGAGGTTGGTCTCGGTCTCAATGCAGGCCACGATCTCAGTCTCGAGAACCTGAAATACTATTGCCAGCTTATCCCATGGACAGACGAGGTAAGCATCGGTCACGCATTGGTTTGCGACGCACTATACTTAGGCTTGAAGGAAACAATCCGCCAGTATATCGAGTGTCTGTAACCTTTGTCGCATTATAACAAAGGAGAGAAATACACTCACTCCACATCAAAACATAATCTGGCGCAAATCCCGACATCAACAATTGGGATTTGCGCCAGATTTTTTTAAGCCATTGCAGCCTTTATCTTTTTAATCATTCACGACTACTCTTCTTCGTCATCCCACACCCAGTGGTTGCGTTTTGACTCAGCTTCAGCATTACCGTTATCGTCACCCATATAATTTAATGTTGCTGTTGCAACATTTGGATCACACGATTCACCAACACTGTCAGTGAACAGTAATTCGTTGGCGATAATAATCTGCTTTGCAATAGGTTTTTTATATTCTTTCTTATTCATAATCCAATGAGTTTACGAGTTTTTACTTCTTGATGAACTTACGAATCTTGCCATTAGAAGTGCGGATGATATTCACACCATGCTTCATTGTTTCAATCTTGCGTCCATAAAGGTCGTAGATGGCTTCAATATCCGTGAATTCGCCATTCTCTCCCATTACAGACTCTATGGTAGTAACCGAATCATCATCTATGAACGAAATGCTCATCGCTTTTGCAGCATCTGCAGGCCAGTTAAAGGTATAGAAATATGCGCGATACGGTTTCATGTGCAATGTACCTGTTGCATGCCAGAACTTATCGTCACTAATGTACATAACCTCACTTCGGTAATTCTGTGTATTAATAGTTGTGTCATAGTACCATCCTTCCATTGACCAATCATTTGCCTTTGTCGGTCCCCAGATGTATCCCCATTCTTGAGGAATTTCAATTAACACCTCACCACTGACTGAAGCATCATACTGATTACCTTCTATAATTCGGTAGACTGTAGGAGTATTAGGCTTCACAAAATCAACTTTTGTAAACTCAAGAATGCCATTTGGGAGATCAACTGTTGTCAACTCATAGTATGCAACCTTTTCATTGCTCTCAAGTTGATAAGGAAGAACTACTGTGCCCCACTTGCTTGTTGTTGCATTGCGCTTGTATGTCACTCCATTTACACTAAATAGATCTTCCCATTTGTCTTCGCCCCAATAATTCTCAAGTGCATTGCCAAGCGCAATCTCACCTTCTTCTTCAGAAAAGAGTTCAAGAGTCTTGTCGATTTGTTGTAGTTCATTCAAACTTACATTGATAAGATACAAAGGCAATGACTCACCATCATACTCTCGAATACCAATATGATAGTTTTTTCCTCCTTCGACGACTACAGAAAACTTAAAGTTATAGTCTTCACCTTCGTCATCACCAGACTTTATGAAATTATTATCTGCATCAAAGAGAGCACCAACTGTGTCTTCACTACCCTTAGATTCAACAATGAGGACTCCATCCTTGGCAGGGACAAATGGGAAGAGGGTATAAGCATCTTCTGACTCCTCGTTCCAGTCTTCATTATCATCTCCAGCAATTTCTATCCAGTTGTCTCCAATCGAAAGAGTTGTTGCTCCTTCTGTTGTCAGATTAAGAGAAATCTCAGCTGAAGTCTCTTCATTCGTTGTAGTGACAATAAAGATAGCATATTCTCCTGGATCAACAACCTTAGAAAGCACCAAAGATTCATTCCCACTAACACCTGCAGCCTTTCGAGGTGCACTTGCTGGGGAGTCTCCATTCATCTCATCCTGTATCTGCAACCATTCATCCCATGGTATGATATCTGCATATACGATTTCTGCATTTGTGTCTATGGAAACAGTGAGACCGCCTTTCTCTTTGACAGTATACTTAAATCCAGAAAGTTGCTCGTAGCCTACAGGGAAGCTCACCTCATTGCTTTGTGTGTCATTGAGTTCCACTGGAGGAAGTTCCTCTTCTACTTCAAGCAAAATATCATAAGTGCCGCTATTGTACTGTGAGAAATCCAAGAAATACTTCTTACCAGCTTCTACAGAACAGCCTTTGTTTCTTGCAGCCTTCCGCATAGGAGCACTAGCTACATAGTTTTGATAAACCAGAGAACCGTCCTCGTCATACAATGAATATTTGACATTAATAATCTCATCAGCTTCATTTCTTGCGCTGATTTTCAACTTTCCAGAAGTTTCTGGTATAAACAGGTATCGTTCGCTAGGATAAGAGCAGATCACATCCTTGTTCTGTCCGTCTGTGAGAACGCGAATCTGCTTGGTGCAGCCTTCATTCTGACAAATACCACACTCGTTGAAATTATGGTTAAGGCACTCTATTCCAATGCGAATCTTAACATTCTGCAGAGCGTTGCCATTGAATTCACGGAGACCAATATGATAGGTTGTACCCTTTTCAACTTCAGGAACATACATAGATGTAGGGACATCATCGGAGCTGACATTGTTTGTTTCAATGACATACATAGCAAGTTGCTGATCCGGAGTTCCTGTCACATCCTCTACGGTCAGGGCACCATCACATGGTGCTTCAAAAAGGAAATACTGGAAAGCCTCATCTTCATTAAACCAACCATAACTATTAGGTCTAAAGCTGTTTGCGGCAATATTGACCAAATTCTCACCGACTTTAAGTTCTTGGACATATTGCCCCTGCGCCCAAGCTCCTTGGCTGACTATCGCCACGATGAGCATTAGTAAAAATCTTTTTCCTTCCATAATAAATAAAAATCAGATAAATAGGTGTAATTGGTATAATCTGGAATATCCACAAAAGAGTGGCGATGCAAAATTACGGGAATTATGGGATATCGGAGTTGTATTTTGTGTGGTATTTTGTTGTTTTTCCATTGTTTTCTGCTGTTTTGATGCATTTTATGCTCTAAAATGAATGGAAAAAGAGAATAATACTGTAATTTTGCAACATGATAGAAATCCCCAACTTCCATTATATAGCTAACAGCATTGCAATGTTCTCGTTTCTCACATCGGCAATCCTGATGACTTTGATACATTCTCCCAAAGCACCAATATGGAAATATCTGCGCCGGTGCAAAATGTATCTGAGCCTGGTGTTCCTGGTTGTGGGATTGTCTTGTTGCAAGACCCTCTTTCTGCAGTTGCCGCCTTCCACCGACATTATTGTCACCAGCACACTGATTAGCGCAGGAATACAATCTATGCTTTTCGCTTGCACCGGCATTACTTTTGTTAATCCAGTATGGATAGGTCGTCGATGGGTGTGGATTAATATTGCGTGTATTGCTGCCTACGCCACATTACTGATACTGGGATTGTTGCTATGGAGAAAGCATTTCATGCCAATTGCCATCGTTGCGTGCATAGCATACCTTTCGTTAATTGTAAGCTATCAGTCAATCTTTTATAGCGAGTACAACAAATGTGTGAACAATACAGACTCCAAGACCGATGAATATAGCGAGAGCCGCTATGCATGGATAAAGCACTTCTTCATTGCCGTAACCATTCTAGGTGTGACAGCCGCCATAGCTCCCTTCATGCCAACAGTTATTTACGACATTTGGATGCTTCTGGCGGCTTTCTTCTACAGTTATGTGGTGATCAGCTTCGTGAACTATTGCGGCGGTACGGCCCATTTGGTACACAAGGTATATGAGTCAGGCAATAATAGCAATAGCAATGTCGATGTCAAGAAGGTGATGGACTTTGAAAAATTGGAAGCTAATCTACAGAAGTGGGTTGAAGAACGAGGATTCGTGAAGAACGACCTCGTATCGGAGAAATTTGCCCAATCGCTGGGAGTGAGCATCACCACCTTACGAGCATATTTCAGTCAGAAATACCAGATGGACTTTCGCCAGTGGCGTACAAATTTGCGCATAGAATACGCCTGCAGTATTCTGAGGGAACATCCCGAGTATTCCTATGATGCCATTGCCGAAATGGTAGGTATAGGCGACCGCTCCAACTTCACGCGTACATTTAAGAAAATTACTGGAATAACGCCGAAAGAATACGCACAAAAAAGTCAAGACGCTTGTATTGGTGAGGAGGTACACAGTTCCGAGAACCAAATTGAGCATAGCAAATAACAATTATGCCATACATTCGCATGAAGGGAAGAAAGTAACAGGAGGCAAGTGCTTTGCATATCAGCACTTGCCTCCTACTTCTTATAGCTATTTTTTATCCTTTAATTCTTTCCTGGCTTTATTCTCGTTGCTATGATGAAGTAGCAGATGAGGAGGAGATATGCACCGAGAGAGAGTATTTCACTGAGTGGATTTGCAAGCCAAGCGGAGCTGTCGAATTCGAAACCCGCAAACTTCAAGCCTGCAGAAACAACGCCCATCAAAGCACCACCGGCAATGAAACCGCTGGCAATGAGTGTACCGAGTTCACCACGAGCATTGTTCACTTCAGCATCCTTTGAGCGTGTTGTCACGAACCAGTTGATAGCACCTCCCACAAGAAGTGGTGCATTGAGTTCCATTGGGATGAACATACCGAGAGCTACTGCGAGTGCAGGTACCTTGCAGAAGTTGAGTATCAATGCAAGAAGAGCGCCGATGCCATAGAGAGCCCAAGGTGCGCCAGTGCCACTCATCAGCGGTTCGATAACAGCAGCCATCGCGTTTGCCTGTGGTGCTACGAGAGCATTCTCACCAACAAAACCGTAAGTCTTGTTAAGAATGATCATCACCCCACCAACAGTAGCTGCGCTGACGAGTATGCCGAGGAACTTCCATGTTTCCTGCTTTGCCGGTGTTGTGCCAAGCCAATAACCGATTTTGAGGTCTGTGATGAAGCCGCCAGCAGTAGAAAGCGCTGTACAAACCACGCCACCCATGATGAGCGCTGCAACCATACCCGCTGAACCGTTCAAGCCAACAGCCACCATGATTACGGAAGCAAGGATAAGAGTCATCAGCGTCATACCAGACACAGGGTTTGAACCGACAATCGCGATTGCATTGGCAGCAACAGTAGTGAAGAGGAATGCGATGATGCCAATAACAAGAATGCCGACAACAGCATGCAAGAGATTGAATTCAACGACACCTGTATAGAAGAAAATGAATGTTGCTACAAGTGCAAAGATTACGCCAAAGGCAACAATTTTCATGGAGATATCACGCTGAGTGCGAGACACTTCCACCTTCTCGCCCTTGCCGCCCTTGAGTTCGCGAGCAGCAAGCGAAACAGAACCTTTGATAATGCTCCACTGTTTTATGATGCCAATCAAACCAGCCATCGCAATACCACCGATACCGATGTGGCGTGCGAAGGTCTTGAAGATCACTTCTGGTGCCATAGCCTGAACACTTCCATCAGCTGCTGCTGAGAATGTCGGATTTAGGACTTCAAGAAGTTGGTCGCCAAGCAATGGCATTACTGGCACTACAACAAACCATATCAAGGCTGATCCGGCACAGATGATTGCAGCATATTTCAATCCCACGATGTAGCCAAGACCAAGCACGGCAGCACCTGTGTTAATGCCGAACACGAGCTTCGCCTTTTCGGCAACATACGCACCGCCGGCAATGGCACGAGTAGTGAATGTCTCAGCCCAAGTGCCGAAAGTAGAAACGAGGAAGTCGTAGATACCACCAACGAGTCCTGCGATGAGCAGAGGCTTAGCCTGCGAACCGCCCTTCTCGCCAGAAACAAGTACCTGAGTGGTGGCTGTAGCTTCCGGGAAAGGATATTTTCCATGCATGTCCTTGACGAAATACTTGCGGAAAGGAATGAGGAAAAGTATGCCAAGAATACCGCCAAGCAAAGAAGAGAAGAACACTTGGAAGAAGTTTACTGTCACTTCCGGATACTTTGCTTGGATGATGTAAAGTGCTGGCAATGTGAATATTGCACCTGCTACGACAACACCGGAACATGCTCCGATGCTCTGGATGATGACATTCTCGCCAAGAGCACCCTTGCGCTTTGTGGCACTTGAAACTCCAACGGCAATGATTGCAATAGGGATGGCAGCCTCAAAGACCTGACCAACCTTCAAACCGAGGTAAGCTGCGGCAGCACTGAAAAGCACAGCCATCAGGATTCCCCAAGTTACCGACCACACATTGACTTCCGCATAGCTCTTGCCAGCTTCCATCAGCGGTTCATACTCTTCGCCTTCCTTCAGTTCCGTGAAGGCGTTCTCTGGTAATGATGTTTTCATTGTACATTAATTATTTAATTACGCTGCAAATTTACAGTTTTTTGAACGAAACGGCAAATTATTCTCATGCAAAATCCAATATCAGCAGACAATACGCCTTTCAAAAGCACACTTTTAATGTTAAATTTGAACAAAATAGGGAAAACCCTATTGCGATGTAGGAAATTTTACTATCTTTGCAGCGTGAAACTGCTTACCTTTGCATCCGTAAAAACAAACAAAGCAGTATAAACAAACTAAAACATAGAAACTATGAAAAAGAATCTTATCATGATAATGATTGCTGCACTCACAGTTTGCAGTTGCGGCACTTACACAGGTTCTGGTGCTTACGCCGGTGCATCTATCGGTGGACTTCTCGGTTCTGCTATCGGCGGCATCACTGGTGGCCATCGTGGTTCAGACCTCGGCACAATTGTCGGCATGGCTGGCGGCGCTGCAGTAGGTGCAGTGATGGGCGCAGCAGCCGACCAAGAGCGTCACGACCAACAGGCAGCATACGCTCAGGGCAGATACGACGAGCGTCAGGCACAGCGTCGCACATGGCGCAGCGGCAGCAGACGCAGCTCAAACAGCGCTTACATCCGCAGAAACAGCGAATATCTGAAGGCACGCCGTGGCGATGATGTCTATTACAACGGTGGCGGCAATGGCTCTAACTACAACAGAGTGCAATACGCTCCGGGCAACAATGCCAACCTCAACCAACAGAGAAGCGCAAGCGACTACCAAAACGATGGCGGCTACGACGAGACAAACTCTGGCGACGACCGCATCGAGATGAAATAGTTTCGCTAATGGGCTATCCCCAGATTAAAAATTGAATAATTATATGGAATACTCACAATTGGAAAGAATGATTAACGAGCGGGAAGCTGTGATAGAGCGCAGTTTCCCTGCTTTGATGAAGAAGGTTTACATCTGGATGACACTTGCACTTGCCATCACTGGCATGACATCATGGCTCGTGGCAAACAGTCCTGCAATCCTTGCCGCTGTTTTTGGCAACCCTATCCTCTTCTGGGGAATGATCTTTGCTGAATTCGGTTTGGTAATGTGGCTTAGTGCAGGCATCCGCAAGATGTCGCTCACTACTGCTACCCTACTCTTCATCCTATATTCAGTGGTAAACGGTGTGACGATGGCAAGCATTTTCATCATTTACACGATGGAATCTATCGCCTCAACATTCTTCATCACTGCCGGCACTTTCGGCGCAATGTCTATCGTAGGCTATAAGACTAGCAAGGATCTTTCTGGCATGGGACGCTATCTCATCATGGCTCTCATCGGATTGATCATCGCAACAATCGTAAACATCTTCGTTGGTTCGACTTTGATGGCAACCATCATCAGCTATATTGGTGTGCTTGTCTTCGTTGGACTGACAGCTTACGACACTCAGAAGATCAAGGAACTGTTCATGAATGCAGATGAGTACAACCCAGATGTGCAGAAATATGCCGTGCTCGGTTCGCTCACTCTCTATCTCGACTTCATCAACCTCTTCCTCTATCTCCTCCGCATCTTTGGCAGAAGAGATTAATAAAAACAGGAAGAAGCCGTCAAAAAAGCAACGATTCTGACAAAATAGTATCAACGGAAAAGCGTGCATTCATCACGAATGCACG
The DNA here is from genome assembly GCA_024401305.1 of Bacteroidaceae bacterium. Lineage (GTDB taxonomy): Bacteria > Bacteroidota > Bacteroidia > Bacteroidales > Bacteroidaceae > Prevotella. Next base: position 33,498 of record JAKSLI010000019.1, on the reverse strand, counting down.
CTTTTTGTATGCCTTTGGTTTTCAATATGTTAGGATAGCACAAAAAAACTCATAGAGTTTTGCATAAAATCTCTATGAGTTTTTGGTAAAAAGTCTATGAGTTTTTAGTCGTTTTCCGCTGAATTTTTATCCGTAATCCATAGAGTTACGAAAAACACCCCTCGGAATGACAAAATAGTATCAATCCTTTCCGCTCCTTATTCAGGCAGGATTTCTATCAAATCGTCCTTGCCTATTGCGAGGTTTACGGTCATGAGATTTGAAAGAGTGATGACCAACTGCTTGCGCTGTCCGCGGCGAAGTTGCAAGAAGTAGCCTTCAATGCCTTCAAGTTGTCCGTCAACAACGCGAATATGGTCGCCTTTCTTGAAATTGATTTCGCCGAACGGACGAACTGTTGGATTATTATCCACACAATCCAATGCCCTCATGAACGATTTCATCTCGCCATCCCTCACCCAAAGCGCGTCGTTCTGGATGTGAGAAGTGTGGGAAAAATAGAAAATCAGCGGAATGCCATCTTTCTTTATGCTCAGATCCATGTCGTTGTAAGAGGCACGAACGAAAAACATGTCCCTGAAAACTGGCACAAGCTTCTTCACCTTCTTACCCTTCTCAACAACCATTTGCATGGTCTCTGGCACATAGAATTCCATCTGCTTAGCCTCCAGTAAACGGCGCACCTTATTATGAGCCATGCTATGGCAGCGCATCACATACCAGCGTACAGCATCACGGTCAATTGTATTATTGTTAATTGGTGTTGACATTTCAATAAAATAATTTCTGCAAAAGTAGGCAAAATAAATCTTTCGGCAAAACTATTTCACAGAAAAACAAAAAAAGGCTGTATTTCTTTCGAAAAACAACCTTTTATAGTTTCAAGTTATGAAGATTTTCGTAGTTCAAAACTCATATTAGAGCTTTGCGATGTGTGCGCAGAGTGAAGACTTGATGTTAGCTGCCTTGTTCTTGTGGATAGTGTTGTTCTTAGCGAGCTTGTCAAGCATCTTCTGTACCTTTGGATAGAGAGCAACAGCCTCATCCTTGTTAGTCATTGCGCGGAGCTTACGAACAGCGTTACGCATTGTCTTGCCGTAGTACTTGTTGTGAGCTGTCTTTACCTTTGTCTGACGAATTCTCTTAAGAGAAGACTTGTGGTTTGCCATAATTCTTTTTTAATGTTTAAAGTTTAACGTGTAATGTTTAAAGTTAAGACATCGCTTGCACCATGGCACTTTCTGGCTAAAAAATAAGCCGCTCTGGTCGGAGCAGCCGTTTCCCACGCATTGCAATGCGATTGTTGTCTTTGTAGTCCCTAGGAGAGTCGAACTCCTCTTTAGAGAATGAAAATCTCTCGTCCTAACCGATAGACGAAGGGACCATCGCTTGGTTAGCGGGTGCAAAGGTATATACTTTCGGTCAACCCCACAAATATTTTTTCGGAAAAGTTATTCAAATTTGATTAAAATTATCTAATTTTGCACCGAAATGCAGAAAACAGAGGCTATAATAATATATTCCTTCCCTTTTAAGGACAAGAAATTCATGCTTGAGATGTTCACTCGCGAGCATGGAAGGATGTCGTTTGTAACCAACAAGCGCATTCAGCCTCTGACGGTGGTAAACATCGTTTTCGACGGTCCCAAGTCGAAGTTGCTCAGCGCAGACATTGCTTTCGGATACAAGAACATGCTCTATGATCCTTTCAAGCTGTCGATAAGCTTCTTCATTGCCGAGTTCCTGCGCTATGCCACCCGCAACGAACCGACCAACCGTCCGTTATATGACTACCTGCGCAAATCGCTGGAATGGCTCGACATCGTGGAAGGCTCGTTCGCAAACTTCCATCTCGTACTGATGATGCATCTGGCAGCGTTTCTCGGTTTCGCTCCCGACACCAACGATTATCGCGAAGGCATGTACTTCGACCTGCGTGAAGCGCAGTTCACCGGAATGAAGCCTGTACATCGCGACCACCTCGACAAAGCCGACTCTGCAGGAATCGTCACGCTAATGCGCATGAATTTCGGCACGATGCACCTTTTCAAATTGAGCAAGGACCAACGAAACACGATCGTTGACCATATCATCCGCTACTACAGGCTGCATATCCCAGGCTTCCCGGAGATGAAGTCACTGGATGTGCTACGCGAGCTTTTTTAAGTCTTTTCGCAGACATTTCCAATCCACATTCGCAAACATTTTACACATTAATATATATATAAGGCAAGAAAGACCGAAATATTTCCTGCTTTTTCTTTTTTTTCAAAATCTTTTTCGTACATTTGCATCGTTTTAGGCGCAAACTTTGCCTAAAGACGTTTAATCATAGATTAAAATAACACAAGATAATGGAACAAAATCCAAATCCAGAAAGCAAGAACTATACCGGCGCGAATATTCAGGTCCTCGAAGGTCTTGAAGCTGTTCGCAAGCGTCCTGCAATGTACATCGGCGACATCTCAGAGAAGGGTCTCCACCACCTCGTAAATGAGACGGTAGATAACTCCATCGACGAAGCTATGGCAGGATACTGTACGCACATTGACGTTACAATCAACGAAGACAATTCCATCACCGTAGAAGACGACGGTCGTGGTATTCCTGTAGATGAGCATCCAAAACTCCACAAGTCGGCTCTTGAAGTCGTTATGACAGTGCTTCATGCCGGAGGTAAGTTCGACAAGGGTTCTTACAAGGTATCTGGTGGTTTGCACGGTGTAGGTGTGAGTTGTGTGAATGCTCTGTCATATCACATGAAGTCACAGGTGTTCCGCGATGGCAGAATCTATCAGCAGGAATACGAGAAGGGTAAGCCTCTTTACCCAGTTGAGGTTGTCGGCAATACAGACAAGCGCGGTACTCGCCAGCAGTTCTGGCCAGACCCAGAGATATTCACTACTACCACATACAAGTGGGACATTGTGGCAAACCGTATGCGTGAGCTCGCTTTCCTCAACGCAGGCATCACCATCAACCTCAAGGACATGCGCCCAGACGAGGAAGGTAAGCTTCGCGAACAGACTTTCCATGCAAAGGACGGTCTGAAGGAATTCGTTGCGTATGTTGACAAGCACCGCCAGAAGCTCACAGACGATTTCGAGACAATCTGCATAAAGACTGAAAGCCAGGGCATCCCTGTTGATGTTGCTTTCACTTACAACCGCGATTATTCTGAGCACATCCACTCATACGTAAACAACATCAACACATACGAAGGTGGTACTCACCTCGTTGGTTTCCGTACAGCTCTCGGCAACACTCTCAAGAAGTATGCTGAGAACAACCAGAAGATTGCCAAGAAGATGGAGAAGGCTAAGGTGGACATCAAGAGCGACGACTTCCGCGAAGGTCTTACTGCCGTTATCTCCATCAAGGTTGCTGAGCCACAGTTTGAAGGCCAGACAAAGACAAAGCTCGGAAACTCAGAGGTTCGTCCTGCCGTTTACCAGGCTGTAAGCGAGGCGCTCTCATATTATCTTGAGGAGCACCCAGTACAGGCAGAGGCTATCTGCGACAAGTTCATCCTTGCAGCTGCTGCCCGTCAGGCTGCTGAGCGTGCCCGCAAGAGTGTACAGCGCCAGAGTGCATTCACAAGCGTTGGTCTGCCAGGTAAGCTTGCCGACTGTTCAAACAAGGATCCAAAGAATTGCGAGATATTCATCGTCGAGGGTGACTCTGCGGGCGGTTCTGCAAAGCAAGGCCGCGACCGCTACACCCAGGCCATCCTTCCTCTCCGTGGTAAGATCCTCAATGTGGAGAAGGTTATGCGCCACAAGGTGTTCGAATCAGAGTCTGTAATGAACATCATCCAGAGTATCGGCGTACGCTTCGGCGTTGACGAGGAAGATGGACAGGCAGCAAACATCGAGAAGCTCCGCTATGACAAGATCATTATCATGACCGATGCCGATGTCGATGGTTCTCACATCGCTACGCTCATCATGACTCTCTTCTTCCGCTACATGCCAGAGCTCATCCGCGAAGGTCACCTTTACATCGCAACTCCACCTCTCTATCTCTGCTCATGGAAGAATAAGGTCAAGGAGTATTGCTATACAGAGCAGGCTCGTCTTGAGTTCATCCAGAAGTATGCAACAGGTGAAGACGACAAGGCACTCCATACTCAGCGCTACAAGGGTCTTGGTGAAATGAATGCAGAGCAGCTTTGGGAGACAACTATGGACCCTGCAACTCGCGTTCTCAAGCAGGTTACCATCGAGGACGCAGCAGCAGCTGACGAAATCTTCTCAATGCTCATGGGCGATGACGTTGAGCCACGCCGCGCATTCATTGAAGCAAACGCCACTTACGCTAACATCGACGCATAAAGAAGCCACAGTGCCCGACGTGTCAACGTCGGGTTATCATTCCCAAAAAGAAAAAAACTAAACGACGACTATGTCTAAAATAATTCTTACAGGCGACCGTCCTACCGGCAAACTGCACCTTGGACACTACGTTGGCTCACTCCGCCGTCGCGTAGAGCTCCAGAACGAAGGCAACTACGACAAGATGTTCGTGTTCATTGCTGACGTGCAGGCACTTACAGACAATGCTGACAATCCGGAGAAGATTCGCCAGAACATTATAGAAGTTGCTCTCGACTACCTTTCTTGCGGTCTTGACCCAGAGAAGGTAACAATCTTCATCCAGAGCCAGATTCCAGAACTCGCGGAACTTACACAATACCTCTCAAACCTCGTTACTGTAAGCCGTTTGCAGCGCAACCCTACAGTAAAGACAGAGATTGCAATGCGCAATTTCGAGGCATCCATCCCTGTTGGTTTCTTCTGCTATCCTATCTCTCAGGCAGCTGACATCACTTTGTTCAAGGCAAATGTTGTGCCTGTAGGTGAAGACCAGCGTCCAATGCTCGAGCAGACAAACGAACTCGTGAACCGTTTCAACAACACTTACGGCGAGGTTCTCGTTGAGCCACAGATCATGCTTCCAGAGAACGACAGCTGCAAGCGTCTTCCAGGAACAGACGGTAAGGCAAAGATGTCAAAGAGTCTCGGCAACTGCATCTACCTTTCTGACGACCCAAAGGAGATGGAGAAGAAGGTCAAGTCAATGTACACCGACCCAACTCACATAAACATCGACGACCCTGGTCATGTGGAAGGCAACTGCGTGTTCACTTATCTCGACGCATTCTGCGAAGATTCTGACTTTGAGGAGTTCTGGCCAGAATACAAGAACCTCCAAGAAGTAAAGGATCACTACACTCGCGGCGGTCTCGGCGACATGAAGTGCAAGAAGTTCCTCATCAAGGTTCTCAACAAGCGCCTCGATCCAATCCGCCAGCGTCGTCACGAACTCGAGCAGAACATCCCTGCCGTTTACGAGATCCTCAAGAAGGGTTCAGAGGAAGCACGCAAGGTTGCCATGCAGACAATGGACGAGGTTCGCGCAGCAATGAAGATAAACTACTTCGACGATGCAGAACTCATCCAGCAGCACATCGACAAGTACAAGAAATAAGGAAAAACGCAACACATTATTATAATAATATAAAAGCCTCAGCAAAACGACTGGAATTGCTGAGGCTTTATTCGTATCTGTCCAAAAAACCTATATAAAACAAGTGTACAAAGCCTTTCATCATCTTTTTTATACATTTTTAACTTTTTAATAGTATAATTTTTTAACTTTGCGGCGGGAATTTATAACCCTATGCAGTTTCGAGATGCAACATGAACAAGCAGCAAACCTAGACAACACTAATATCAAACTTAATAATTATTAACCTAAAATTGTTTTATTTATGGGAAACCTTTCTCAAAGGATTAAGACATCCTTCTTTGGAAAAGTGGCATTCATTGCTATGATGCTGCTTACCGTAAGTTGGGGCGCTCTTAATGCAAAGACTGTTTACGGTAAGGTTGTTGCCTCAGCAGACAACGAGCCTCTTATCGGTGCAACAGTAGCAATTCAGGGAGTTCAGAACTCCGGTGTTATCACTGACTATGACGGAAAGTTCTCTATTGAGGCTAAGGATGGTCAGACTCTCGTTGTTTCTTACATTGGCTTCGTTACAAAGACTGTACGAGTAGCAGGAAACAACCTAGTTATTTCACTTGACTCTGAAGACCAAGCTCTTGATGAGGTAGTAGTTATCGGTTACGGTACTCAGCGCAAAGAGGCTGTAACAGGTTCTGTTGCTTCTGTAAGTTCAGAGAAGTTGATGGAGAACCCTTCTTCAAACATCACTCAGGCTCTCCAGAACCGTATTGCTGGTGTTGACATGCAGCAGACAAACTCTCAGCCAGGTGCTGAAATGCAGATCCGTATCCGTGGTCAGCGTTCACTCTCTGCTTCTAACGACCCACTCATCGTGCTTGACGGTATTCCATTCCTCGGCAACCTTTCTGACATCAACCCTTCAGACATCAAGTCTCTCGACATCTTGAAGGATGCTTCTGCAACAGCTATCTACGGTTCTCGTGGTGCTAACGGTGTCATCATCATCACTACTAACAAGGGCCACATGGAAATGCCTGCAAAGGTTACATACAATGGCTATGTATCTCTCAAGACTCTCTTCAACCCATTCCCAATGATGAAGGGCGAGAAGTACACAGAAATGCGTAAGCTCGCTGGCAAGTTCGGCAACGGTATTGACGAGCATGAAGGCAACGATACTGACTGGCAGGACCTCTTCTACAAGAATGGTCTTTCTCACAGCCACAACGTAACTGTTTCTGGTGGTTCAAGCACAGGTACTTACAGCTTCGGTGGTAGCTACAACCGCGATGAAGGTGTTATCCCTACACAGTCTTTCGACCGTATCACTCTCCGTGCTAACATTGAGCAGAAGGTTGGTGAAATCTTCAAGCTGGGTCTCTCTTCAACAAATACTTACAACCAGCGCAACGGTATGCACCTCGGTATGTATGGTATTCTCCAGATGACTCCACTCGTAGATCCAAACAACCTCGCTGACCCTACAGGCCGTATCGCTCGTATGTCTTCTGACGATGTTTGGTTCATCACTCGCGACAGAATCGAGGACAACAAGGACACTTGGCTCCAGCACAACAATACTCTCGCTACTTACAACACAGTATTCGGTGAGATCTACTTCCCTGGTATTGACGGTTTGAAGTATCGTCTCAACCTCGGTCTCAACTATCGTGGCAACAAGGTCGGTGGTTTCACTGGCACAGGTATCAACACTGTCAACGCTACTGAGCTCAACTCTGCATCAATGCAGCAGAGCGAGTACAAGAACTACGCTGTTGAGAACATCCTCTCTTACGACAAGTCATTTGGCAAGCACAACATCAGTGCTGTAGGTCTCTACTCTGTTGAGCAGACTCGCTATTCTACAAACCACATGGGCAGCCGCGGTGTACCTGAGTACTTCCAGTATTGGAACATCGGTGCTGGCAAGCAAGATGTTGCTGTTAACCCAAGCTGGCAGAACTACTGGCAGGCAGGTCTCATGTCATGGATGGGTCGTCTCATGTACAACTATGATGATCGTTACATGATTTCTGCAGCTGTTCGTTCAGACGCTTCTTCACGCCTTGCTAAGGGCCACCAGTGGCACACTTACCCAGCTGTATCTATCGGTTGGAACATTGCTAAGGAAGCATTTATGCAGAACCAGGAAGTTGTTGACAACTTGAAGCTCCGCGCAGGTTACGGTCAGACAGCTAACCAGGCTATCTCTCCATACACTACTCTCGGTAACCTCTCTACATCTCCTTACAACTTCGGTGACCTCGGTACTCCTTCATACGAGACAGGTTACTACATCACTAAGCTTCCTAACCCAGAACTTGGTTGGGAGTACAGTGAGACTTACAACTTCGGTATTGACTTCTCTCTCTTCAAGGGTCGCTTGAGCGGTACTGTTGAGTACTATATCCAGAACACTAACGACATCCTCCTCAACGTTTCTCTCCCTTCTACATCAGGTGTAGGCAGCTATACTGCTAACATCGGTAAGACTCAGAACAAGGGTCTTGAAGCTACACTCAACGGTGTAATCATCAACAACAAGAATGGTTGGACATGGGAAGCTGGCGTGAACCTCGCTTTGAATCGCAACAAGCTCGTTGCACTTGCTGACGGTAGCGAGAAGGACGAGGCTAACGGTTGGTTCGTAGGTCATCCAATCGATGTTCTCTATGACTATGAAAAGGTTGGTCTCTGGAACTCAGACGATCCAGACTGGGCAGACTTCCAGACTCTCGAGCCAGGTGGTAACGAAGGTATGATCAAGGTTAAGTATGAGAAGAGATACAACGATAAGGGTGAGCTTCAGGCTATCGGTCCAAACGACCGTCAGATCATCAGCCTCGAGCCTAACTTCGTAGGTGGTTTCAACACTCGCGTTGCTTACAAGGGCTTCGACCTCAACGTAATCGGTGCATTCCAGTGTGGCGGTAAGCTCATCTCTACTCTCTACGGTTCATCTGGTTACCTCAATATGCTCACTGGTCGTCGTGGTCAGGTAGATGTTGATTACTGGACAGAGGACAACAAGGGTGCTAAGTATCCAAAGCCAGGTGGTATCCAGTCTGGTGATAACCCTAAGTATGGTTCTACACTCGGTATCTTCGATGGTAGCTACGTTAAGATTCGTACAATCTCTCTCGGCTATAACTTCTCTGGCAAGTGGATGAAGACTGCTGGTATTGAGAACCTCCGTCTCTACGCTACAGTTCAGAACCCATTCATCATCTACTCTCCATATTGGAGCGAGAGCGGTCTCGATCCAGAGCCAAACTCTATGTCTAACCAGGGCCAGTTCCACGCAACTCAGATTGGCGGTCACGCTCTTCCTGTTGTTGGTACAAACGCTCCTTGCACTCGCAACTACCTTCTCGGTCTTAACGTAACTCTCGGTGGCGGTAAGGTAAAAGCAGCTAAGCGTGCAGCAGCTACTCAGGTTGTAGAAAAGGTTGTTGAGAAGATCGTAGAGAAGCCTGTTGTTAAGGAAGTAGTCAAGGAAGTTGTTAAGACTGAAGGCGTTCAGAGCACTTACATCGTAACATTCCCACTTTCTTCTTCAGAAATCGTTAACAAGGCAGAGCTCGACGGCATCAAGGCTGGTCAGTCAGTAGAAATCGTTGCTTACGCTTCTCCAGAAGGTCCTGCTGATGTAAACGCAACACTCTCACAGCAGCGTGCTGATGCAGTTGCTTCATACCTCAAGTCTCGTGGCGTAAACGTAACTCGCGTTGAGGCTAAGGGTGCTGATACAAACCACGCTAACCGTATCGCAATCGTAACAATCAAGTAAAAAGAGAACACAATGAAAAATTTCATAAAATATTCTTTCATGGGTCTTATGGCTGCAGGTGCGTTGGTAACAACATCTTGTAGCGACGTGCTCGACGAGCAGCCAAGAACTGGCTACGACCCAACATACTTTACAACAGAGGATGGTGTGAAGGGTGGTCTTACTTCACTTTACGCTCACCTCCGTAATCTCTATGGTCAGGCTTACTACTTCACTTCTTGTGAGGCTGGTACTGACGAGTACACATACGGCCACTCTGCAGACGGTAACCAGAAGGATATCGATATGTCTGGTGTTGGAAACCTTTCTTCAACATCTGTACGTTCAGACGCTCTTTGGGGCACTGCTTTCACAGAAATCAACACTGCAAGTTCTGTAATTGAGAACGCTTCCAAGGTAGGTATTGCTCCAAGCCTCGTTGCTGAAGCTAAGTTCTTCCGTGGCTTCTACTATTTCAACCTTGTACAGACATTCGGTGGTGTGCCACTCGACCTTGGTAGTGGTGAACTTATGCCAAATGCCAGCTCACAGCGTACATCTAAGCGTAACACTGTTGACGAGGTTTACACTAAGGCTGTATTCAAGGATCTTGAGGAGGCTGTTAACGAACTTCCAGACGCTCCACGTGTAATCGGTGCTGTTACTAAGACTACTGCTCGTCTCTACCTTGCTAAGGCATACCTTACATACGCATGGTGGCTTGAGAATCCAAATGGCATTGATACTTATCCTGCTACTTCTAACCGCGATAAGGGTCAGGCTCAGACTTACTTCCAGAAGGCTTACCAAGTGGCTAAGACTGCCATTGACGAAAATGAAGGCAATCACCGTTATGGTCTCCAGGAAACTTTCTACGACGTAAACTTCTGGCAGAACGACCGTAACAACGAGTGGCTCCTTTGGGCTGACCACACTGTAAACAGCGACCAGTTCAATGGTGGCGGTCTCGGTTGGGGTAACGGTGGTGCTCCTGAAAACTTCGCAGGTTGGTTCACTCAGTGGAACTACTGTGGTGACATGCGTGGCGAATTCGCAGACGGTTCAAATGGTAACCCTGTTCTCCGTGAGGCTTGTCAGGCTCTCGGTCGTCCTTGGACTCGTATGGCTCCTATCCCAGACGCACTCAAGAAGTTCACTAATGTTGACGTTGACTCTCGCTGGGATGGTACATTCACATACCAGTACCGCGTGAACATGGCTAAGGGTGGTAACGCTAATACATACGTTAAGGGTGCAAATGGTGCTGAAATCAAGAACGGCGAGGTATTCCTCCAGTTCCTTCCTAACGGTTACGAAGATTCTAAGGTTGTCTATACAGCAGCTAATGGTAACATCAATGCTGGTGTTCTCGAAGGTCATCCAGAATTCGTAATCAACATTACCGAGTCTAGCCGTCAGTCATACCCAGGCGTATGGAAGCACATCGGTCACCGTACTGACCGCAAGGAGGCTACTGAGCTTGGTAACCCTAACGGTTCTTCACCACGTCCATTCGTTATCGCTAAGTTCTCTGAATTCTACTTCGTAGCTGCAGAGGCTGCTGTTAAGCTTGGCGACAATAAGGCTGCATACGATAACATTCTCAAGATTCGCGAGCGTGCAGGAAAGTGGAAGACTCGTTTCAACGACTACACTTACCTCGTAAGCAACACAGGCTATCCAGAGCTTAAGGTCACTAAGGACCTCAGCGCAGAGATGAAGGCTTCTACTCCAAGAGAAATCACTATCGACTACATCCTCGACGAGCGTCTCCGCGAGTACTGGGGTGAAGGCTATCGTTGGTTCGACCTCGTTCGTACTCAGACTTGGGATAAGCTTGCAAGTGTTTACCACATCAGCGATGCTAACGGTCGTGAGCCTAAGGAGATTAAGCGTGACATCAAGAAGCACTACTATCTCCGTCCAATTCCACAGGGTCAGCTCGATGCTCTCCAGATGACTGCTGAGGAAAAGGCTGCTTTCCAGAACCCTGGTTATTAATCAGAAGTTTCGCTTAGCGAACATAAATAGTAAAGAGGATGCTCCGAAAGGTGCATCCTCTTGTTGTTTTTATATACTGTAAAGATTGTTTTTGCACATAACAAAACAATAATCGTAAGAAAATATCCGCACAAAAAGACTTTTATAATAAAAAAATCGTAACTTTGCGCCCATAAATTGCAATTTTTATAAACAATAACTGCGAACAACAAACAGTTCGCCTTCAAATTAATGTCGTTAGTACTAAGTATTGAAACCAGTACTGGCATTTGTTCCGTTGCCGTAACTCGCGACGGAGAGTGCGTATTGGAAAAAATAGACAGAACAGGTCCTAACCATGCTGAACGTCTCGGAACTTTCATCGACGAGGCATTCTCTTATATGGAACTACGCGATCTTACTCCTGATTGTGTAGCAGTAAGCAGTGGTCCTGGTTCTTACACAGGTCTGCGAATAGGAGTTTCCATGGCAAAAGGCATTGCCTATGGCAAGGACATTCCGCTCATCAGCATTCCTACATTGCAGCTCCAGACTGTTGCTCCCCTACTCTATCACGACGAAATCCCCGAAGATGCTCTTTTCTGCTCAATGATTGATGCGCGCAGAATGGAGGTTTATGCAGAGGTTTACGACCGTTCGTTGAAAGTTGTACGCCCTTGCCAGCCAGACATCGTTGATGCCGACACCTACAAGGAACTGCTTGACAAACAGCCAGTTTATTTCTTGGGCGAAGGAAGCGCGAAATGCAAGGAAGTGATAACGCATCCAAATGCACATTTCCTTGACGGCATTGAACCTCTTGCACGCTACATGGCACCTCTTGCCGAGATGCGTCTTCGTAAGAATCAGATAGAGGATGTGGCTTATTTCGTGCCATTCTACTTGAAAGATTTCGTCGCAGGAAAACCTAAAAAGAAAGTATAATGCAAGGATTAGATTACAATACACAGCGTTCTCACCTCATGCTTCCTGAATACGGCCGTATTGTTCAGGACATGGTCAAGCACGCTCTTACCATAGAGGACAAGGCTTTGCGCCAGGCTGCCGCAGAGAAAATCATCAAGACGATGAGCACAATGTCAAGCGAAGACAAGAGCAGCCCTGATTTCCAGCACAAGCTATGGAACCATCTCGCTATAATAAGCAATTTCCAGCTTGACATTGACTATCCTTACAATGTCGAGGAAGCCAAGGATATCAACACCAAGCCTCAGCCATTGCCATACCCTCACGAGCGAATTCCTGTACGTCATTATGGCAAGCACCTTCATGAAGTGTGTGAGGTTCTTGCGACAATGCCTGAAGGAGAGGAACGCGATGAACTGGCACGCAGCACTGCAAACCAGATGCGCCGAATGCTTCTTGAATACGGTCACTCCAATGCACGCGAGGAAAGTGTTTTCCATGACATAGAACGATTCACGGACGGAAGAGTGCAACTCAATCCTTCAACATTCCGTTTCGATCGCACAGTCATTCAAATGGAAAAGCAGTCAACAAAGAACAAGAAGAAGAAAAAGAAGAAATAATGCAATCATTCATAATAGAAGGCGGTCATCCGCTGCAAGGCACAATCAAACCGCAGGGCGCAAAGAACGAGGCTCTGCAGATTATCTGTGCCACATTGCTTACAGAAGAACCTGTTGTTGTCAACAATATTCCAAACATCCTTGACATCAACAATCTCATAAACCTTCTGCGCGACATGGGCGTAGAAGCAGAAATGCTTGCCCCAAACACATATCGTTTCTGCGCAAAGAACATCAACATCAACTACCTTTCCAGCCCTGAATTCGTAAAGAAGTGCTCGGCTCTTCGCGGTAGTGTGCTGATGATTGGTCCGCTGCTCACCCGTTTCGGCAAGGCTGTTGTGGCAAAACCTGGTGGTGACAAGATCGGTCGCCGTCGCCTTGACACGCATTTTCTCGGTTTCAAGAATCTTGGAGCATCATTCTCTCACAATGACGAGAACGACACATTCGAGATTCACACCACAAAGGAAGGTCGCCTCAAGGGTACTTACATGCTGCTTGACGAAGCATCCGTAACAGGAACTGCCAACATCATTATGGCTGCCGCTCTCGCTGAAGGCACGACTACAATCTACAATGCTGCTTGCGAACCATATATTCAGCAGCTTTGCAAGATGCTCAACTCTATGGGAGCAAAGATTTCCGGCATTGCTTCAAACCTTCTCACCATCGAAGGCGTGGAAAGTCTTCATGGCACAGAGCACACTGTTCTCCCAGACATGATCGAGGTTGGTTCATTCATCGGCATGGCAGCAATGGTTGGAAAGGGCATAAAGATTGAAGGTTGCTCTATTGAGAACCTCGGACTTATCATAGATGCATTCCGCCGTCTTGGCATTCGCATTGAGGAAGTTGACGATGACCTCTTTATCCCAGAACAGCACTATTATCTCGTGGAATCGTTCATCGACGGCACAATCATGACAATCTCCGATGCTCCATGGCCAGGACTTACACCAGACCTCATCTCCGTGCTTCTTGTTGTTGCCACTCAGGCTCGTGGTTCGGTGCTTTTCCATCAGAAGATGTTCGAAAGTCGCTTATTCTTCGTTGACAAACTCATCGATATGGGCGCACAGATCATCCTTTGCGATCCACACCGCGCCGTTGTTGTTGGCCATGACCACCAAAAGCGTCTCCGTGCTCAGCGCATGACTTCTCCTGACATTCGTGCCGGAATCGCCCTTCTCATCGCAGCATTGAGCGCAGAAGGAACATCAACGATTGCCAACATTGCGCAGATTGACCGCGGTTACGAGAACATCGAAGGTCGCCTTAACGCACTTGGAGCAAGAATAACTCGTGTAACGGATTAAAATCCCACTAAAATTCTGTAAATGAATCTAACTGATTTCTATAAGATAGGAAAGATAGGTCGCCCTCACGGCATCAACGGCGAGGTGCAGATGATGTTCTCTGACGATGTGTTTGACCAGACAGACGCAGAATATCTGATGCTTCTCATCGACGGACTTCTCGTTCCCTTCTATATGGAAGAATATCGCTTCAAGAGTGGTGAAACGGCACTTGTAAAGTTTGAGGACATCAACTCAAAGGAACAAGCGCAGACAATTACCAACTGCGAGGTCTATTTTCCACGCCAAGCCGCAGAAAACTCAGACCACTATTCTTGGGACATGCTCGTCGGTTATTCAATACTCGCTGGAAAGAATAACATAGGAAAGATTGACAACATCGACACTTCCACTGAGAATTACCTCTTTGAAATCGGTGACATTCTCATTCCTGTTGCCGACGAATGGATTGAAGATATTGACCACGAGAACAGAACAATCAAGATGAACCTTCCCGAAGGACTAATATAGTTCGCAGCAAGCTGCGAGGGTAAAGGCTAAAGGCTAAAGGGTAAAGGCTTTTGCCAACGGGATTTTTGTTCGCTCTTTGGACTATGGAGAAGGCCTTTAGCTTTAAGCCTTTAGCCTTTAGCCTCAAATGAGCAAAGCGAAATTTGAATTAAATTAATTGTATGAAAAAGCAAATCGCCATACTCGGTTCCACAGGTTCCATTGGTACTCAGGCATTGGATGTCATTTCACAGCATCCAGACCTTTTTGAGGTTTATTGCCTTACTGCCAACAACCAAGTGGATTTACTCGCAGAGCAGGCTCACAAATATAATCCTGACGCTGTAGTCATCGCAAACGAAGCTCACTACGAACGCCTTAAGGAACTCCTTTCAGATTGCCCAGACATCAAGGTTTATGCCGGTGCAAAGGCGCTTGATGACATTGTAGAAGCTTCGCCAATAGACATCGTTCTTACCGCAATGGTTGGCTTCGCAGGACTATCTCCTACTATCCACGCCATCAAGGCTCACAAGAAGATCGCTCTTGCAAACAAGGAAACTCTCGTTGTTGCCGGTGAACTCATCTGTCAGTTGGCTAATGAGTATCGCGCTCCAATCATTCCTGTTGACAGCGAACACTCTGCCATCTATCAGTCGCTTGCTGGCGAAGGCGACAATGGTGTGGAGAAGATTCTTCTTACAGCTTCCGGTGGTCCGTTCCGCAAGATGTCAATGGAAGAAATCCAGAAGGTAACGAAAGCTGATGCTCTCCGCCATCCTACTTGGGACATGGGAGCGAAGATCACCATTGATTCTGCTACGATGATGAACAAAGGCTTTGAGGTTATTGAAGCAAAATGGCTTTTCGGCATACCAGCAGAACGCATTCAGGTGCTTGTTCATCCGCAGTCTATCGTACATAGTGCTGTGCAGTTCGTGGATGGTTCGATAAAGGCACAGCTCGGAGTTCCAGACATGCGAATGCCAATCCAATATGCTTTCACATATCCTGACCGCATCTATCTCAATGGCGAACGCCTTGATCCGTTCAAGCAGACACTGGAGTTCTTTGAACCAGACCTGAAGAAGTTCCGTTGTCTTGCCCTTGCTTTCGAAGCGATAAAGATGGGTGGCAATGCCTGCTGCATAATGAATGCTGCCAACGAAGTGGTAAACCGCGCCTTCCTTGAAGACCGTTGCTCGTTCCCACAGATTGCAGAGATCATTGAAAAGACTATGCAAACAGCCACATTCATCAAAACCCCAACACTTGAACAATACTTTAACTCAGACAAAGAAGCACGCCAGATAGCCACAAATTTGCTCCGATGAGCAAAGCTAATGGCTAATGGCAGATAGCAAAAGTAATCATACTTAAATACTTATTACTTAATACTTATTACTTAATTCAATGGCAATATTCCTCATTAAAGCTCTTCAGCTCATACTCTCAATATCTCTTCTCGTAATTCTTCACGAGGGCGGACACTTCGCTTTTGCCCGTCTTTTTGGAATACGCGTCGAGAAGTTCTATCTCTTTTTCGACTGGAAGTTCTCTCTCTTCAAGTTCAAGCCAAAGAATTCTGACACGGAATTCGGTATCGGTTGGATTCCTCTTGGCGGTTATTGCAAGATAGCTGGTATGGTTGACGAATCGTTTGATACTCAACAACTTCAGCAGCCAATGCAAGATTGGGAGTTCCGTGCAAAGCCAGCATGGCAACGCCTTTTCGTAATGATTGGCGGTGTGCTTATGAACTTCATAACAGCTCTCTTCATCTATTCAATGATCATGTACACATGGGGTGATTCCTACATCGCACCACAAAGCATGACCAACGGTATGCAGTTCAACGATGAGGCAAAGAAGCACGGTTTCAAGGACGGCGATATCATCATTGGCACTGACGAAGAGGAGTTTGAGCGTTTCGATGTTGATGTTTACCGCGCTGTAGCAAAGGCTGAGAATGTCATCGTTATACGCGATGGCAAACAGGTTACTGTCCACAAGCCTGAAACATCACTGCTCACAATGCTTAAGGAAACTCCACGCTACATGGATCCTGTAACTCCAAATGTTGTTGACAGCGTCTTTGCTGATGGTCCCGCTGCAAAGGCAGGTATGCTTGCTGGCGACAAGATCGTTGCCGTTGACAGCACTGCAACAAAGACTTTCAACGATGTGAACTTTGCTCTCGCCGTACGTTCAGACATTCTTGAAACAGCAAAATCTTCAAAGGATAGCCTTACTGCTCGTAACATAGCTCTCGTTGTTCAGCACGCAAATGCAAAGGATTCGGCAGTCCTCGACACACTTCATCTTACACTCACAGAAGATCTCAAGATGGGTGTCGCATACAAACCATACCAAGCACTCTATGAACCAACAAATGTAGAGTACAGTTTCTTGGAAAGTTTCCCTGCCGGCATCAAATACGGATTGAACATTCTTGGTGGCTATGTAAGTGATATGCAGTACCTTGCGTCTGCCGATGGTGCAAAGTCGGTTGGTGGTTTCGGAACACTCGGAGGACTCTTCCCTGAGACTTGGAACTGGTATAAATTCTGGCTTATGACAGCATTCCTCAGCATCGTCCTCGCCTTCATGAACATCCTTCCTATCCCAGCTCTCGACGGCGGGCATGTACTCTTCCTCATCTATGAGATGATAACTGGCAAAGAGCCTTCGGAGAAGTTCCTCGTCATAGCAGAATATCTCGGCTTCGGCTTCATCTTCGCACTCATGATATGGGCGAACTTCGCCGATATCCTCCGTGCGTTGGGAATTATGTAATGACCCCCTAGCCCCCCAAGGGGGAACTTTTAATAGTTCTTTTTTGGGGGGAGATGTAAATTCTAAATCAGTAAATAACCAATATGATTAACAGTCCTCAAAAACATATAAAAACACCCCCTTCGGGGGATGGGGGGTTGAAGAAGCGTTTCGCAATATTCGGAAATGTTCATCAGGCAAAGAAGTCTGTGAGCATACAGAAACTCCTTGCTTGTCTGCAGAAGCATAATGCGGAGATTGTCATGGAGGAAGACTTCCATAAGTTCCTCACTGACGGTCAGAAGCTCGATATCACCGTTGATCGCACCTTCACTGGCAACGATTTCGATGCCGACTTCGCCTTCTCTCTCGGTGGTGACGGCACTTTGCTTCGCGTTGCAGAGATGGTGGGAGCCAATCAGACACCTATCGTCGGAGTGAATTTCGGTCGTCTTGGTTTCCTTGCCGATGTGTCGCCAGCAGAGATGGAGTCCGTTATCGACGACCTCTACAAAGGGAAATATGCTGTTGAGGAACATGCAGTGATAAAGGTATCAACCCCTTCCCCACTCGCTTCGCCTTACGCTCTCAACGACATCGCTGTCCTGAAGCGTGACACGGCGTCCATGATTTCCATCCGTTGCTATATCGATGGCGAATATCTCATGACATACCAAGCCGACGGTTTGATAATCTCTACGCCTACTGGTTCTACGGCATACTCGCTCTCCAACGGCGGACCTATCATCGCGCCAACCACAAATGTGCTTTGCCTCACACCGGTAGCGCCACATTCTTTGAATACACGCCCAATCGTTGTCAACGACACTTCCGTCATAGAGCTTTCCATTGAAAGCCGTTCACACAACTACCTCGTGGCAATCGACGGTCGTTCAGAGTCACTCAACGACGAAGTGCGCCTTACAATAAAGAAGGCAGCCTATAAGACAATGATCGTTAAGCGTCATTCACGCAAATACTTTAACGTGCTCCGAGACAAAATGCTCTGGGGCTTAGACCAAAGGGGGTAGAGACCGACCCCCTAACCCCCCAAGGGGGAACTTTTGATACCTTTGCAGTCTGATTGATTTTTTTGGAAACAATATACCATTAGGCACAAATCTTGATTTATGAATCATTCCGTGCCAAAAAGTATATTATCACCTATATTTATTCTACTTGTAGAACTTGAATAACTTTTAAAAATTTATCCCCATAACAATCAAAAACTCCCCCTTGGGGGGATGGGGGGTCGCATTATGATTTACACTTTTCTCGCAAACGGCTTTGAGGATGTAGAAGCCCTTGCACCAGTTGATGTCTTGCGCAGAGCAGGACTCGAAGTCACTACAGTTAGTATCAACGAGACAAAGGAGGTTACCTCTGCACATGGCGTAACAATGCTTGCAGACACACTCCTTGCCGACAACAACTACGACGATGCAGACCTTCTCTTCCTTCCTGGCGGTATGCCTGGAGCAGAGAATCTCGACAACTGCGAGTCTCTGAAGGAAGCTCTTGTCAAGCAGAACATGCGTGGCGGTCGTATCGCAGCCATCTGCGCAGCACCTTTCGTTCTCGGCAAGCTCGGCATTCTCAGTGGTCATCGCGCCACATGCTATCCTGGCTTTGAAGGAATCCTCGACGGAGCAGACTATAATGGCGATGTCTTCGTAACAGACGGCAACATCACAACAGGCGAAGGTCCTGCCGCAGCACTTCCATTCGCTTACGAACTTGTCCGACTCCTCAAGGACGATGCCACAGCAGAAGCCCTCGCAGAAGGCATGCGCTTCAAGCATCTTATGTCAGAAGAATAATAAAAAACACACGGGAACTTATTACTATAATCCCACATAAATCCATACAACAAATGTAGGGCGGGGATTTCGAAATCCTCGCCCTACATTTTTTTGCTAACGATGCCATTCACCATTAGCTATTAGCCATTAGCCTCTAGTTTCGCTCACGAAACTTGAACTTTTACTTCTTATCCGCATTCGCCCAAGGCTGCGCCTCAACCTTGATAGGCTGTCCCATGCAAGAAGCGTCCTTGTCTTGAGCATCAAGCTTGAAGAGCATGATGTTGTTGTTCTTCTTAGTGCAAGGAGTCCATTCGCCCTTCTTCACATTGCCGTTAGGATTGCCATACTTCGCGAAGTTTGTCCAAGCTGTAAGCATACGCTCTGAGAGATCCCAGTCGCCCTTTGCCCATGGTCGCCAGCAGTGCTTCAGCGACTTGAACACATACCAGAGATCTGCCGAGTGGAACGCACCCTTCAGCACATTCGGTCTGCCGTCTGTTGGCAATGGACGCGCAAATTCGTAAGCCCAAACAGGGTGATGTCCTACCTCCTCGCGGTTGTAGCAGAACTCAGGAATACCGTTTGCCACAAAGCCGAGGTCGTTCATTGTGAAGCCAATCATATAAGGAACATCAGCCAGCGAACCGTCAACAGCAGCTTCGTCGAAGCTCTTCTTGCATACATAGCCATCAACGATTGGAGAGAGAGGCATGCGAGCCTGTTCGCCTGTAACGGCAGAATAGTGTGTGCCTACGGTGTGGACAGTCTCAGTAGAAGCCCTGCGCATCTTCTCAAGCGTGTTGATGCCAGCCCAGTCAAGGATCTTCTTGTTCATCTGTTCAGCACCTTCGAGAGTCATGCCCATTCCTCTGCCAGCAGCGGCAGGAGCAAGACCACCGGCACTCATGATGATAGCCTTGTGGAAAAGACCACGGGCAAGAGGCGACTCACAGAGAGTTCTCACACTACCGCCACCAGCACTCTGACCGAAGATTGTTACATTGTCTACATCACCGCCAAACTGCGCGATGTTCTTCTTTATCCACTTGAGCGATTCTATCTGGTCGAGAATACCGTAGTTGCCCGACACCTTCTGTGGACTTTCAGCCGAAAGTTCCGGATGAGAGAGGAAGCCGAACACGCCGAGACGATAGTTAATGCTCACGAGGATAACACCCTTTGCAGCCCATTCCTGCGCATCGAACTCAGGCTCAGAGCCCCAACCCTCGCGGTAGCCGCCACCGTGAATCCAGAGCGCCACAGGAAGCTTCTGACCAGCCTTCGCGCCAGCAGGTGTCCACACATTGAGGTATAGACAGTCCTCGCTGTAAGGCGATTCGTCGCCATAGCCCCACTCAGTGGTATAGCCGCCAGGATAATGCACCGACTGATAGCCAGGATGACCGAACTTGTCAGCCACCTTCACGCCTTCCCAAGCCACCACTGGCTGAGGAGCTTTCCATCTCAGATCACCGATAGGAGCAGCAGCATAAGGAATGCCGCGATACACTGTAACGCCCTCGATGTCCGTACTAACACCCTGAACCTTACCACCTTCAATGGTAAGAATCGGTTTCGCCTGTGCCATCGCCAATGTAGCGAAAGTACAAGCCAACATTGTAAGAATTGACTTTTTCATTAGAATCATATTAGGTTAATAGTTTGTAATTCAAGTTTCGTGGGGTTCAACAAGAGGCCAAAGGCTAATGGTTATCGGAAGCCTTACTTCACCAACACTACGCGAGCGTTGTATGCCTTTAGGATTTTCCTCTGCATCTCAAGAAGATGCTGGCGTGACGCAGGTTTATACACACCTCGACGCATATCCAGAGCATAAGATACCAGCAAGCCTTCCGACTCCTGCGTTACCCGAAAATGGAAAGAACCGAATTCGTCTTCCACATCTATCTGTGCAGGCAATGATTCCACAGAACAGCCCTCGGGAATCCTTATCCTAATCTCCGCAGAATCCCTATAGCCATGACTAATCTTCATCGGGAGGTGCTGAGAGAGCAATGTGTCCGATATGACCATTGGAGAAAAGTCCTTGTATAGAGGGCAAAGGGGCACGAACATCCGTCGCCCTGTAAGATTGACGTATTTGGTGCACACACCTTCCAGATGCGTGTTTAGTCGTGGCACTTCAAAAGGCTTGCTCACATCGCTGACCGAGATTGCACCAAACGACGTATTCGGTAGCTTGTACCATGACGCAACGGTCGTTCTCTGTTCCTGTTCTTTCTTGCCAAGCAGAGCAAAAGCTTCTGCATACCTGTGACAATGGAAAGCTTCGTTTACGAACACATCTGCCGAAGCATCCGAACGGAGAGTGACGGAAATCCATGAATGACGAAGGTTCAAGCTATCTGCGTACTCAGGCAACTTGACTATACGCCCTCCGTCTGCCTCCAACATCAAGGCATCATGCCCAGAGATGTGGTTATGTACATATCCCGCAGGAAGTTTCGGGTTAGTACATTCCATCCACAGCGTATCCTTCCCTTGCTCCAGCAAGACTGCCAGGATCATGTGGTCGAGTTGGTTGGCATTTGCAAAGCCTGGAATAAGATTCGGTTCATCAGTTCCAATTGCTGCCAATCGGCTCTCAATGCCTATCGCCTTCAGCATTGAGTGCATATAGTTGCTCAGTCCCTTGCAGTCGCCAAAGCCCATTTGCATTACCGTATGCGCTGCTTCTGGCTGATAGCCACCAATGCCAAGTTCCACGGCAACATAGCGTGTATTCTGCCCCAAGAAGTCGTAAAGCCGAGCAATCTTCGCACGCTCTGTATGGCAATCAGCCACCAAAGCGCGAATCTTGTTCAGATGCGACTCGGGCAGCAACTGTCGGTCTTTGGCCAAGCCATACTGCCAACTGCCAAATGAAGTCCAAGAATCCATACTGCCCGTAGAGCCGTGAGAGCGTATCTCTTCCGGCGCAAACATCACAAACGGCATTCGCTCGTCCATATCCAAAGCATACGGCATACGCGCCACAGGTTGCATTCCCTCCAAGGCATAGCGAAGCCTTTTCTTGTTGCCCACCTGCCAAACGGAAGGTTTCGTGGCAATGTTCATACCCTTATGTCTAACAGTCACTTTGTCCTCAGGCCATTCTATCTGATACACAGCTTTCTGAACCGTTATGCCATATCCTTTTTGGGGAAAGAAGTAAGGATAATCCAGCACATTTCCGTTTCGGACAATCTTCTCCGTCCTTGTGATAACCACTGGATATGAAGGTGGCGTAACCTCTGCCATCAGACGGTAGAAGTCGGTAGCCAACTCTTGTGAATACTCAAAGCGTTGCAGTTCGCTTTTCTTCACGCTGCGAAGCACACGCCCTGAAAGGTCGGTCATCACATATTCAAACTTCGCAAGCTCCGTATTCTGGTTCATCCCGATGACGATATTCGCCAGATCGGCACGATTGGAGTTGTTCAGGATGAACTTTTGATGATGCACACTGGTATAGTAGCCAATGTTTTCCACATTGACCGAAGTGCTGTCCAAGAGCACCGTGACATCGGCTTTCTGTGCATAGGTTGAAGCGCAAAGCGCAAGCCACAGACAGAGTACAAGAACACGCTTCATAATTTCTTCTTCAGCACGATCATGTCTCCCATGCTCTGGCAAGCCATGTCGTAAACTTTCTTTATTGCCGTGTAGGCTTCAGCCTCATGGTACATCTTCTTGCTCACAAAACTATAGGTTATGCTGACCTTGTCATCAGCGTTCTTGCATGTCATCTTCACCGTCAGAGAGCGGTCAGGAACAGTGACCTCAAAGTCTTTAGGAGTCTCTTCAACGGCGTAACCGTCAGGTATATTGACATCCACAAAATAGCTTAGACTGACAGGATAAGGCATTTCCACAGGCAGCTCGCGAGTTTCATCCTTGAAAGGCGACTCGCCCATAGGATTGAACACGAAAGGGCTTACATAGATGTGGTCATCGGTAGCTTCTGCCGCCTTCTGGAACTTCACAGTATTCTTCACCTCATCGCCATATTGTTTTTGCCCCGTCAGCTGCATGGAGCTGATTGTTATGCCATACTTCTCCTGAAGTGACTGAACGTAGGCCACACTGTCCTTTGCGTTGTGGTAGTCGGCTTTCAGTTCTCGTGCAGAGTTCTTGCTGTATTTTGCAGACAGTTCGCCAGTCACCGTGCCATCGGCAGAGAGCGAAATAGATGAGAGATATGCCGTCTTGTGTTGTGCCAGCTTCGTGAGGTCAACCCACGAGCCACTAACCTTCATGCCTATCTTGCGTGCTTGGGCGACATAGAGATTAGGATTGAGCACATTGACAGCGCCGTAAGGGTCTGTGCCGTCCACATAGACCAAGCCGTTTGTTGTTTCCACAGCAACGACGAATGTGTTGAAGGCGTTGGCAGACGGATGGATAGGAAGGCGACCATGGCGGCGAGTGCTAAGATAGACGGGATATGAAGTGAAGCCCAAGTCGTTGAGCACATTTATCAACATAAGGTTGACATCGGCTGAACTGCCACTCTTTTTCTTTACTATGGCGTTGGCATAATCGGGAAGGTTGTTGTACTTTCCATTCCAAGCCACACGCGATGCCAGGAACAATACGGCGGCACCAATGCGTTCCTTCTCGTCAGCTATTGCAGATATTCCGCTGGCAGCAAGTTCTTCGCGGAACTTGCTCTTGTCGTTCAGCTTAGTGCCTATCTGGTCTTGATCAAGGATTAGCCTGTCTGCCTGCTCCCATGTCATGCCGTAGTTGCGCTTTGCGGTTTGCGGAAACTGCATGGTCTTCAGGTCGCACACCACCTTGGCAGCATAGTCGTCAACATTCCATACATAATTGACATCCTTGAGAGCTGGCATCTGAGCAGCCTCTATTGTGTAGCAGTTGGCATTACAGCGTTGCGGACGCTTCGGATCGGAGTTCTCTATCTGTATGTAACTGCCGGATACATTGGTCCACACGTTCTGTCGCTTCACCGGCGCTTCCACATTAAACTGCAACACAGCCGGTATCTCCATGAAGCATTTCTCGTAGGCGACAGGAATGTCTCGCTGCATATCATAGTCGTAGATGAAGAAGAATCGTTGGCTACGCAGCTGATAGCGCACCTCAACGATACTGCCCTTCTGCACCTGTGGCACACTGAACTTGCGTACCTTGTGGCGATTGTCCACACGCTCATCGCGTATGTGCTGCTGGGCAAGTTTCGTGGAGACTATCTTTCCCTTCTCGTTCAGGTTGTAGGACGCTGCCGAGAATTCGCTGAACTCCTCCTCTTCTATCTGTAGATTCTCAGCATTTGAATAGAATGGTATGGTGAAATCGCCATACTTCTTGCCTTCGTCTGTAAGGATCTTGATGCGCATCTTGTAGTCATACACCACGGAAAGGTCGTACATTGTAGCCATCACATACCTCACATCGCATGTCTGCATCAGCACCACCGCATCCGCTTCCGCATCAAAGGGGCAAGATTCCATCGTCATCTCTTCCATCGTAGGCTTTCCCATCTTCATGTTTACCACAGGAAGCCCCACTGCCGTAGTAGGCTTCTGTGCCCAAAGCTGAATACCAGTACTCATCAAAAGCAAGAGCCCGATTATGCTTTTCATCATCAGTTTCATTGTTCTTTATGGTTATTTATGGTTTGCCATTCATTTTTTTCATTTCTAAATGATATTTGCATTCTGGTTAGAGTCATTTCTCCATTCCATCACAAATCACCCAACCTGCGCACTTTCATGTTACATGATGGTTAAGGAATCTTTGTGTTTACAAAATCTGTGGCAAAGTTAACATTTTATTTTAACATACAAACAAATAATAGCGAAAAACATTCCTATGAGCAGGAAAAAAGGTAGACTACTAGAATTCTACATTCGTATCAAAATGGTAAATCGTCATCGCTCTGCTGAACGCTTTCTTCGTTCTCATTTTTTTCTGCCTTGCAAGGTGTTGGGGAAATCACGCCAGCAAGGAGAACTTGTTCGTGCTCAATTTCGTTACGAAGGCATTCAATCTTATCTTCTAAGTAGCGTATCTTCAATAGACGGTATCGCTCAGGGTTGAGTGCGATGAGTTTGTTGAAGGCATCATTGAACGCATCTAAATCCAATTCTGGATCTATGCTTGTCTTTTTAATCTCGCCATCATTGGGTTCAAGGACTTCAGAACCACAGAACATCCAATGCTGCCCATTTCTATACAGTTCTTCATCAATATAGACGCAACAATCATACAGACGTGCAATATCCTCCCAAGACAGCCAGTCGAAGTATTTGCATTCTTCCCATTCGTTGAGATTAAACTCTACAGAACAGTTTGCATCGTTCTCTTCTACGTTCAGGATGTCAATCATCCTGTCGTTGGAGCTTATTTCCAGAAAGTCTTTAACTTCGTCATCGTCGCTATCTGCAAGGTCCTCAAATTTTTTCTTCTTTTCGATGAGAAGAGAATCCTGCATGTGTATCTCGTCAAGCAAGTCTGGCAATGCGATTCGGAGTCCGTTGCGTCCGTCCTCTTCCATCACTTTCTGATTGATGGTCTCAATGTCATCGCCATCAACGATGATGTTTCCTGTGCCGGCATTGCGAATGGCAGCATTCAGCATCTGGGTGACGTTTCTTTTAGTTCCCGTCACGGAGATATGAGTAATTTTTTGTATTAAGCTCATAATTATGCAGTTATCTTGTTATTAAATTTTACAATTTGTAGTGATCTTCTTGCCAAACACATTAAAGCCCTGTCATAAATGACGAGCAATGAT
This sequence comes from Bacteroidaceae bacterium, assembly GCA_024401305.1. Lineage (GTDB taxonomy): Bacteria > Bacteroidota > Bacteroidia > Bacteroidales > Bacteroidaceae > Prevotella. The sequence goes on along the minus strand of JAKSLI010000019.1, from coordinate 7,576 downwards.
ATGTCCATCTACCATGAGTCTCTCTAGAAATATTCCATTCACTGTAAATGATGTTACCTGTGGCTATTAGTTGACCAAGCGCTCTGCAATGGTGCCTCGCTTTATGATTTTATTATCAGGCTTCTTGAGGTGATACAACTCTCTTTTTTCGCCATTTTCCTGCACCTCGTAGAGCGTTTTATTCACAACGCAATATCGCGGATTGTCTTTTGCCACATTTATCTCTTGCAAACCATCGCAGTCTGCAAAACAATCTTCAGGCATTTGTGTCACACTGGCTGGGATGGTAATGGAACGCAGAGACTGACAATCATTGAAGTCACAAGCTATGCGACTCACACCATTCTCAATGATTATCTCCGTAACTTTTTCGCAGTCGTCAAATGCACCGGATGATATCTTGCTCACAGGATATGACTTGCCGTGTAATGTCACATGAGAAGGAATGCACACTTTTCCTTTATACATTCGCTCATTGTTCGGCTCAACATAGAGCAAACCAGGATTCTCTGCAATCCAGCCATCTCTTGTATAGGTGTATTCGTAATCGGTACAATAGTAACGTATGCCATGCGAAATGACGATTCCCTCTTCATATTCCTCATAGGTGTCGTCAGCAGATTCGCTGTCAAGAATCTGCTGTACGAATGTCTCGCCTTCGTATTCTTTCAGAATAATGTCTGCGTCGAACACATCCTTCAGACATCCTACTTCCATGCGGTTATCAATCTCAGCGAATACGTCATTACGGATAAATGCAAGACGTGATCTGACATATTCTTCGTCGTCATAATATGAAGAGTATTTACGGAAAATCTGCTTAGAGTATTCCTCCTTCTGCTTTTTGTCCACAAGGAAATCGTAGAGAATCTTGTGTGGCATGACCACATGATGTTCTTCTTTCAGTAGGTGTATGTCGGCAGATATGTCTGGCCCATATACATAATTGTGATTCACATCATGCGAACGGACATTGCACATTGACTCCAACAGCGTTATCAGTTTTCGCCACGTTCTGTTTCTTTCGTCTATGATATCGCCACAATACTCATATCGTTTGTAATGACGATTGTCAACATCCACCCATCGCGACTTCTTTAATGCCTCCAACAGATCAGATCGAAGCTTCAGCAGACCAGCAGCAGCTGCTTTCTCCGACTCCCAGTCTGTCGTCTGAAATATTGAATTAAGTTGGACAAAGATTGCACGTGGCAAGACAAAACTCGTCTCGCACATAGCCTTACAAATGGCATACGGAAGCGCAAGGCATCGGGTGTCATGCTCCTTGCAATATGCAATGGCACGTTCTATAGCCTCGTCCATCGGCCTGTCTGATTCCGTCTCGTCCATCTTATCTTCTTTTTCGAAATCCTCCACAGAAAAGTCATCGTCATCGGGCATAGCATCATAGTCTATCAGGTCTTTCTCTTCGAGTTCGCCCCAACAATAGGCTGGCGAGACGAGAAATGCATCGATTTCTGGGTCATTGACATCTCCGCTGTCCTTGAACACCTGCTCAGCCATTGTCTTCAAAGCATCTTCAATCGGGTTGATGCAGTCGATGAAGGGACAATCTTCTGGATAGAATTCCCACTCACTCATAATAGCATCCCATACATACTCTTCCATTTCCTCCTCGGAATAGACGTTGCTGAGTTCCATCTCCTCATTGAAATCCTCGTTGTTCTCCAACTCGGATTCGTAAAGACCGCTGAGCAGATCATCTCCACTCCAACTCGTGTCATAGTCCACAAGCCAGAACTTGCATCTGCGGTTCATGGTACGGTTATATACAAAAATCTGAATATCAACCGTGCAACCGCAGTATTCGTTGTATGTATTCGGGCGTATCTTGCCAATCTCTATGTTGGCACCACGCTTGTTTTTGAATATGTTATGTTTTGCCATTATAATATAAATGTATAGGATTTACCCTTAGGAACCCAATTCAATAAGTATCGCAACTTTGCCTTCTGCGATCTTCATATCGAACACCTCGATGACGAAGTCCTTGAAGTTATGCCCATAGTCGTTCTCTTCCCAAAGGCGATAGAGTGCATCGTGATACTCATATAGGGGGGTGTACAAGTTTAGTGTCAAATTATCAACATCCAACGCCCCCGTCCATTGCACCGCGGCATCGCGACTGGCAAAATAGGGACCGCCGGTATAGAACGCGACCTCTATCTCGCCATCCAATTTCTCGGCTTCCTCTGGTGTGATTCTCAAATCAAAGTCATAGAAAGGTATTCCTGCCAAGGGCACCCCTACCATTTCCTCGCGACTCTCGATTGTCAGTTCATCGTCATCTATGTCATCTGTATCTTCTTCACCATTGAATGAAGTAGGAATATCCTCTGGCATGAACGGAGACAAAACGAGACGATAGGTTGTATTGTCATAGATATCGATGTTATCATCGTCACCTTTTGCTTCAATGAAGAGGCGATGCGATGTGCGGCAACATTTGTTAGACATTGCATTACAGCCGCCACGCAACACTTTCATTTCACTATCAGGGTCGCCCACAGGATCGATTTGCGCTTCAGCAGAGTATTTTGCATACCCATCGTGGCATTGCTCCCACATATTGCCACTCATGTCATATAAGCCAAGTTCATTCGGCTTCTTCAACTTGACAGGATGAGTATTTGCTTCAGGATTAGGATTGCGATTGTCGTAGGAATTGCCAGCATACCAAGCTACTTCATCAACATTATCACTACCGCTATACTTATAACCTTTGCTCTTATTGCCACCACGAGCGGCAAACTCCCATTCTGCCTCTGTTGGGAGACGGAACTGTTTGCCTGTAATTTCATTCAACTCGCTGATGAACTTATATGTATCATACCAATCATAAGCCATTATTGGTTCTTGCATTGTCTCATCATCATCATACTCCTCACCAACAGCTTGCCATAGTTCCCATGTGACAGGAGTTTCACTGATGTAGTAGTCGTTGCTGATTGTCACTTGATGAGCGGGCAGTTCTCGTTCCTCGTTAGCATCTTCCAACTGGTTGGCTGCAGCACCCATCATGAAAGTACCAGCCTCCACCTTTATCATCTTGAACTCAACGCCATTGACGTTGAAGATCAAGTTGCCATCAATGTCTTCCTCAACAGAGCAGTCTTTGAGCAAACTGCACAGATCAAATTTCTTTTCCATAATAATTCTTATTCTTTGTTATCGTCACATTCATACTCACCAAAGATACTACCACGACAAGCCACTATATCAATGTCGCTCGCCTCATCGCAATCCTCCTTGAAGATTGTCGAGTCTGCCTTCGCTTCAATGTTAAGGTAAAGACCACGCGCAGCCACATACACGGGAGTGTCATCGCCGTACTCTCCGAGCACCTCTATGAGTGATTCCACATCGTATGTCTCACTATAGTCCTCGTCAAGGCTGAGGCACAGGTCGCCGTCCTCGTCAGGTTCCACCTCGTTGATGTAACAAGGCTCTCCATCAGGAGTCCAGCACACCACGTCCCAATCAGAACACTCTTCTTCAAACTCAGCAAGGTCTTCGATCAGCTGACCAATGGTAATCAAATCTTTGTCTGTATTCATCTTGAGTGGTAATTATATTTTATCAACAATATCTCTGAAATCTTCGATGGTGTGTCCATCTTTCTTCTTTCTGAAGAAGCGGTCAATCTTCATACAGATACGGTCGAAGAGGAATGCAAACACCAATGTGCCAACTGCAGTTCCTATAATTGCTAATATTTTCATAATATTTATCGTATGATTTGTTAATTATTCGTTACAATTTTCACTTTCCCCTCCAAGCCTGCCTTATTTAGCAGTTTGGGAATGTCTATTCTAACCGTTTTCAGCCGCCGGCATCTCGACAAAGCTTCGTCTTCTATCTTTCTCACAGACGATGGAACATCAATGTTTGTCATGCTATTGCAACCATAGAATGCCGAATAACCGATACTCGTCACCGAGTCAGGAATAACGATACTTGCAAGATGTGGGCAGCATTCAAACATCCATTTAGGGATCCTTGTCAGAGAAGACGGGAGCTTCACTTTAGTCAGATTCTGACAATTATTGAATGCGGCATCCCTTATCTTTGTTACTGAGTCGGGGATCTGAACTTCTGTGAGGGCATAGCAATCCTCAAAGGCGCCGAAACCAATCACCTCCAGAGAGTCGTTCATCACGATCTCTATCATTTTCTTGCATCCAGCGAAGGCGAACTTGCCAATCTCCTTCACCTCTTCATGCAGCAACACAACGCCTACGGTTTTGTCGTCCATAAACGCCTCCTTGCGTATCTTCTTCGTCCGTGGCGATATCTTCACCACATACGGTGGTGCGATCTCGCCCTTGTATTTAGATACTGCCACCTTCAACCGCTTACTGTCCGAAGCTATGAAAATAGGCTTGCCGTCATGCAGTTCATATCCCTTTGCCATATTCGTAACAGTTTGTATTAAATCTTATTAACAACGTTTCTCCAGTCTTCAACATGCATTCATTTTTTTATATGAATGAACACTCCTTGACTATTGCCGTACGAGCCAGAATATGCACTGATGCCCTCTATGTGGTAACCATACTTGTCGTACGGCTCAATGGAATGAGGACCACCATAACTCTTGTCAAGCACTAACTCAAAAGGAAGACTGTTGATGGCATCCTCTTCTGAATAGAACTTGTTGCGAGTGAGGAAGTATTCTCTCAGCATGAAGTCCACCTCTTCGACAGAAACCTTGTCCCACTCAACATCAGGGAAAGTCTTTTCCGAGATTGTCAAATCACCCATATACGAGTACACCATGAACTCATCAACATGATGCGTCGGCAGTCCTACGATGTGCTCGTACTTAGTGCCTACAGGAACCTTATCCTGGCCTTCAATCTGCAAAAAGAATTTTTCTTTCGTTTTGCAGATTTCCATTTTCCACTTACGGTTACCCACCTCTGCAAGTTCACGCTTCAGTATCTCGCCCAGTGTGATCTCCTGTGCCACCTTACTTTCCTCGTCCACATATCCCGGCACTTTGGCGATACCTTCTTGGAAGTAGCAGTTGCTGCCATACAATGTCAGTTCGTCTCTGCCCACAAGTTCTTCTTCAGTGTGCGAAAGAATCTCCTGAATCTCCTTTTCGCAGTCATCAAGGTTTCGATGGTTCTTCTTCCACTTATTAACCAGCAGTTCCTGACCTTCTGCAAGGGTGTTGACATGACCAAGAATCTTGCGTCCGCCATTTCCGTAGTAGTCATCACTATAGACCACAAATCTTGTCTTTTTTTCTTCCATTGTTCAGTTAGTTTTGTTTTACTGGCGGCAAAGGTAAGAACTTTTTCCGAGACAATTCACTTCTGGCAACCCTTGCTAGAAAAGTGGGAAATGCTTAGAGTTAAAATTATAGTTCTCTAGCTATCCATTCGTTAGAACTTACTTCGTAAAAAGAATAGGAAGTATAGTCATTCACTCCTAATTTAACACGATATAACCCTATTGATCCTCCTATAACACTAATACGTGGTGTTGAGTCTAAACTCACAATAGAAGCATCACCAATAAAATAAACGCCACCACTTTTGTCCTTGAAAGTAATATGTATTCTATCTTTAGATTTATATGATGCCCTAAAATTCAGATCATTTGCAATAGCTAAAGGTATTCTGAAATATAGACTTTTTCCATTAGAACGCCATGAGGATGTTGCATCAAAACAAAAACGCCCTCCAACGCTTGTATGTGGTATTGCGATTTCCCTCAATTTACTTGGAACAGGATATGGTAATCCGATAGCGGATTCTCCAGCTGCAACATCCAGCATTTCATATTCATTAATGTTATATTTGTATTCTTCTAAATATTTGCGAAGGAACGGATTCCACATGCAATACTGTTTAAACAATGTTGCGCCATAGCGATAGCAACTTCGCTTTTTTGCAACATCTTTTTTTGCCCAATCAAGAATATCAGGCATTCTTGTTTCCTGCAAATAAAGCAACATCCCAAATTCTGCTAGCGGCTCTTCTACGAAATAGGCATATGGAAAACAATCATGGTGAGGACGACTGAAGTAGGCATGCATTGTCTCATGAGCAAGAGTTGAAACAAGTAACTCGTTCATGCGTTCACCATCGTACTCCGTCTTCATCTCTTCGGGGTAAAGCAATATTTTCTTTTGTTCATGAATATAGCATCCACGGAGATATTCGCAACTAACTGCTTGTAATTCAGCAGATATTACCTCAAGGTTCCTGCGTGCTATCTCACTTTCCTTTTGAGACTTGAGTTTCTTCTCCCAAAACTCTTTTGCAGCATCTAAGCATGCGGTACTGCGTTCTACTATTCCTGGTAAGATGTGCACAGTAACACCCAGATTATTCAGTATGTCTGCGAGTGATTTGTAGCCACCCAACTTAAATTCAGGCGATGCACTATTCAATAGTAGTTCTTTTTGCTCGTCTGTTAATAGATTTTTGTCATCAATAATAGTCATATCCAATAGTTTTTAGGTTTGGGAAATGGCGGCATTGCGTCTTCTTCGCGAACTTCACCGGCCTTCCATCTACAATAAAGTTTTGTAAAATCTGGTATCATTAATTGTCACTCATGTTTTCCTCAAGTACTTTTCTTACCTCTTCGCGAACCTTAGCACGAACGATGCCGCTTACTTTGCGGTGACCGCCCTTTGGTATGCTATGACCACCGAAGTTGGTTGATTCCTGAAGCCAGGCAACCTTGCAAGCTCCTATTCGCTGAGTAATATAGCGAGAAGGCCAGTTCTTAGGTGCTTCATCTTGTCTGTGCACATTACGAACAGGCTCATCTGCCTTTGAGGCAAAGAAAGAATGACCTTTCCACTTGGAACGCATGAATTTATTACGTAATTTGCTTCTGCTCATAATATGAGTCTTAACATTACTCCGTTATCACAATCACATTCTCGCCAAGTCCGCTTGCATTCAGGAGTTCAAGGTTATTGACGCGGATGATTTTGAGGTTGGGGCATTCATCAAAGGCGAGTATTCCTACGGACTCGATATGGTCTGGGACATACACGCTTGTATTAACCATAACCATGTATATCTTATTTGTTTGTTTTCGGCGACAAAGGTATGAACATTTTCCAAGACAACTCACTTCTGGCAACCCTTGCTGGAAAAAACAAGTTTATTGAAAGCCTATATTATATGCCAAGAAGTTCCCCAAGTCTTATTCTTCTTCTAATTCGGCATCAAGGCCTCTTAAATCAATTACCTTTGGATGATTCATAATGGCCTCACAGCATCTATTGTATGCTTCATGATAGTCTTTTTCTGTTTTACATAGAATGCGTGCTCCTAAAATATCCACATTTTCAGCGTCAGCGTATGGAGATTCAAGTTCTAATGAAATATATCCATATATTCCATCATTGGTATCTTTGTCCAAATGCTTACGACATGAACAAATTTGGCAAGAAATATCACCACAATCAAACCAATCTGTGTGATTGTCGTAGATTACAATGTTATGTACATAGTGCATAATAACTAGTTATCATTAGTGTCCACTAAAAATTAGGGACGAGTTAAAATTTAATTTTTTCAAA
>JAKSLI010000018.1 GCA_024401305.1 Bacteroidaceae bacterium | reverse complement strand
TGTAACCTTCTGATCCGTAGTCAGATGCTCTATTCAGTTGAGCTACGGAGCCATTATACTCGTTTAGCGGCTGCAAAGGTACTGCTATTTTGTGAAAAGGGGAAATATTTGCGGCTATATTTTAGCTTATGGCTGATATGTTTTGATAAGTGTCAAATGTGAGTAATGGCTATCGAGTAATGACGGATGACAGAATGAATTATTTCTGTCTTTTTCTTTGTTTTTATAAATAAATGTGTAATTTTGCAGCATAAACTTTAAACTGAAGATACTATGAGAAGAATTGTTACTGTAGTTTTATTGGCATTCCTGAGCATTGCGGTATGCAGTGCACAGCATTCTGACCTTCGTGCCTATGGATTGAAGGGCAAGGTAAAGCGTATTGCGACAAACGAGCAGGATGGTGTTGCTTTCGACAAGAATGGCAAAATCTTTTCCATCAGAACTGCAAGCGTGATGCTTGATGTCAAGACAATGTATGCCAAGAAGATCCATCATGATAAGAAGGGCAGAATATCGCTCGTGGAATATGGTCCTGAGTTCCAGGGTGCGTGTCCTACATCTGTGACTTACAAATATGCTGCTAACGGCAATCTCCTATCAACACAACTTTCTGGTCATGAGTGGTGGAACAACTATGAATACTCAAACTACAAGAATGGATTGCCAGCAACTGTGAAACTCGATTGTGGCGGTGAGGCTCATGGCGAAGAGGCTACTTGCAAGATCACTTACACAAAGTTTGATAAGCAAGGCAACTGGACAGAGTGCAAATGGACTGGTACGCTGAAGGTTACTGACGATGGTGGCGAGACTTACCACAATGAGAAGTTTAATAAAACCATCACTCGCGAGATTTTCTATTATTAATTTATTCAAGTTTCGCGAGCTCAACTTGAGGCTAAAGGCTGTTGAGTAATGAGTAATGACTGTTGAGTAATGACTTCCCGTCCTATATCTCAAATCCGAGAGGCTGTCATTAGTCTTTAGTCTTTACTCATTACCCATTACTCTTTACCCTTCGCAGGCGAAGCTTGCGAAACTTAGATTAAAACTAACCGGCAATGAAAAGATATCTTTTCTCTACTATTCTTGTCGCTCTTGCTGTGATGCCCTTGATGGCGCAAGTGGCAAAATCATTCAAGGTGAACATCTCGGATGACGGCGAGGCTTGGATGCAGGTGTATATGCCGAAGAATCCTACTGGCAGAGCGATTGTGGATTGCCCTGGTGGCGGTTATTCGGGTCTCGCAATGGATCACGAAGGCTACGACTGGGTGCCTTATTTCACAGAGCGTGGCATAACATTCGCAGTTCTGAAGTATCGCATGCCAAAGGGTGATAGAACAATACCTATGGGTGATGCGCAGGCTGCTGTGAAGATGATGCGTGACAGTGCCGATGTATGGAAAGTCAATCCGAACGACGTGGGCATTATGGGCTTCTCTGCTGGCGGTCACTTGGCTTCTACCGTTGCCACCCACTCACCACTTGCGTCGCGTCCTAACTTCCAGATCTTGTTCTATCCTGTAATATCAATGCAGGAGAATGAGACTCACAAGGGTTCTTGGAGCAATTTCCTTGGCAAGGACAAGAACGACGAGAAACTTTGCAAGGAGTTTTCCAACTATACGCAGATACGTCGCCATGAGACACCGCCAGCAATAATCCTCATGTCGCAAGACGATTTCCTGGTGCCTACACTCACTAACGGCATTCTGTACTACAGCGCCATGACGAAGGTTGGTGTTGCATGCACAATGCATATCTATCCAATAGCAGGTCATGGTTGGGGCTATCGCGAGTCGTTCCCTTACCATTACAACATGCTTAACGACCTCTCCACATGGCTCTCAATGCTTGATGCTCCAAAGAAGGACGCTGTCAAGGTGGCTTGCATAGGCAACAGCATAACAGATGGTCACGGCATAAGGGTTGTTGATGCGGATTCTTATCCTGCCCAGTTGCAGAAGATTCTTGGCAATGGCTATTATGTCAGGAACTATGGTGTTAGCGGTCGCACTATGCTCAACAACGGCAACCGCCCTTACATGAAGGAAAAGGCTTGGAAAGAGGCGCAGGAGTTCAATCCTGATGTGGTTGTCATAAAGTTGGGTACGAACGACTCAAAGCCGCTGAATTGGGATGCTCACAGCAAGGAATTCGCAGCCGATATGCAGCAGATGATAGATGCCCTCAACGCCCTTCCTTCAAAACCTAAGATTTATCTCTGCACTCCAATTGCAGGAAATCATCAAGCGGGCAATCAACCTGACAATCAGTGTCGCGACAACATCATTCGCGAAGAGGTTATCCCGCAGATTCTCAAGGTGGCAAAGAAGAACAAGCTGGAAGTCATAGACCTCTATCCTGTAGTGAACCTTGACAATAAGGACATGCAGCGCGATATGCTTCATCCTACGGAAGCTGGAGCAAAGAAGATTGCAAAGGCTGTTGCTGAGGTAATTAGCAAGAAATAAAAAACAAAAAAAGACGCAAGCCAATTGTGGTTTGCGTCTTTTTTGCATATATGGTTATGCTGGAGAATCTTTGATTTCTTCCTGAGACTTATTACACGAGATACTGGTCAGAGATGCTCTCGTTGTCAAGTACTCGGCGGATGGTTTCTGCGAACATTGCTGCTACAGAGAGCTGCTTAACCTTTGCGCAGCGGTTAGAGTAAGGGATAGAGTCTGTGAAGACGATTTCCTCAAGTGCTGACTGCTGTACGCGGTCGCTTGCAGGACCTGACATTACGCAGTGAGAAGCGCAAGCGCGAACTGTCTTTGCACCTGCTTCCTTCATGATGTCGGCAGCCTTTGTGATGGTTCCGGCTGTATCTACCATGTCGTCGATGATGACAACATCCTTGCCCTTTACATCACCGATGATCTGCATAGACTCGATAACATTTGCACGAGCGCGTGTCTTGTTACAGAGCACGAGCGGACAATCGAGGTATTTTGCGAATGTCTTTGCACGCTTTGCACCACCTGCGTCAGGAGAAGCGATGACGAGATCCTGGAGATTGAGGCTTTCAAGGTAAGGGAGAATGACACCTGATGCGTAGAGATGATCTACAGGAACATCGAAGAAGCCTTGGATCTGGTCTGCATGGAGATCCATAGTGAGCAAACGGTCGATGCCAGCTACGCTGAGAAGGTCGGCAACGAGTTTTGCGCCAATGCTTACGCGTGGCTTGTCCTTACGATCCTGACGAGCCCATCCGAAGTAAGGGATTACGGCGTTGATGCTCTTTGCAGAAGCACGCTTTGCTGCGTCAATCATCAGGAGAAGCTCCATGAGATTGTCAGAGTTTGGGAATGTGCTCTGGATGAGGAAGATGTCGCGTCCGCGGATGGACTCCTCGTAAGAGACTGCAAACTCGCCATCGGAAAATTTAGTCATAGTAATTTTTCCGAGTGGACATCCAAGCTGCTGGCAGATGCGCTCACCAAGGTCGTGTGTGGCAGTGCCAGCAAATACCATGAAATTCTTTGTATCCATTAGTAAATGGTTGAGGTTTTGAGGTTTTATCGTTTGAGATTCGAAGCTGACGCTTCGAACACAGGGGCTTTCTTTAGAGGCGCGGCTTCAGTTGCCGAGCTTTAATAGAAGCGGATGCCGGTGATGACTTGCGAGTTCACCTTGGCATTGAGATTTTCCGTCAGCTTTGCTCCGTGCATTGATAGCTCTTGGCGCAGGGCTGGGGAATTGAGTTTCACCATGAGAGTCTGATTCTTGATGAAGAGATTCTCGGTGAGGGAGTTTATGTATTCGCCAACGACTTCCGGCCAGGCTGCTATGAGGCGGCGCTGGAGTAGGGGAGTCTCGAGACCTGAACGGCGTAGAAACTCGTTGAGAGGAGCGTCTATGTGGGTTTCGCGGCGTTTGAACATTTTTGTGGTTTCGCAAGCGAGCTTGCGAAGGGTAAAGGGTAAAAGCCTCGCTCGTAGAGCGAACTAAAACTTGAGAACAACGGCATTATTGGCTGGTACGAAGAGGCGGATAGGCTCTGAAGGTGAGACCTTTATGACATAGTCATCGCCTGAGATGAGGTCTTTTGCGCCGTAGTCGTCAGCCTTGATGTTGAGATAGTCGAAGGCGTGCTGAGGGATGTTGACAGCAACTTGCTCCATGTCGTCGGAGAAGTTTGCAACGATGAGCAGGCGTTCGTTCTCGTGGCAGCGTAGGAAGGCGTAGATGCGGTTGGCGTTGAACTCCTCGCTCTGTGGATTCACATACATGAGGTCGAAGGTCTTGCCCTCTGTAATTGCCTTTTCCTTTGCTGCGATGCCTAATATATTAATGTGCTGCTTCTCGAGTTTCTTCTCTTCGGCAGTGAGCTTTGTGCGCTTCACATAGCCGTGATAGAGTGACTGAGGGTTCCAGTAGTCGAAGATTGTGGTGCGACCGTCCTTGCCAGAGAAACCTTCTTCGTCCATGCCTTTCTCGCCAAATTCCTCACCTGCGTAGAGCATGAAAGGATTGGTATTCAACATGGTAGAGACTACGAGTGCAGGAATTCCCTTCTGTGCGTCGCCGGCAAAGAAAGGAGATGCGATGCGCTGCTCGTCATGGTTTTCGAGGAAGTTGAGCATGTGGCTCTGGATGTCTTCCACATTCTGCCACTGCTGAGTGATGGCCTGTGCGGAACATTCGCCACGAACAACAGCCTTGAGGCAGTCGTACAAGCCGACCTTGTCGTAGAGATAGTCGAAACCTGCCCAGATGTATTCGCGATATTGCGCTGGATTATAGACCTCGCCGATGAACTTTATCTCAGGATTAGCGTACTTCACCTTATCGGTTGCCCAATGCCAGAAAGCGGAAGGCACCATCTCTGCCATGTCGCAACGGAAACCGTCAACGCCTTTCTTTGTCCAGAAGAGGAGAATGTCGGTCATCTTGTTCCATGTGTCAGGGATTGGGTCGAAGTGCTCTGAGCGTCCGCCGGCGTCGCAATAGTCAATGCCGTAGTTGAGCTTGACGGTTTCGTACCAGTCGTTGCGGCCAGGAGCATTGTTGAAACAATCGTTTCCGGTAGCCTTTGCAGGTTCTTCCTTGTATGTCTCGAAGCCTTCTGCCTCAAGAGAGATGGAAGGAGAGAATGGTTGTCCCCAGCAATAGTAGAAGTTGTTGCCGGTAGCGAAGTGCCATTCCTTGACATCACCTTCACCAAGATCCTTCACGCCTTCAGGCTTTGCGATGGAGTTGTACTGGCGAGCAACATGGTTTGGCACGAAGTCCATGATGACCTTGAGCCCTGCCTTGTGAACTCTTGCGAGAAGAGCCTCGAACTCCTTCATGCGGTTTTCTGGATTGTCAGCGAGATCAGGGGCGATGTCGTAGTAGTCGCAGATGGCGTAAGGAGAGCCAGCTACGCCTTTCACAACAGCGGGATGTTGGCGTGGAATGCCGTAAGAAGAGTAGTCGGTGGCAGTAGCGTGACGAACAATGCCTGTAAACCAGATGTGAGTGACTCCAAGCTTCTTGATGCGGTTGAGAACGGCAGTTGTGTAGAACGACATCTTGCCGCAACCGTTGTCTGCGAGAGAGCCGGCTGGGAGGTTTGTGGTGTTGCTATTGCCGAAGAGGCGGGTGAAGATTTGGTAGATGATCATTTGTGTATTTTTTTAAGTAATAAGTATTAAGTAACAAGTAATAAGTATGATTACTTTTGTTTGAGGCGCAGCCAAGAACGACTGCGGAATGCAAAAGCAATTATGGAATCTTATCGCATTAAGGTAATCATACTTATTACCTATTACTTGTTACTTAATTACTTATTGAAATCATTACTTACTGAACGCCCTGGATAGAAACGCTGCGGTCGATCTTGGCAATCATGCCCTGAAGAGCCTTGCCAGGACCACACTCAGTGAAGTCTGTAGCGCCAGCAGCAATCATTGCCTGAACTTCGTAAGTCCACTTAACAGGAGCTGTGAGCTGAGCGATGAGGTTCTGCTTGATTTCCTCTGCGTCAGTGTGAGCCTTAGCGTCAACATTCTGATATACAGGGCACTTAGGGTTAGCGAACTCAGTAGCCTCGATAGCTGCCTGGAGTTCGTCCTTTGCTGGCTGCATGAGTGGAGAGTGGAAAGCACCACCTACAGGGAGAGGGAGGGCACGCTTAGCACCTGCTGCCTTGAGAGCCTCGCAAGCTTCAGCGATAGCTTCCTTGTTACCAGAGATAACGAGCTGACCTGGGTTGTTGTAGTTTGCAGGAACAACGATGTGACCTTCCTTGCTGATACCAGCGCAGATTTCCTCAATCTTCTCGTCTGGAAGACCGATGATAGCAGCCATTGTAGAAGGAGCAGCCTCGCAAGCCTTCTGCATAGCCATAGCACGCTTGCTAACGAGCTTAAGACCGTCCTCGAAAGAGAGAGCACCAGCAGCAACGAGAGCAGAGAACTCACCGAGAGAGTGACCGCCAACCATGTCTGGGTTGAACTCGTCGCCGAGGCAGATAGACTTGATTACAGAGTGAAGGAATACTGCAGGCTGAGTAACCTTTGTCTGCTTAAGTTCTTCGGCAGTGCCTTCGAACATTATCTTTGTGATTTCGAAACCAAGGATTTCATTTGCCTTGTCGAAAAGTTCCTTTGCCTTAGGATTGCTGTCATAGAGGTCTTTGCCCATTCCTGAAAACTGAGCGCCCTGACCAGGGAAAACGAATGCTTTCATATTTTGTTTTGAGTTTTTAGTTTCTGGTTTTACCCGCTCAAAAATGAGCGGGAATAGTCTTTTGACTGAAGCTGAATAGCCTTTGAGATGAAGCGGGAACGGTAACCGCTTTAATTCGCGTGCAAAGGTAACAAAAAAATGTTAAGGAGCAAAGTGCCCCTTAACATTTCTGTAATAAAGAGTGTAATAATTGATTAAGTCAATTCTGCCTAATGGCGAATATGGCTTTATAGTCTCATTTAGCAGAAGCATTGACAGCTCTGCAGTTGATTATTCAGCCTTGCTAACGAACCAAGCGCTGCCTGCCTGTGGAGCATCCTTGTAAGAAGTCTTGTGGGCAACGATTGTGATAACGTCACCAGCCTTAAGTCCAAGGTTACCAGCACTCTTTGAAGGACCGCCCCAACCTGTTGTGAGACCGTAAACGTAAACATCGCCAGTAGCGTCAACGAGGTCGAAGTTACCGTAAGTAGCAAGGTCGAACTTGTGGCCTGCCTGAGCAGTACCGTCAGTTACAGTACCTGTAAGCTCATACCAAGTGTTAGCATCATCTTTAAGAGCGTTGAAAGAAGCTGCATCAATCTTAGTCACAGGAGTGTGTGATACATAGTAAGCAGAACCCATCTGAGGAGCGCCTTTGTATTCAGCACGCTTACCGATAACTGTGATGATATCACCTTCCTTTACACCGAGAGTACCGAACTGCTTAGAAACCATCTCTGGAGTCATCACGCCGTAGATGTAAACATTGCCAGTAGCGTCAACGAGGTCGAAGTTACCGTAAGTATCGAGGTCGAACTTGTGGCCAGAGATATCTGTGCGATTTGTTACACGACCAGTAATCTTGTAGAGAGCATCACCAACTTCAGCAGCGAGGAATTGTTCTACAGTAACTTCCTGGATAGAACCTTCCTGGTTGATTTCCAAAGTAGCGTTTGTGATGTTCTTGCCTTGGAGTGAAGAAGTGATGTTTACTTTAGCATTTCTTGCACCACCTGTGTTTTCAGCAGCCTTGAACTTCAATCCTTCAGAAGTTGTTCCAAGATACTGCAACCAGTCAACATCATAGTTTACAGATACTTCATCAGCATTGATTTCAGCAGGAACAGTGAATGTGTTAGCTTCCTTTGGAATTGTTACCTGGCTTTCTGCAAGAGCAATAGATAGCTCCTTAGCAGGAACCAAGTAAGGAAGCAATGCCTTCTCTTGCTTAGAGTTGTAAGCGCCCCAAGTAGAATAACCAGTAGAATACTGAATCCACTTGCCCTGAGAAGAAGTGATTTCATATTCAGTGTCAGAAGTCTGCTCTACAGTCCAAACCATTGCCTTTGACTTGTCGGCAGTACGATAGAAGTTGTTGTACTTGCCATCGCCGTCCATGTAAAGGTAAGCGCCTTCTGTATCCTTGATGAAGAAACCGCCAGTAGTGCTTTCGAAAGTGAACACATGTTCCTTGGCACCTGTGAGGTTAGGAAGATCTCCTTCAATGTCAGAGCAAGAAATATAAGTATAGGAATTGTTGTCAATACCACAAGTTGCGTGCTTGGAAGAAAGCCATTTGCCATCCTCCTTCTTGAACATAATCCAATACTTGCCAGCCTTGAACTCAGGATATGGAGAAGCCATAGAAGGGTCTGCCTGCTGCTGATAGATTAAGTACTGGCTCTGTCCATCGCAAAGGATTTCAATGTTAACGCCCTTGATAGCTTTCTTTACACCTGGAGAAGAGAAAGTTACCTTTGTCTCACCAGCGCCACCGCTTAATGGGGAAACAGTAAGATTGGAAGGTATTGCGTCTTCTACAATATTCCAAGGTGCCTTGGCGTTGATGGTAACAGTCTCGCTACCACCATTTTCAGAAATAGATACTATGGTCTTATCAACAGACAAAATATCAAGTCCTGATATAGTGTCATCATCAGTACATGACACCAAAAGAGCTGCTATAGAAAATAAAGCAAATATAAATTTTTTCATTTCTTTAATATTTTTTAGTTGAAGAAGTACTTAATACCTACAGACATATACCAGCACTGGCTAATAGCATGGTTAGGAACGAATGTCTTAACATCGCCATTAACAGCCTTAGGAGTTGAGAATGTAGCGTAACCATCCTTGTCAATACCTTCGTACTTGAGGATACGAGCAGCACCAGAAGTACCAATGCTTGTGTTGAGAGTCTTCATGACACCCCAACTATTGTTGAAGAGGTTGAGCACATTCTTGATGTCAGCAGTGAGCTGGAACTTGTGAGAAGTAGAACCTACCTTGAACTTGAAGTCGTGCTTGTAACCGAAGTCAAGACGGTGCAACCAAGGCATGTGAGAAGAGTAAGCTTCTGCATATTTGCCCTGCTGAGCAGTGAGGTAGTCGTTGTTGTGAACATAAGCCATGAAGCGATCAGCGTCGTCCTGAGTCTTGAAGCGGAACTCGCCGTTTGCTACCTGAGCGTCAGTTGGAACATAGAGTGCGTCATAGTTGTAGCCGTCGCCGTTCATGTCGTTCTGCATCATGTAAGAAACACCTTCGCTTGGCTGGAAACCTTCAAGCATGAAGTTGAAGTGGTTACCGCTCTTGTCATGGATGTTTGCAGAGATGTAGTAACGGTTTGGAGTAACATTGAGAGCGTCGTGGAGACGGATGTAGTTAGGACCAGCAACAGTAGGAACGTATGTGAATGCAGACTCAGCAGCAGAACCTGGCATAGAAGTGAGCTCCTTCTTGATTGTATGAGTGTAAGAAGCCTCGAGATAAATCCACTGTGCAGGGCGAGCTTTGAGGGTGATGTTACCCTGGAAACCGTAACCCTTTGAAGTGTTGCCAAGAACGAATGCCTTAGTACCAGAGCGGAAATCGCTTGGGTAGATAGGGCGATTGTCAGCACCGTTGAGACGAGCGAAACCTTCTACAGGCTTGATGCTCCAGTCAGAGATGCAAACATCGTTGATAGTCTTGTTGAAGATACCCTCGATAGTAGCAGAGAGAGGGAAGCTTGTAGGGAACTGATAGTCGAGAGCGAGAGAAGTCTTCCATACCTGTGGCATCTTGAAGTCTGGGTCAGAAGCACAGATTGCAGAAGGAACAGTTCCGTCTTCAGGCTTAACGGTAGTAGGGTAACCGAGAGAAGAGAGCTTGTTCAAGAGAGACTCACCGTAAGACTTGCCTTCTTCCTTATAGAGACCACCAGCGAACTCGTTCATAGTGAAGCCCTTCTTCTTAGCGTTGCTTGCGTTGATCTGAGCCTGATACTGAGTCATACCGCTGTTAGTTGGCATGTTTGTGAAGAATACGAGAGGAATACGACCAGAGAACAAACCTGTACCACCACGGAGAGTGAGGCTCTTATCGCCGAAGATGTCGTAAGTGAAACCTACACGAGGAGAAACTGAAATACCTGCTGAAGGCCACT
Organism: Bacteroidaceae bacterium; assembly: GCA_024401305.1. Lineage (GTDB taxonomy): Bacteria > Bacteroidota > Bacteroidia > Bacteroidales > Bacteroidaceae > Prevotella. The sequence continues at coordinate 43,618 of JAKSLI010000018.1, read as the reverse complement.
TGCCTGTGTCGATGTGGCGACCGCTATAGTCGAGATCATAGATAGCCTGGTTTGTCATGATGTCCTTGTTGCTGAAGAAAAGTCCATCAAGACGAACGCCATAGTTGAGCTTGAACTTGTCGTTGATTGTCCAGTTGTCCTGACCGTAGATGGCGAGTTTGTTGAATGTTACACGAACAGCAGGATCCTTTTCGCCGTCATAACCGTAAGTAAGACATACAACTTCAGGAGCAGCGCCGCTGAGGAAGTCTGACATAGAGTTGTAGCGATAGTAACCTGTACCATTACGCATGTAAGCATTGTCAGCCATCTGATGCTCGTAGTAAGCACCAACGAGTACCTTGTGCTTGCCGAGGTCGAAGTTCACGTCATCCTTGATGTTGAGGATGTTGTTGTGGACACCATTGTTGTAAGTGAAGAGTTCGTAACCGAGAGAGATGTAGTTGTCTTCAGCTACGCCATCGTGCAAATCGCCATCGAGAATGTCGATGAATGGGAAATCTGCAGAGTTTGTGCTGCGGATATCGTTGTGCTGAGAGTAAGTAGCGAGGAACTGGTTCTGGATAGTGTTAGAGAGACGGCTGTTCAAGTCGATAGACCAAGACTTGGAAATCTTGTCTGTAGAGTACATTGAGTTAGCGAAACTCATTGCATTGTGTGAAGTACGGTAGCTTGCCATACGAGTACCGCCGTCCATTGAAGTTCCGTTAGGACCTACAGTAGAGAAGTTCTTTGCGTAGTTGTAGCGGAGAGCAACGCGGTGGTTGTCGTTGATGTTCCAGTCGAGGCGAACCATGTAGCGGGTGTCACCCTTGTCAGCTGGGAAACTTGTCCAAGAACCTGTGTCGTAACCATACTTTGACTTAGCGTATTCTGAAACAGCCTTCATGTCGGCGTCAGTAACGCGTGACTCGTAGTTGTCTGCATTAGCGTTACCAACAGCACGCCAGCGAACAGCTTCTGTAGGAATCTCGTCCTTCTCAAAGTTAGCGAAGAAGAAGAGTTTGTTCTTGATGATCGGACCACCGAGAGTGAAACCGTAAGTGGTCTTGCGGTCCTTGAGGAGAGCTGTAGTAATCTGCTCGCCATTGATAGCCTGACCACGCATGTACTCGTTCTGAGTGAATGTGTAAGCAGAACCCTGGAAAGTGTTTGTACCAGACTTGGTGATAGCGTTTACACCACCACCGATGAAGTTTGTCTGACGAACATCGTAAGGAGAGATTACAACCTGGATTTCCTGGATAGCCTCGATAGAGATTGGGTTGCCGCCTGCAGGAAGACCATCGTTGAGACCGAAGTTGTTGTTGAAGTCAGCACCATCGACAGTGAAGTTTGCTGTACGACCGTCAGAACCACCGAATGTCATGCCGTTGCCGCCGTAAGGAGAGAGACGAGTGTAGTCAGTAAGACTGCGGCTGACAGTTGGCATCTCGGCAATCATTGATTGTGTGATGTTGGTAGCAGCACCAGTCTTGAGCTGGTTGAACTTTGTGCCGCGACCAGTAACGACAACCTCGCTGAGCAACTCTGCCGATTCGCCGAGAGCAATCTTTACCTCGGTGTTCTCTGCGAGCTGCAGGTTGATGCCTGTGAGCTTCCTTGTTTCATAACCGATGTAGGAAACCTCAACTGTGTAAGGACCACCTACACGCATACCCTGAATAGTGAACTGACCGTTAACATTAGTGATGGCAGTGTACACAGTTCCTGAAGGAGTGTGTGTAGCCTTCACTGAAGCGCCAATTACTTCAAGGTTTTCCTTGTCAGTGACTTTACCGCTCATTGACGATGTTGTCACCTGTGCCTGTACGCCCAAGACGCTGAGAATGAAAAGCAGCGTGAGAGCAACATGCTTAAGTTTTGCCATAATTGAATATTATTGGTTTATAAAATGTTAATTACGGGTGCAAAATTACAATATTTCTCAATTTTCAAACATTTTTTAACATTACATTTTCATTAAAACTTTCACATTAATAATATAGGGCAAAAGTTGCGAAATCGTGGCTCGGAAAGGTCGGAAAACCAAAGTGTAAGCAAAAAGCCGCAAAAACCGACATTGTGTAAAATGGTATGTCGCCGAGAAGGCCATGCTTTGAAAACTTTGGACAGTTGCTCGGAAAAGTGCCCTATTTTGGCGTTTTGCTAATACTTTGATTATGAGATAGATACAAACTGAAGGCGTTTTTTCGACTTGAAAAATGCCCATTTTTGCCTGAAAATGGCGGGAAATTGCAGTAATTTTCCTTAGGAATTTGAGTAAAAAGTCCGTGAGTTTTGAAAATTTCCCCGTGAGTTTTTAGTGAAAAGTGGGGTGTTTTTGTCATTTGTGCCCTAGAAAGGCGTTTTTGAAGGCGCAGAGACAATTTTCTGAAAGAAAAAGTTGCAGAAAACGAAACTGACACTTTGACACGGGAAATGCCTGTTTTGCTTACATTTTGATTTGGGCGCAGTTTATGCGAGGCAAAGCAGAACGCCTCGCGCTTTTATCTTTTCCTCCTGCAGAAGGTGCTGGATAACTTCCATAAGCTTCGGCGAAGGGATGTCGGCAGAGTAAAGTTCGCTGATGTGATGTTGCTGATGGTCAGCAAGTTTGCTGAGGATGTGGTTTGTGATGGAGTCTGCTTCGTCCGACGATGAATCGTCGGGAACGGTGGAGCAGACATCGCATTTGCCGCAGTCTTCCTTGAGTTCTTCGCCAAAATAGGCAAGAAGCTGCTTTGAACGACATTCGCTGTCGTTCTGGATGTAGCGCGTCATGTATTCAATTCGCTCCTTAAAGCGCTCTTTCAGAAGCTGATAGCACTCTTTCGGAAGGAAGAAATTCTCCGGCGCAGCACGATGGATGACGAAGGTCAGCAGCGGTTCCTTGCTGCGCGGAATATAGCGTATTATGCCACGGCGTGAGAGTTCAAGGAGCGATTCATAGACTTCCTGGACAGCCATGCCGGTCTGTTCTGCGAGAATCTCCTCATCGATGTTGACATAACTCGTGAAAAGTCCGGTGTAGCGGCGCAGCAAAGTCTGCATGAAATCGTTGAGTTTCAAAGGCAGTTCGTCAAGCTGGTAAAGCTCGTCGCGGTCAACTATGAAACGCACTCTTGCGGCAGAGTCGCGCTCGTCGTCATATTTTATGTAACCGGCGTTCGTGAGAATGTGCAGCGCCGATGTGACATGGGTCGGAAAAAACTTGTAAGTACTGCAGAACTTACTGATATTGAATATCTTGGAATATCCTCTTCCGCAACCAACACCTACCTCGTAGAAGAATCCAAGATGCTCGTAAATCTTGCCGATGAACTCTTCTGTAGGATACTGTGCCTCGAATTTCAATTGCAGAATGGAAGCATCCTTGCTGCCAACAAGCATGATTGCCTGAGCCGGTTCGCCGTCACGACCAGCACGTCCAGCCTCCTGGAAATATGCTTCGAGGGAAGTTGGCACATCCATGTGTATCACGGTGCGGACATCAGGCTTGTCGATGCCCATTCCGAAAGCGTTTGTTGCCACGATGACTCGTGTGCGATCATCTGTCCATTTCTGCTGACGGATGTCGCGATGAAGGGTGGTGAGTCCTGCGTTGTAGCCTTCTGCCGTTATTCCGCAGCCACGGAGAGTGTCGGCAAGTTCGGAGGTCTTGTCCCTGCTTGACACATAAACGATAGCCGAACCTTCCCTTTCCGTGAGGATTTCAAGGATGTCTGCGAGCTTGTCCTTTGACTTTCTTACAATGTATGACAGGTTCGGACGTAAGAAGCTCATGCTCAGGCAGTTCTTTCGCTTGAAACCGAGTTTCTCCTGGATGTCATCGACAACCGCTGGAGTGGCTGTTGCCGTTAGCGCAAGCACGGGTTTTGTGGGATGAATCTTGCGGATTTCTGCTATCTTGAGGTAAGAAGGGCGGAAATCATACCCCCATTGGCAGATGCAATGCGATTCGTCTATGGTAAAGAAGCTCACCTTCATGTGGCTTAACTTGGCTTGAAAGAGCTCACTTTCAAGGCGTTCCGGCGAAACATAAAGGATTTTCACGCCACCATAGACGGCGTTTTCGAGCGTGTCGAGAATCTGTGTGTGGGTCATGCCGCTGTAGATTGCGGCAGCTTTTATATGGCGAGCCTTGAGATTCTGTACCTGGTCTTTCATCAAGGCGATGAGTGGGCTTACGACGATGCAAACGCCTTCCAATGCCAATGCCGGCACCTGAAAGGTGATACTCTTGCCACCGCCAGTAGGCATCAGTCCGAGAACGTCGTTGCCAGACATTATCTGACCGATTATGTCCTCCTGAATGCCGCGGAAACTGTCGTAGCCCCAGTATTTCTTGAGAATCTCGTGGGTTGTCATTTCTTGTCGGGAGAAGCCCGCTATTTCAGTCTGATTATTCTCACGCCAGTTGCTGTTTTCTGGTTCTGAAGGTACTGATAAAGCGTGAGAGGCTCATAGATGACCTGCTTTCTGAGGGAAGAAGCGTGCATGATGTGAAGCTGCTTGTCGTCGCCCCAGTGAGCCATTGTTATGTGCTGGGTATCAAGACCTTGCTTGTTTGTCAGGATAACCACGATGTCGCCCTCATGAATAGTGTTGCGGAACTCTTCCGTGTTTGTGTTTGCAAGGCGTGATTTTGGGATGTATTTGTAGCTATTGTGCTTAGGATCAGAGAGTTTTCGCTCCATAAGCTTTATGCTGTCGGCTGTTGTTGGAGTCTCGTTCAGCATCTTATAATATTGCGGATGAGCTGTCATGTAGTCAACAGTCACACGCTGAGTCGCAGAGAAAATGCTGGCAGGCTGCGTAATCTCCTCGAAATAGCCTTGAGCGATGTTTGAGTTTGCCCAGCCTGTGAAATAGTGATTGCGGTGACTGTATGCAACTCGACCTTCATGGTCTTCGCCACCGTAAGGCATTTCGTAGCGGATGTTCTTGAGAATTTCGCAGAAATCAGCGAAAGTGGTCTTGTTCTGCTTGCGGCAAATAGCCATCGCCATGATGTTTTCGGTTGAAGTTGTGCAGTCAACATCACGGACATTGATGACAAGCTTCTCCCTTGCGTTGTTCTCGAGAGTGTGGGCAACGTATGGCTGACCTTTCAACTTGTTGAAGAAGAAAAGTACGAGATCCTTGTCTGCCACACCTTCGGCATCCTTAATCCATTGCGCAATCTTTGTGCTGTCTCCATAGACATCGTCTATTTCGTAATCGGCGGGTGCGATGGAAAATTCTGTTTCGCCGGATGTCTCTTCTGTTTTTGCGTTTGCCTGGCTGCCGTTTGAGCATGCCAATAGCGAGAATGTGATAAGAGTTATCAGTAGTGATTTCTTTGCCATTTTTGAAGTATTGTTGGTTTATGTAACGATGTGCTAGGGTGCACAATCAAATACAAAGTTATTACTTTTGAGCGGTTTTGCGTAAAATGTTGTTGTCAATTGTTAATTATTCTTTTTCGTAAAGTCACTTTTTCCCATAATTATTTCCCGTTTATCATTTATTTTTCTAAATTTGCACCCGTTTAGTGCGCATAGTGCACATTAATAGTTAGGTAAACTAACCGAAATCGAACATTAATTAATCGAAAAAACAAAATTAAAAATAAAATGGCAGTATTAGGAAAAATCAGACAAAGAAGCCTCTTGCTCATCAGCATCATCGGCTTCGCCCTCTTCGCCTTCATCGCTGAAGAGCTCTTCCGCTCTTGTGAAACTACTCGTAACGAGGCAAGCCAGCGTGCAGGTGAAGTACTTGGTGAGAAACTTGATGTACAGACATTCAACCAGATGGTTGACGAGTACACAACAGCAATGAAGGTTATGCAGCAGCGTGACGACTTCAGCGCAGACGAGCTTAGCAATATCCGTGATATGGCTTGGCAGCAGTATGTTTCAAACAAGGTTATCGAGAACGAGTGCGAGAAGCTCGGTCTTACTGTAACTGACAAGGAACTCCAGAATGTGCTTGCTGAGGGTACAAACCCAATGCTCGCTCAGACTCCTTTCGTAAACCAGCAGACTGGTAAGTTTGATGTCAACACTCTCAAGAACTTCCTTGGTGAATATGAGAAGGCTAAGGGCTCTAACCCACAGGCAGCTGAGCAGATGAAGTCTATCTACACTTACTGGAAGTTTGTTGAGAAGAACCTCCGCACACAGCTCCTCCAGCAGAAGTATCAGGCTCTCCTTGGTGGCTGTATGCTCGCTAACGACATCTCTGTAAAGGCTCAGTTCGATGCAGAAAACGAGGAAAGCACAGTAGAGCTCGTTGCTATCCCTTACACTTCTATCAACGACAAGGATGTTAAGGTTGAGGATTCTGACCTTAAGGCTAAGTATGAGGAACTCAAGCCTCTCTTCCGTCGCTATGAGGAAACTCGTGACATCCAGTATGTTGACTACCTTATCACTCCATCTTCTGCTGACATGAACGCTCTCAAGAAGGATTTCGAGGGTTACAAGGCTCAGCTCGAGGAAGGCAAGGATGCTTCAGAGGTTGTTCGCAAGGCTGGTTCACTCGTACCTTACAATGGTCTTGCAAAGCAGCAGAGAGCTTATCCTTCAGATATCGCAGCTCTCATCGACTCTACAGCTGTTGGTACTACTACAGCTGCTAAGGAGAACAAGGCTGAAGGCACTATGAACCTCATCAAGGTTATCAGCAAGGTTTCTCTCCCAGATTCAGTAGAGTTCCGCGCAATCCAGGTTGTTGACGCTGACGCTGCTAAGATTGAGGCTAAGGCTGACTCTGTAATCAACGCTATCAAGGGTGGTGCTGACTTCGAGACTATCGCTAAGAAGTACGGTCAGACAGGTACTAAGCAGTGGATGACTTCTGCAATGTATCAGAACTCTCCTTCTATTGACGAGGATACTAAGACTTACCTCAATGCTCTCCTCAAGGGTGAGACTAACGCTATCCAGAAGATCAAGCTTACTCAGGCTACTCTCGTTATCCAGGTAACTGACAAGAAGGCTATGCAGGATATGTACGATGTTGCTGTTGTAAAGAAGGCTATCCAGTTCTCTAAGGAGACAAGCACAGCTGCTTTCAACAAGTTCAGCGAGTATGTTGCTAAGTCTAAGAACCTTGACGACCTCAAGAAGAACGCTAAGTCTTACGGCTACGAGGTTAAGGTTGCCAAGAATGTGGCAAAGACTGACCACAATGTTGCTGGCATCCGTTCTACAAGCGAGACTCTCAAGTGGATCTTCAACAAGGACACTAAGGAAGGCGATCTCTATACAGAGCACCTCGAGTGTGGCGACAATGGCGACCACCTCATGGTAGTTGTTCTCGACAAGATCAACAAGGAAGGTTATGCTGACCTCTCTGAAGAGGATGTAAATAATTATGTAAAGGGTCTTGCTCTTAACGACAAGAAGGCTGAGAAGATCATGGCTGAATGCAAGAACTACGAGGCTGCAAAGAAGGTAAAGGGCGCTAAGACTATGGAAGTTAAGCAGATTACATTCGCTTCTCCTGTATTCATCCCTGAAATCGGTGCTCAGGAATCTGCTCTCAGTGGTGCTGTTGCTGCTACTACTAAGGGTCAGGTTAGCAAGGCTCCTGTAAAGGGTCACTCTGGCGTTTACATGTTCAAGGTTACTGACAAGAAGAAGCTTGGCGGTAAGATGGACAAGAAGGCTATCGCTCAGAAGATTCAGCAGCAGTCTCTCATGGCTGCTCAGCAGTTCATGCAGGAACTCGTTCAGAAGGCTGATGTAAAGGACAACCGTTACATCTTCTTCTAAATATAATATAATAATGTATGCGTGCGTATGCGCGCATACATTATTTTCTTTATATGAATATTATTATTCTTAACTTGAAACAATAAAAACTATTAAACTTAATAAAGGTATGAAGATTTCAGATTTCAACTTCGCTGGCAAGAAAGCCATCGTTCGCGTGGACTTCAATGTTCCTACAAAGGAAGGTGTCGTAACAGACGAAACTCGTATTAAGGGTGCTCTCCCAACTCTCAAGAAGATCCTTGAGGATGGTGGTGCTGTCATCATGATGTCACACATGGGTAAGCCAAAGGGCAAGGTAGATATGAAGAAGTCACTCCAGCAGATTGTTCCTAATGTATCAGCTGCTCTCGGTGTTGACGTTAAGTTCGCTCCTGATTGCGCTAACGCTTCTGAAGAGGCTGCTAACCTTAAGATGGGTGAGGCTCTTCTTCTCGAGAACCTCCGTTTCTATGCTGAGGAAGAAGGTAAGCCAGTAGGTGTTGAAAAGGGCACTCCTGAGTTCGACGCTGCAAAGAAGGAAATGAAGGTTAAGCAGCAGGAGTTCGCTAAGAAGCTCGCTTCTTACGCTGACTGCTATGTAATGGACGCATTCGGTACTGCTCACCGCAAGCACGCTTCTACAGCTGTTATTGATGAGTACTTCGATGCTGACAACAAGATGCTCGGTTTCCTCATGGAGAAGGAAGTAAACGCAGTAGAGAAGGTTCTCGGCGACATCCAGCGCCCATTCACTGCTATCATGGGTGGTTCTAAGGTATCTACTAAGATCGGTATCATTGAAAACCTCCTCGGTAAGGTTGATAACCTCATCCTCTGTGGTGGTATGACATATACATTCGCTAAGGCTCTCGGTGGTGAGGTTGGTAAGTCTATCTGCGAGGAAGACAAGCTCCAGGTTGCTCTCGACGTTATCGCTAAGGCTAAGGAAAACGGTGTAAACCTCGTTCTCGGTACAGACGCTGTTATCGCAAAGGACGCTATCGATTGGGATACAATGAACTTCAAGGCTGGTGCTGAGGTTAAGGTTTGCCCTGCTGGCGAAATCCCTGCTGACTTCGAAGGTCTCGACGCTGGTCCTGAATCACAGGCTGCATTCGCTGAGGCTATCAAGAACGCTAAGACTATCCTCTGGAACGGTCCTGCTGGTGTATTCGAGGTTGAAGAGTTCACTGCTGGTTCACGCGCTATCGGTGCTGCTGTTGCTGAGGCAACTGCTAACGGTGCATTCTCTCTCATCGGTGGTGGTGACTCTGTAGCTTGTGTAAACAAGTTCGGTCTCGCTGACAAGGTATCTTACATTTCTACTGGTGGTGGTGCTCTCCTCGAGGCTATCGAAGGTAAGGTGCTTCCAGGTGTAGCAGCTATCAACGCATAAATCAAAGTAATAAGTAATAGGTAATAAGTATGATTACACTTGTTGGATGTTCACCAGCAAAAAACTGTTTACAAAAACTAATCATACTTATTACTTGTTACTTATTACTTAATACTCCATAATGAATCATAATCATCTCGTTATAATGGCCGGTGGCGTCGGAAGTCGCTTCTGGCCAATGAGTACAACAGAACGCCCAAAACAGTTTATCGACGTTTTGGGCGTTGGTCGTACACTGATACAACTCACTTGCGACCGCTTTGCTGGTATTGTCGCTCCTGAAAACATTTGGGTGGTGACAAACAAGAACTATGCTGATGTTGTGGCAGAGCAACTTCCTGATGTTCCGAAGGGTAATATCCTTCTTGAACCATGCCGCAGAAACACAGCTCCATGCATTGCTTATGTTAGCTGGAAGATCAAGTCTATTGACAAGAAAGCGAACATTGTTGTTACTCCTTCCGATCATGTCGTACTGAATACTCCTGAGTTCCAGCGTGTTATCAGTCAGTGCATGGCATTTACTGCAGAGACTGATGCTATCGTAACTCTCGGTATGAAGCCTAATCGCCCAGAGACTGGTTACGGTTATATTCAGGCAGACCTTACTTATAGTTCTACTCGCAACAAGGAAATCTTCCGCGTTGACTCTTTCAAGGAGAAGCCGGATCTTGCAACTGCTGAGGAGTATATCAAGAATCCTTCCTTCTTCTGGAATGCAGGTATCTTCATTTGGCGTGTTGAGACCATCGTGAATGCTCTTCGCGTTTATGCTCCGGCAATCAATTCTATCTTTGAAGACTTGCTCGCAGTCTATGGTTCTGAGAAAGAACAGGAAGCAATCGATAAGATGTTCCCTGAGTGCGAAAGCATTTCCATCGACTACGCAATCATGGAGAAGGCTGAGGAAATCTTCGTTTGCCCAGCAGACTTCGGTTGGAGCGACCTCGGAACATGGGGCTCTCTCCTTCAGCAGACAAAGAAAGACCTCTATGGCAACTCTTTGATTGGTGAGAATGTTTCAGTCTTTGACACAAAGAACTGCATCATTCACGCTACCGACGAGAAGCAGGTTGTAGTGCAAGGTCTTGACGGTTACATCGTTGCCGAGAAGGACAACCGACTTCTTATCTGCAAACTCTCTGAAGAACAGCGTATCAAGCAGTACACTGGACAGAACTAATGTTCCCCTCTGTGGTCTTAATCCAATAACCTTTTCCTAGGTTAAGGAATCATAGGGATAATAAAATACTCCGGCTATTTCATAATGAGATAGCCGGAGTATTTGTATATAGGTGATGAGTTTTTGTATATAGTTTCCCAAATTATAGTATATCAGCGCTCAGTATTATAACACAGTGATGCTTGGAAGAGCAAACTTCAGAAGGAGCTGTTTCCTGCCTGTCTGTTCGAATTCCACGGTAGCTTTCTCGTTATCGCCAGTGCCTTCTATCTTTATAACCTTGCCTTTTCCGAAGCGCTTATGCTCAAGGATTGTTCCTATGGTAAGGTTGCCGCGGTCGGATTTCTGCTTTGAGGCTGCTGAAGCCTGTGGTGAAACTGCCGAAGCTTGCGATGAAACCGTTGAAGTTCTCTGTGAAACTGATGAAGCCTGTGATGATATTGCTGCCGATGAAGATCTCGGAGTAGTGGAAACGCGACGGAAATTTGATGGCAGTGGGGTAGGGCTGACTGAACCTCTTGATGAGGAAACAGAAGAACCTCTTTGCGATGATGCAGAAGAACCTCTTTGCGGTCTTGCCGAATAACTTCCGTATTCAGGTTGGCTGCCGAAGAGAGAACCACGAGAGCTAGAGTAACCTCCGCGTGAGTTTGAATAACCGGCACGAGAGTTTGAATAACCGCCATGAGAATTCGTGAAACCTCCGCTTTGATAGAGTAAGCTCGGGTTGATGTCCTTTATGAAGCGACTTACAGGATTGCTCATCCATTGTCCGTAGAGATAGCGGCTTTCTGCGTAGAGAAGATGGCAGAACTTGCGGGCGCGTGTTATGGCAACATACAGCAGTCTGCGCTCTTCTTCCAAAGCTCTTTGGCTTTCAACGCTACGAGGAGAAGGGAATATTTCCTCTTCTAGTCCAACGATGAACACGCAATCGAACTCCAAACCTTTGGCGGCGTGCATTGTCATCATTGTCACTTTCGGAGTATTGTCGTCCTTCGCATCCACTGATTCCTGGTCGGTTTGCAGCGCAGCTTGCTGAAGGAAATCGGCAATTGTTATCTGGTCTTGGTTGCCTTCTTCCGACTGAGTGTCAACAAATTCCTGCAAACTGCTGTAGAATTCCTGGAGGTTTTCTACGCGAGCTTCACCTTCTGGCGTCTTGTCATTGTAAAGATCCTCGCCAATTCCTGCCTCCTGAATGATGTGTCTGCCAAGGGTTGCTGCGTCAATAGTGTAGAGTTTGCTGCGGAAACCCTGGATAAGTGCCACGAAATTGTCAAGCTTCGTGCGCGTACCTTTATTTACATCTACAGGATAACTCAGCGGATTTGTAAGCAAATCCCACATGCTTACGCCATAAACGACTGCCTGACTTTCAATCTTGTCGATAGTCGTAGCACCGATACTGCGCTTCGGATAATTGATTATGCGACGCAAAGCCTCGTTGTCGTTTGGATTGGCTATCAGTCGGAAATAAGCAAGGATGTTCTTTATCTCAGCGCGTTGGTAGAAACTCATGCCGCCATAAATCTTGTACGGAATGCGGTCTTTGCGGAAAACATCCTCAAACTTACGGCTTTGGGCATTCGCACGATAGAGGATAACCATCTCATTGTACGGAATATGCTCAACGGCATTTATGCGAATGATCTTCTGAGCAACGATGGATGCTTCCACCTCATCGCTAGCAGCCTTTATGAGTTGCGGTTTTTCGCCAGTGCCATTGTTGCTGAAAACATTCTTCTCAATCTGGCGCTGGTTGTGGCTTATAAGATCGTTTGCAACGGCAACAATGCTCTTTGTGGAGCGATAGTTCTCCTCAAGCTTAAAGAGTTTGTACTCAGGATAAACCTTTTCAAACTTCAGGATGTTGTCAATGTTGGCACCACGGAAAGCATAGATGCTCTGCGCATCATCGCCAACGACGCAAAGTCTGTGATGGTCTCTTGCAAGAAGCTCGAGAATCTTCTGCTGAACGACATTCGTGTCCTGATACTCGTCCACGAGAATGAACTGATAGAGCTGAGCGTATTTCTGGCGAATATCCTCGTTGTTCTTAAGGAGAAGGTAAGTGTTTAGCAGAAGATCGTCAAAGTCCATCGCGTTGTTTTCGCGAAGCAGGCGCTCATAAACCCTGTATATCTTGTATGTTTCAGGAATACGGTTCACGGTATCTCTCTCCACAAGCATGCGTGTCTCGCCGTATTGCTGGGCAGAGATCATGCTGTTCTTTGCCAATCCAATGCGAGAAGCAATGGTTTGCGGTTTGTATGATTTGAGAGCATTCTCAAGTTGCTCCTTCGTCTTGCACATAGGTTGCAGAACTTCCTTCGTTGCCGCCTTGATAACCGCACGCGAATCCGCGTCATCATAGATAGTGTAGTTGCGGTCGTAGCCTATTCTCTCAGCCTCATACCTTAATATGCGCGAGAAGATGCTGTGGAAAGTGCCCATAACAAGATAATGGGCATCGCCGTTGTTCACAATCTTGGCAATACGGTCCTTCATTTCTTTCGCAGCCTTGTTGGTGAAGGTGAGCGCAAGAATGTTCCATGGTTTGTATCCATGCTCCATGAGATACGCAATCTTGTATGTGAGAACACGCGTCTTTCCAGATCCTGCGCCGGCTATTACCAGCGAAGGACCGTCGATATATTCTACTGCTTCGCGCTGAACTTTTGAAAGGGAATCTGCCATTGTTTCTGTCATTAGGAGTGCAAAAGTAATAAGAAAAATCGTAATGTCAAAGCAAATGAAGGGGAAATCCGTAAGAAGTAGAAAAAAGAGATGGAAATAGACTCGGAGGGGTATAAAAAAATTAAAGCGGTTTGCCTTCACAGGTAACCGCTTTTAATCTTCAATAGGTATTAGTTTTAAGGTAAAAAGATTGTTTTCAGGATAACGACTGCAAAGGTAAGGTTTTATTTTTTTTCTTGCAAACTTTTCTGGTTGTTTTTTTTTTTCTTCAAAATTGTGTAGGCACACAATTAAATTTATTAACATTTGTTAAGAGAACGATTGCAAAAAATATGCTTTTTTACTCTTTTTAATAAGTTTTTTGCTACTTTTGCAGCGAATTACTAAAGCAGCAATGCTAATAAATGGAATATACCTAAAATAAAATATGGAAAAAAACGAAAAAAACATTCTTCTATCAGCAAAGACGCTAACAAAGAGTAACGTGTGGAATTTGTCTGAAAATGACATAGTTACCATTCTCGAAAACGCTTCAAAGGAGATAGATATTGACACTCAGTTCAGCAAGTTGCTCAACACCATAAAGTGTGCTTTCGATATAGAAGAACCAGGAAAGGATAACACTTTATTGCAGAAATCTCTCGAAAAGAGAGGCTTCCATCTTGCAGATGTTACGATAAACAGCAACAACCAGATGTTTATCGCTATAAAGAAGCATGCCATCAACCGTGTCACTGACCTTACTTATCAGAACATCGGACATATCTCTGCCCAGAAGTTGCTCGACCTTATCGACCGCAACTTTGGTGGCGGTTGGGACTCTTTGTCACAGCCAGTGAAGGATGTCATCCAGTCAGGATTCCTCATCACCAGCAGTTCTATGCCAAAGAGCCGCCGCGTTGAGGAAAGTGCCTTGTACATGAAGAAGGTGGCTGAAGGCTTCGATGTACTTCAGGTAGAGAAGGGTTCGTGGGTAGAGCTCATCTTTGCAAAGCAGAAGGAAACCGTTGTTAAGGACGATCTCCTCGATGAAGAGGATTTGATGCCAAAGCGTCGCCGTAGAAGTACATCGCCACTTGCAGAAGCTGACGACGATGATGACGACGATTTGAATGACGACGAATTGAACGACAATTACGACGATAGCACTGATGATGATGACGACGACTTCAATGAAGACGAACTCACAGCAGAAAGTTATCGTACCGTAGTTGATGAGGATCCTGAAGACCTTGATGTCAACAGCATCGAGGACGAAGAAGAGGATTACTAATGCTCTTGATATGAAATTCAGATTATCTCTATATATAATAATGTGCGTTTTGCTTTCTGCCTGTACAGGTGGAAAGCAAAATTCGTTTTCAAAGTTAGGTGAAGGAGATACTCTTAAGCTGAAGTATGCCAAGAATCTCTGCGTTGTAAAGCACGACGGCTACACTACAGTCTCTCTTGCCGACCCCTGGAATGAGGGCAAGGCGCTTGCCAATTATCTGCTCTCGGATGCACCGGAAAAAGTGGATCCGTCAGTAAAAGAAGGCTTCATCGTGGTAAAGACACCTATAAAGAAGGCACTTGTTTCCACTTCCGTGCATTGCGCATTGTACGAAAGTCTCAAGCATACGGATGCCATTGCTGGTGTTTGTGACCTTGATTACATAAAGCTCGACTTCGTTAAGGATGGGGCACGCAAGGGAAATATTGCCGATTGTGGCAGTTCCATGCAGCCTAATGTGGAGCGGGTCATAGCTCTTCAGCCTGATGCCATAATGCTTTCTCCTTTCCAAGGCTCTGATGGCTATGGCAAAATCTCACAACTCGGCATTCCTATCATCCAACTATCCGACTACATGGAGACATCTCCTTTGGGCAGAGCGGAGTGGATGCTGTTCTTTGGCATGCTAGTCGGAGAGGAAAAGGAAGCCGCAGCCCAGTTTGAGGAAATCGAGAAGAAATACAATGAGTACAAGGCACTTGCCGCAAAAACCACTTCCCGCAAGAGCGTGATGATGGACAAGATGGTGCAAGCCACTTGGTATATGCCTGGAGGCAAGTCAACAATCGGTCAGATACTTCGTGATGCCAACTGCAATTACGCTTACGCAGACACCAAGCAGAGCGGCAGCATCGAGCAGTCGTTCGAGCAGGCTTTGCAGAAATGTGCCGATTCCGACATCTGGTTGATGCGCTATAGTGACGGCGGCGACAGCAATTACAACCTTGCTTCGCTTGCAAAAGACAACGAGAAATACAAGGTGTTCAAGGCTTTCAAGCAAGGCGAAGTCTATGGCTGCGAGACAACCAAGACGCCTTTCTTCGAGGAAACTCCATTCCATCCAGAGTATCTTTTGCACGACCTGATAGTGCTTCTCCATCCGGAAGCAGAGTTCTCAAAGGGCGAAACGCCACGATACTTCAAGAAACTTTAAACCGATTAGTGAAATCAATAGCATCAAATATTGTCCTGATACTTGTTCTTTTCCTGCTGTGCCTAAGCGTAGGTGCGGTGGAAATTCCTGTGTCTGATGTGCTAGGCATACTATTGGGCAGCGATGATGAGGCATATTCCGATGCTTGGCGCTTCATAATTTTGGACTCAAGATTGCCGGCAACAATCACGGCTTTGCTTTCCGGCATGGCACTTGCCGTAAGCGGATTGCTGCTCCAGACGGTGTTCCAGAATCCGTTGGCAGGTCCTTCTGTGTTCGGAATAAATAGCGGAGCGAGCCTTGCGGTCAGTTTGCTGATGCTTACCACGGGCGGAACCTTCTCGATAGTAAGCGCCACTTTTGGCGGACAGCTTGCTATTATCGTAGCTGCCGCCGTTGGTGCCTTGCTGGTAACCTTGCTCATCATTGCCATTTCCGCAGTTGTCCGCTCCAATGTCATGCTGCTTATCGTGGGCATGATGATAGGCTATTTGTCAACATCTGCCATCTCCATCCTCAGCTTCTTCAGTTCGGAAGACAGCCTTCAGGCATTTACGGTATGGGGACTTGGCACATTCTCCAGCACAACGGCTTCGCAGATACCGGCTATATTGCTGTTCACCCTTCTGCCGATTGCCTCCGTTTTCCTGCTTATAAAACCACTCAACGCACTGCTCCTTGGCGACAATTATGCGGCAAATCTCGGCTATAATGTGAAGACTGTCCGTAATGTGATACTCATCGTCAGCAGTGTTCTCGCCGCTGTCGTAACGGCTTTCTGCGGACCTATCACTTTCCTTGGCCTTGCCATTCCGCATCTGGCGCGATTGGTCGTAAGGACTGACAATCATCTTGTCCTCATTCCGAATACGGTTCTTATTGGCGGTAGCGTGGCTTTGATGTGTCATTTCATTACCATTTTGCCGATAAATTCTACGGTTTTGCCCGTAAATGCAATCACTCCGCTGATTGGAGCGCCAATTATTCTGTGGATTATTTTGCGGAAATAAATATTTTTTTTAACTTTGCCCCCGATAATGTGCTAAAAAAAGTTAATGGAAAGACACTTTCACAAAGGTGCTCTTTCATATAATTAAAGACCAAAAGCAAAAAACTAAAACTATTATAAACATTAATATTTTACAATTATGAAAAAGAATTCATTGAAACTTTTCATCATGGGTCTCTGCCTTTCAATGGTTTGCTCATGTGGTACAGCTCTTCAGAACGGTGCTCTCATCGGTGGTGGCGGTGGTGCTCTCCTCGGTGGTATCATTGGTAATCTCGTAAGTGGTAAGGGCGATAAGACTAAGGGTACAGCTATCGGTGCTGCTATCGGTGGTGCAGTTGGTGCTGGTACAGGCGCTCTCATTGGTAAGCACATGGATAAGGTAAAGGCTGAAGCTGAGGCAATGCGTCTCAACGCTACAATCGAAGAAGTAAAGGACGTTAACGGTCTCGACGCCCTCAAGATCACTTTCGATAGCGGTCTTCTCTTCGAAAAGGCTTCATCTACTGTTACTGCTACTTCACAGGCTAACATCAACAAGCTTGCTAATGTAATGAAGAAGTTCGACACTTGCGACATTTCTGTTTATGGTCACGCTTCTTCTGACGGTAACGCAACAAAGAACCAGACTCTTTCTGAGCAGCGTGCTCTCTCTGTAGCACAGTGCCTCGCTGGTAACGGTGTTGCTTCTACTCGTATCAAGGACATCCTTGGTTTCGGTAGCTCAGTTCCTGTAGCTGACAATGCAACTGAAGCTGGTCGTGTAGCTAACCGTCGCGTAGAAGTTCTCGTTTACGCTTCTGAGGCTATGATCAAGGCTGCTAACGCAGGTAAGCTCTAATAAAAGACTTAGTTTTCAACTGAAATATGGGCGAGTATTCATTTACTCGCCCTTTTCTCTTCCCATTCTCTCCCCTTTTTTATGAAATTCGTCCTAAAGTTAATACGCAACATAATCCTATTGGTGTTTTCGTTAACCATTCTATGGGTTGTCGTGCTGAGATTCTTTCCTGTGCTTATCACTCCTTTGATGGTGATACGTTGCTTTGAGCAGTCGGATGAAGGCAGGGAGATAACGCTGAAACATTCTTGGGTTGGCATAGGAGAGATGCCTTATTACGCTCCGACAGCAGTTATTGCAGCAGAAGATAGTCACTTTATTGAGCATCATGGCTTTGACTTTGATGCGATAGAGAAGGCAGCAAAGGAGAATCTTGATGGCAGACGCCTGCGTGGTGGCAGTACCATCAGTCAGCAAACGGCTAAGAATGTGTTCCTTTGGCCAGGACGCTCGTGGTTGCGAAAAGGCTTGGAGGCATATTTCACTTTCCTTATTGAGCTGATGTGGCCTAAGGAAAGGATTGTGGAGGTTTATCTTAATTCCATTGAAATGGGCGATGGAATATATGGCATTTCTGCTGCTGCCGAAGAATATTGGAATGTAAAACCGGCAGAACTGTCCCGAATGCAGTGTGCTACGCTGGCAGCTATTCTTCCAAGTCCGCGAAAGTATTCGGCAACAAAACCGGGACCTTTCGTGCGCAGACGCACCAATAGCATCTTCCAATCGATGAAATATTTGGAAAACAACAACCTGACAATAGGGAACCATTAATTACGATCAGCATGTGGAATCAAGTAGAATTTAGATTGAAATCGCGCTCTCGCGGCTTTCATCTTGTAACGAGCGAGGTGCTTCAGAATCTCCCTTCATTGCCAAAGGTGGGTCTTTTGCATCTGTTTGTAAAGCATACCAGTTGCGGTTTGAGCATTAACGAGAATGCCGATCCTGATGTTCGAGTTGATATGAACAGCATCTTTGACAGGCTTGTCAAGGAGCGTGAACCATATTACATGCATACTTTCGAGGGCGATGACGATATGCCAGCACATGCGAAAAGTACCATAGTCGGCAACAGTCTCACCATTCCGATTACCAACGGTCGCTTGAATCTCGGCACATGGCAGGGCATCTATCTCTGCGAATTCCGCAATTATGGTGGCGAACGCCGAATAGTTGCTACGATAACAGGCGAATAGGTATAAGAAAACAAAAAAGTCTCAGAATGATTTCTGAGACTTTTTTCGCTAGTTGCGGAGGCAGGACTCGAACATGCGACCTCCAGGTTATGAGCCTGGCGAGCTACCAACTGCTCCACTCCGCGATCATATTTGTTAGGTTTTGCAAGCGCGTTTCCTTGTTTGCGGGTGCAAAGGTACGACTATTTTGTGAATTATGGATTATAAATTATGAATTATTGCCTTTTCTGTGCGTATTTATTGATGTTTGTTTGGTCGCAACAAGGGCAGAGTAACCTGTTTTATTGGAATAAAGAGAAGTTTACGCTGCCATAAGCACGGTGCTCTACAAAGCGTGGATGCTGTGAGAAATCGTTTGTCTTTCCGTGTTCGAAAACGAAAAGACCGTCTTCTGCAAGCAGGTCATTGTCGAGAACGAGATCCGGAATCTGTGGCAGATTCTCAAGGGCGTAAGGAGGGTCTGCGAAGATGAAGTCAAACTTCAGGTGGCAGCTCTTTATGAATTTGAATACATCGCCTGTTATCAGGTTGCATCTCTTGTCGCCAAGTTTCTCGAGGCATTGACGGATAAAGCGAGCATGATCGCGGTCTTTTTCCACGCAGACAACCTG
Organism: Bacteroidaceae bacterium; assembly: GCA_024401305.1. GTDB lineage: Bacteria > Bacteroidota > Bacteroidia > Bacteroidales > Bacteroidaceae > Prevotella. The sequence goes on along the minus strand of JAKSLI010000018.1, from coordinate 24,526 downwards.
CTTGCAACCGCGAGAGAGCAGTTCAAGCGAGATGCTGCCGGTGCCGGAAAAGAGGTCGAGGGCTATTGCTTCGTCGAAATCCACATAGCTTCTTACCACATTGAATATGTTCTCCTTGGCAAAATCAGTTGTCGGTCTTGCCTTGAAAGTGCGTGGCACATCGAAATGACGGCCTTTGTATTCTCCTGTTATTATGCGCATATTGTTATTCGAAGCAAGCTTCGAGGCTACAGAGTACAGGCTACAGAGTACAGACATTGGCTGCGCTATGTTTTCAGAGTAATGTTTGCAAGCCGCATGGCAGCCTGTAGTTTGTACTCTGTAGTTTGTAGCCTTAAGTTGAGCTTGCGAAACTTGGATTAATTAACTTTCTTGATGAATTCGCCGAGAAGTTCTTTCAAGTCATTCATGAAGAGAACTTCGCCCGATAGTGCCAGTTCATCCTTCAACTGACTGTAACCTAGTTGCTTCCAAACGCTTAGCAGCATGTAAGCGCAGTCGTGAGCATTGGATGCCTCGTAACGGTTGAAGAAGTTCAGTCTGCCTTGCTTGAAAGCGTAAGCATACATGACGCCGTCGCAGAAAAAGGCTGAGAGAAGCTGGTTCTTGAGCGAAAGAACCTTGGCTACGCTTTCTTTTGCTGCATTCTCGTTCGTAGGAACTGCATCTGCAAGATTCTGTATGCCGATGTGAGAGAACTCATATTTCTTGAAATGGTCCTCGATTACGGTGTTCAAGTCCTTGCTTACGGCAAACAGCGCCACAGTCTTAATCGCCTCGATAGGCTGCTGGACAACCAGCAATTCCTCGTCGGTCTCTGTTATTGAGAGGTTGTAAAGTGCAGTGGCATCCTCTTCCTTCAGTTGCTCCTCAGGAACGATTATCACTGGCGAATTCACTGTTATTACAGCTTCGTCCGTGTTTATGTCGGCAATTTCCTTCAGTGCCTCACGCATATTTGCAGCAACGCTTATTGTCGTGTTCTGCGAAAACGCTTTGCCCACTGAAGGAAATTGTATTTCTGTATTTGTGATATTAATTGTCATAGCCCTTAACTCATTAACCTCTTAACCTTTTAACCTTTAATCGTCACTACGCAGTCAGAACCCTTTATGAGGTTTTCGTCAATGATAACTTCCTCTGCAGAGTCAGCGGTGATGAAGCCTGTGCGTGGGTTCTTGATGCTCTTTATGCCACCTTTGATAGTGGCTTTCACATCCGAATATTCGAAAGCAAGGTCTGACTCTGGGTCGAATGTGCAGTCTTCAAGCACAAGACCTTCTGCATAGCAAAGTGGCTGACCGCCAGATATATGGCAGCGAACGAACTTGACATTGCGTGAATGCCATGCAAGGAACTCGCTTGTCACCTTTGAATCATATACAGTAACATTCTCCGCTTCCCAGAAAGCGTCCTTCGTGTCAATGACAGCGTTGCGGATAACAACATTCTTCACATATTGGAAGACATACTTTCCCTGCAGGTTCATGTTCTCAATCTCGATGTTCTCGCTGCGAAGGAAGAGGTAGTCGCCGCCCTTTATGTTGCAGTCAACGAGCTTTGTGTCACGGCAACTCCAGAAAGTCTCGAGGGCATTCGTGAACTCACAGCGGTTGAGCACGGCTCTTTCTGTCTCGCGGAATGACTTCGGACCGTCTATCGTGCAGTCGTTCATCTCAATGTCGTAGGTGTACCACAGCGTAGCACGGCTTGGCTCGGCAATGGTGCAGTTGAACATCTGAAGTCCGAAGATGCGCCAAAGCACATAGTTGCCCTCGAAACGGCTGTCGCGGCAAACTATGTTTGAGCATTCCTTGAGTCCCGATTCGCCTTCAAGTATGGTTACATTCTTTATCTCGAGGTCGTGCGAAGCATAAAGCGGACGCTCGCCCCCGTATGTTTTGTTCTCTATTAATGTCATCAGTTTATTTTTGTGGGTTGTAAGGAATATCTCGCAAAACCTGAATTACAGATAGCTGACAGTCTCGGAAAGAGGTTTGCGAGAGAAATGGTTCGACAGTGGAGCGGCACCTTCTGCGGCATAGCCAAGGTCGAGAAGCATGAGGATATCCTCGTTCTCAGGAAGACCAAGCTCACTGTGAAGATCGTCAATGTGCACGCAATTCAACCAACAACTGTCAACGCCTTCGTTGGCAGCTGCAAGCATAAGGTGGGTTGCGACGATGGCAGCATCCTCAGTACCAGACTTGCGGCGGTCAGTCTCAGGACCTTTGCTTGTGGGATAAGTATATACATTCTCCTTGTCGAAAGCCACGACGAGCACTGTTGGAGCACCGTAACGGCATGGAGTATGCTTGTCGATGATGGCAAGTTTCTCAGGAGATTGCACAACATAGACATGCTGCTCCTGAAGATTCTTTGCTGTTGGAGCCAGGCGACCTGCCTCGAGGATGGCATTGAGCTGACCTTCTGCTATCTGCTTTTCGCTGTCATACTTCTTGCATGAATAGCGGTTCTTTATTACTTCTGTAAATTCCATAATGGTTTCATTAAGGGTTTCAAATATATTCAAGCACTACAACATAATGCCATAATGCGGTGCAAAATTATCAATAAAGAATGAGAATAACAAGAAATAAGGCTGGAAAGATGAAATAATCGCGTTTTCTTTGCTCCCCCTTATCGTCTTGTAGTCTTCTTGGCTGCTACCGTAACCAATGTCTTCCAACCTTCAAGGTTGAAAGTGTATGTGAGTTCTCCCTTAGGCTGAAGCTCGTCGAAATTGTCGCTTTTTTCTATGTTCTCGTCATACTCCACTTCGCCGTCTTCTCCAATAATCTCCATGTGTTCCATAGACATTGTAGCAATATCGGCTATCTTGCTCTTTCTCAACTTGATAACAGTCGTTGCATTTATGTATGATTTCTCCATTTCGCAGACGATGAAGCCGTCATCTGAGATTCGGAAATGCTCGTCAGGAGATGTGCGCTCTGTTAGTATGCTGAGTTTTCCGCCAGCATTTGAGAGGATGAATGTGGTGGCATTGTACTCTTTGACGATGATTTCTGCGATGCCGTCGTGATCGATATCCTTTGTAATATACTGTGTGTTGGCTTCACGCAGATCGTTTACTGAGTTGTTGTAATAGTCGGTAAGGAAAGCTATGAGCTTTGTCTTGATAGAAACAGGCTTCTTCTGAGCCATAGCCATTGTGCTGAAAGAGCAGACGATAAGGAATAATAGAATCTTTTTCATGACATGATGTGTTGAACGTTAATATCCAAGACACAAAGTTACGGTTTATTAGCTAAAAACGGCTTACTTATCCTTTAGAAATTAAGAAAATGGGAGTTGTTGTAATTTTCTTTGCAATTCATGGAGTTATTACATAATATTTATGTAACTTTGCCACGATTTGTGGACATACGCCCATGTGAAACAGCGGTTTTTGTCCCGAAACTATGGCAGATAAACTTTACTACAACATAAGGGAAGTGTCGGCTATGATTGGCGTTGAACCAAGCACACTGCGCTACTGGGAAAAGGCTTTCCCGTCGCTGCAGCCAAAGACCGCCGGCAACAATGTTCGCCAATACACAAAGGAGAACATCGAACTTATCCGACTTATTTACAACCTCGTCAAGGTGCGCGGACTGAAGCTTGAAGCAGCGCGGAAAGAGATTTCTGCTAATCGTGGAGTGGTGGAGAAGAAAGCCCGGGCGATAGAGCTTCTGACAAGCGTCAGAGACGAGCTGCAAGCCGTTAAGGCACAGCTGGATGAGCTTTGATAGCCACCCCACCAATCCCTCCCCCTAATGGGAGGGGAGTAGAATGACTCAAAGGAAGTAATAATTTATAATTGATAATTAATAATTACAAAGATATGACAGCAAACGAAATTCGCGAATCGTTTAAGAACTTTTTCGAGAGCAAGGGTCACCTCATCGTACCTTCTGCTCCAATGGTCATCAAGGATGACCCAACGCTGATGTTCACAAACGCTGGTATGAACCAGTTCAAGGACATCATTCTCGGCACTCGTGAGCCTAAGTCTCGCCGTGCCACTGACTCACAGAAATGTCTCCGTGTAAGCGGTAAGCACAACGACCTCGAGGAAGTAGGTCACGACACTTACCACCACACAATGTTCGAGATGCTCGGAAACTGGAGCTTCGGCGACTACTTCAAGGAAGAAGCTATCGACTGGGCTTGGGAGTATCTCGTTGACGTGCTAAAGCTCGACCCAAAGAACCTCTACGCAACAGTGTTCGAAGGTTCTGCAGAAGAAGGTCTTCCTCGTGACGACGAGGCTGCTTCTTTCTGGGAAAAGCATCTTCCAAAGGATCATATCCTCAACGGAAACAAGCACGATAACTTCTGGGAAATGGGCGATACAGGTCCTTGCGGTCCTTGCTCTGAGATTCACCTCGATTCTCGTTCTGAGGAAGAGAAGGCAAAGGTGCCTGGCGCTTCACTCGTAAACAAGGACGATCCACAGGTTATCGAGATCTGGAACCTCGTGTTCATGCAGTACAACCGCAAGGCTGACGGCTCTCTCGAAGGACTTCCATTCAACGTTATCGACACTGGTATGGGCTTCGAGCGTCTCGTTCGCGCTATGCAGGGCAAGCAGTCTAACTATGATACAGACGTCTTTCAGCCATTCATCAAGACTATCGGTGCTCTTTCTGGAAAGGAATATGGCAAGACAGAGGAGATTGATGTTGCAATGCGCGTAATCGCTGACCACCTCCGTGCCGTAGCATTCTCTATCGCTGACGGTCAGCTTCCTTCAAACGCAAAGGCTGGTTACGTTATCCGTCGTATCCTTCGCCGTGCCGTTCGCTATGCTTATACATTCCTCGGACAGAAGGACGCATTCATCTATCGTCTCGTGCCAACACTCGTTGTTGAGATGGGCGGTGCTTATCCGGAACTCCCTGCACAGCAGGAACTTATCACAAAGGTTATCAAGGAAGAAGAGGATTCTTTCCTCCGCACTCTTGCCAACGGTATCAAGATGCTCGACGAGGCAATGAAGAACCTCAAAACCTCAGAACCTAATAACCTTAAAACCTTAGACGGAGTCACTGCTTTCCGTCTCTTCGACACTTACGGTTTCCCTCTTGACCTCACAGAACTTATCTGCCGTGAGAACGGTGTTGAGGTTGACGAAGAAGTCTTTGCTCAGGAGATGCAGAAGCAGAAGGAGCGTGCACGCAATGCTGCTGCCGTTGAAAACTCTGACTGGGTAGAGCTCAAGGCTGGCGAACAGCAGTTCGTTGGTTACGACTATACAGAATACGAATGTGAGATTCTCCGCTACCGCAAGGTTACTCAGAAGAAGAACGAATACTACGAACTCGTGCTTTCTGCTACTCCTTTCTACGGAGAGATGGGTGGTCAGGTAGGCGATCAGGGTGTTATCGTTTCTGAGAATGAGACAATCAACATCATCGATACAAAGCGTGAGAACGGTCAGTCAGTTCATATCGTGAAGGCTCTTCCAAAGGATCCTTCAGCACCTTTCATGGCTTGCGTTGACACAGACAAGCGCAACGCTTCTGCTGCAAACCACACTGCTACTCACCTTATCGACTATGCTCTCAAGCAGGTTCTCGGCGACCATGTTGAGCAGAAGGGTTCTTTCGTTAGTCCAGACACTCTCCGCTTCGACTTCGCTCATTTCCAGAAGGTTACAGACGAGGAAATCCGTCAGGTAGAGCGCATGGTAAACGAGATGATTCGTGAGGATATCCACATCGACGAGAAGCGCGACTGCCCAATCGAAGAGGCTAAGAAGATGGGTGCCATCGCACTCTTCGGCGAGAAGTATGGCGACAAGGTTCGCGTCGTTAAGTTCGGTCCATCGGTAGAGTTCTGTGGTGGTATCCACGCTACTTCTACAGGTCGCATCGGAATGGTGAAGATTATCTCTGAAAGCTCTGTTGCTGCCGGCATTCGTCGTATCGAGGCAAAGACTGGTGCTCAGTGCGAGGAGATGCTCTATAACCTTGAGGACGGCGTAAAGGCTATCAAGGCAATGTTCAACAACGCAAAGGATCTTCAGGCTACTCTCCAGAAGTATATCGAGGAGCACGAGGCAATGAAGAAGTCTATCGAGAGCTTCCAGGCAGAAGCTGTTGAGCGCGTAAAGGCTAAGCTCCTCAACGAGGCTCGCGAAATCAATGGCGTGAAGGTTGTTACAGCCGTTCTTCCTATGGCTCCAAACGCAGCTAAGGACCTCGTGTTCAAGCTCCGTCAGGCATGCCCAGAGAAGCTTCTTGCTGTTGTCGGCACACACCATCAGGACAAGCCAACACTCAGCGTAATGATTTCTGACGACGTTGTCAAGGACAATGGTCTCAACGCAGGTCAGATGGTACGCGAGGCAGGCAAGCTCATTCAGGGTGGTGGCGGCGGTCAGCCTCACTACGCTACTGCCGGCGGTAAGAACAAGGACGGACTTTCTGCAGCAGTAGATAAGGTTATCGCTATCGCTAACCTCTAATTGAAGTTTAATACATAAAAATGACCCAATCGGCATCTGTCGGTTGGGTCATTCCTGTATTTGCCTAAATGTCAAATTAGCCTACACCCCCTACACCCTCGCTGTAACATCTTTTCTGTCAGATTACGTGGTGTAGGCAGAGGTGTAGGCTGGTGTAGGCAAATGCTATAGCCTACACCCTTGTAAATATTTGATACATAGGTGTTTAAGTGGTTGCTGGTGTAGGGTGTAGGCTTACTTGCAATTTTCTGTAAAATCGTAAAAACTTCATAACCCTATAGGAAAAAATAATTATCTCTAAGGGAAAATAAATTATCTTTAAGGGAAAATAAATTATCTCTAAGGGAAAATTTCAAAACTCACGGAGATAATTTCAAAACTCACGGTAACTCGACCCAAAACTGCCGAAGATATTTTCATGACTTCGGGACTTTTTTTGTTGAAAAATCCAGCACTCTTTCTGTTTGTTTAACCGTTAATCTCCAATTGTTTACGAGGATTTTTAGTTTTCTTTATAGAAAACTTGCCAGGAACCACACATTTCCTTGATTTTTCTTGTCTATTTGCCTTAAAAAGTTTACTTTTGCACTTATAACTTATGACTCCTATAATTTTCAATACTCGTGACGACCTTGTCAAGATAGACCTTGATAAGATGGTTTATGCGGAAGCAGACGGCAATTATCTGTATATCACTATGCAGAACGGACTTCGTGTGATGGTTACGATGTCGCTCATTCAGTTTGAGAAACTGATAGAAAATGCCGTAACTGACAAGACTCGCGGCATGTATATTCGTATAGGAAGAAAGTACATCGTTGACAGGCGTTACATTGTGCAGATTTGCCTCCCAAAGCAAACGCTGACATTAAGCAATATGGCGACTGATAAGTCCGTGTCATTATCCGTACCAAAGGAGGCATTGAAGGTTCTTAAACAGAAAATGACAGAATAGACAAAACATAATGGAAATAATAGTAGGACGCAAAGGCAATCAGCCTTTCGCAATTACAGAGAAGTCCGTAAGCGGACGCCATCTTAAGGTTACAAAGCTTGCGGATGGCAAGGTGGAAATAGAAGATCTCGGCTCTACAAACGGTACATTTGTTGATGGAGCGAGAATCATCAAGAAGATAGTTACAGAGGACACCATAGTAACTCTTGGACCAACATTTCAGATTCGCATAGGTGATGTATTGGTTGCTAGCAGCAAGCCTGTTGGTGGTCAGCAAACTAACACTCAGCAAACTGCAAATTACACTGCAGAGTTTGATAAGCTTAAGGAAGTATATGACAACTACCAGGCAGAAAAGATAAAGCTCCAACAGGAAAATGCCAAGAAGCAGTTCCTGCGCTCCTTGCCGGGCGTTGCTTCTACCGTACTGTTCGCCCTTACATTCCTACTCGGTGATTCCGTAAATGCCATAAAACCTTTCATGGGTGTGATTATGATTGGCGGTATTGCCGTTTCATCTTGGATGGCGTTTAAGGGTCAACAGGATATGCCTGTGAAGATGGAGAATCTGAACAAGCAGTTCATGGTAGATTACGTATGTCCAAAATGCAAGAGTTTCCTAGGCTTCCTTCCTTTCGAGAACCTGAAAAACAGAGGATGCTGCACAGCTTGCAAAACGAAGTGGTAAATTATGAGACAGACAATATTGATAATATTATTCTTGATTTGCGGAATCTGTGCAAATGCTCAAAGAACATTTATCGTAATTGCAGGTATCAATGATTACATCGAACCTTCTGTCAATGACCTTAGATGCTGTGAGGCTGATGCCGACAGCTACTATGCGCTGATGTGCAAGAAGAAAGATGCCGTTATTCATATATTCAAAGGCCGCAATGCTACCAAGCAGAACATACTATCTACATTACAGACAGTATGCCGACAAGCGGGAAGCAACGATGCAGTAGTGTTCTTCTTCTCAGGTCATGGCTATCCAGGTGGCTTCTGCCCTGTAGATATGAGAAGCAAGGCTACAGGCTTGAGTTATACAGAGATGCAAACTGCCTTCAAACAGTGCAAGGCAAGGCGAAAGATGGTCTTCGCCGATGCTTGCTTCAGTGGTGGTTTGCGCAAGGACAAGTCTTCTGCCGTAAACGAAGCTCGAAATGGCGATGTGATGTTCTTCCTTTCTTCTCGCACCAATGAGACATCGCAAGAAGTGCCTGGCGGCAAGAACGGACAGTTTACTCGTTTCCTCATACGCGGACTTGGAGGCGGTGCTGATGCCGACCGCAACAGAACAATCACAGCAAAGGAGTTATACAACTTCGTGCATCAGGGAGTGTCATACGCCACGGCAGAAAAGCAACATCCGGTAATGTGGGGCAATTTCAACAATACGATGCCTATTGTTGTTTGGCAGAAGTGATTTCGTCAGCCAAACTGGCGGTTTCGTCCGTTATACGGAGAATCATTCTTGATAATAGACCCCAAAGAATTACCTTTGCACTCAGAAAAACAATAAAAACTAAAAATACTATGGCAAACGATGACACTTTGTACAGAAACGTTGAGAACGAAGAAGTACAGGAAAAGAACGAAAAGAAATCTACAGTAAGTGATAACCTCAAGATGGCTGGTGCAGCGGCTGCTGGTGCAGCAGTAGGTTCTGCCGCTACTATGGGAGCGCAGGCTGCAATAAACAATCACGCCGCAGAAACTGCCGAAGCAGAAACCGCCGAAGGTGCAGAAGATGGCGAAGTGGAAGTTGCTGAAACGGAAGCTCCAGCACAGCCACAGGTTGTAGAGCACACTGTTCATCATTATCATAATACTGAGGTACATCATCACCACCATCACGCGGCTGCACCACAGCAGGCAGAAGCTCCGCAACAGCCAGAGGAGCCGATTGCGCAGAACAATGCTCCTGAAGAACCGCAGAACATTGAAGACCAAAACATTCAGCAGACAAGCAGCGGCGAAGATGTTGACATCCGCGTTATAGGTGTAGAGCATGATGTGAACATGAACGGACAGGATGTTGATGTTGCTGTAATCAGCGTGGATGGCCATCAGGGACTTCTCGTTGATGTTGACCAGGAAGGTACTGCTGATGTAGCTGTTATTGATATTGATGACAGTGGTACTATCTCTGAGAATGAAGTTCAGGACATTTCCGACTACAACGTGCCAATGCCTGAGCAGACTTCTGGCGACGACTTCATGCAGGCAAGCGACGATATGCCGGATTATACTAACGATGCAGTAATGGTATAAATTATATGGCAAATACCATAAAAGTAACCTGTCCTACATGCAAGGCGGTATTGACGATACCGTATTATGCCGGTATTGAGGACAGAATGCTCAAATGCTCTATATGCGGACATCGATCAAAGGTGTCCGTATTCATAGAAGCTGCTATGCCTAAGAATACGGCTCCTGTGACGGATGACGATACCGAGACAGCACTCACATTCAAGAAGGAAGATCGCACTATCGGATCGCTCTATGTTGGCAGAACGGAATATCCGCTTGTGAAAGGCGTGAACACCGCTGGCAGAAACGCCCCAACCTGTGAAGCAAGCATAAAACTGGATGTGACAGACAAGTATATGAGTCGCGTCCAGGTTCGCATTACGGTGAAGGAAGGTGGCAGCGGTTTGGAGCATCACATTGAAAGTCTGAACGACAGGAACCTCGTTAAGGTCAATGGCAATAATGTTGGCATAGGCGAGGTGCTTTGCCTCTCATGGGGCGACAAACTGCTCATGGGCTCAACGGAAGTGCTCTTCCAGCGTCCACGATACTTCGAGGATGCTACAGAATATACTGAATAACAATATGGAATTCAAGCTAAGAAAGCCGATAGGCTACTCTCATATAGGTCGCAAGGATCAGCAGGAAGATGCTGTATGGCCGCTTTTTGAGGATGTCACTGCCGACAACCGTTGCATCGTTCTTTGTGATGGCGTTGGTGGCAGTGAGCATGGTGAGGTTGCAAGCCAGAACTCCTCTCGCATCATTGGTGAGCACCTTTCCAAGGCAATTGCCGCAAAAGGTGTTGTTGAAGAAAGCGACGTGCAGATAGCTGTGGAGAAGGCTTACGCTTTTCTGGAAAGCATAGACAAGGACGGAAGTGAGGATAGATGCACGATGGCAACTACCCTCACTTGCGTATGTCTGCATGGCAATGGCGTGCTTGCTGCCCACATGGGCGACAGCCGCATATACCATGTCCGCCCTAATGTCGGCATTCTCTATCGCAGTGCCGACCATTCTCTGGTACAGGCATTGCTGCAAGCAGGCGAACTTACTCCGGAGGAAGCTAAGACCTTCCCACGAAAGAACGTCATTACCAAGGCTATCCAGCCTCACTCTGCGCATCTTTCGGCAGAGGTGCAGAACATCACCGATGTTAAGTCGGGCGATTATCTCTTCCTTTGTTGCGACGGTGTACTTGAAAACCTTACCGACGAACGCCTCACAGAGGTGCTTTCCATGACGTGCTCCGATGCAGAGAAACTCAAGCTCATAGAAGCAGAGAGCATCGACAAGACTCGCGACAACTACACAGCCTACCTCATTCCTATAGAAAAGGTGGAGGGTGAGGTCACGGAAGACTATGTTGACCAGACGGAATATGTGGAGATAACCCATGTGGAGAAAAGCATTGCATCAGAAAAACCAGAGCCTGCAACCGTTCCGCTCAGCCCGAGCCATCGTGTGCCGGTAAAGAAAGAAAGCAATAAGAAAACATTCTGGCAGTATCTGATTGCTGCTCTCATCATCATAACTCTCATTGTAATAGCTATCAAGAATTGGTATTAGATATACGTTGAAACATGGATTATGTATCAATAAATTGAACTTATTATACTTATCATAGACAACAGCATTTAATATAAGTCTTATAAGTATAATTTATTGATAATAAAAAGCTATAGACTATCAATGAAATATAACTTATTTCTGATAACTTAATTCGTAAGAGTGAAATTCGTGTTCAAAAAACAATACTGAATTCTTGATAAAAACATATAAGCATTATGCATCATTTATCATCAGGAACACTCCTTCAGGGAGGCCGATACGAAATAAAGCGTTTCATAGCTGCAGGAGGTTTTGGCTGCACCTACGAAGGCGTACATACAGGTCTTGACAAGCGTGTGGCAATCAAGGAATTCTTCGTAAAAGACTTCTGCAACCGCGACGAGACCACTTCACAGATCACCGTTGGCGTTACGGCAAAGTCAGCTCTCTTCCAGAAGCTGAGACGTAAATTTGAGGAAGAAGCTCGCGCTCTTGCTAAACTAAACCATCCGAGTATTGTTTCTGTGTCGGATGTGTTTGATGAGAACGGCACATCATACTATGTGATGGACTATATCAACGGTCCTTCGCTGAAGAACATTGTTGACACTCAAGGACCTCTCTCTGAGACAGATGCCGTAAGGTACATCCTTCAGGTAGCGGATGCTTTGGAATATGTCCACAAGAACAATCGTTTGCACCTTGATGTCAAGCCAGGCAATATCATGGTCAATGCAGAGGGGAAAGCACAGCTCATAGACTTTGGTGCGAGCAAGCAGTATGAAGAGGAATCGGGTGAGAATACTGCCACCATAAATGGATTCACCGTTGGTTATGCACCAACGGAACAGATGGGCAACGACGTAAATACTTTTACTCCGGCAACTGATATATATTCACTCGGTGCAACGCTTTATAACATTCTTACCGGCATAAAGCCGATAAGTGCTGCAACCATATCAAGTGGTGAGAAGCAGAAGCCGCTGCCTGAGTATATTTCCACAGTCACTCGCAATGCCATTGAGAAGGCTATGCAGATAAACAAGAACCTTCGCCCGCAGAGCATGGCTGAATTCAAGGAACTGTTTGAAGATGATACTGTTCCCTATGGGGGGAGCCCTGTGTCTTTTCGTGTAGTAAATCCAGAACCAGAGCCTGAACCTCAGCTTGTCCCAGAGCCTCCTGCGCCAGCTCCAGAACCCCAGCCTCAGCCGCCTACGCCAGAGCAGAAATCTAACGATGTGAAGATTATAGAATTCATAGGAGCGGTTGCCATAATCACAATAATAATATCAGTGTTATCAATATGGTGGAGCGGAGCATGGGGTACATTTGAAAGTGGTGGAGATTCAACATCTGTAGATTCTACAGATATAGAACCTACATTGGATAGCCTGATAACAATTAATGCCAATGGCGTTGACTTCAATATGGTATTGGTAAAGGCTGGCACGTTTACTATGGGGGCAACTCCTGAGCAAGGCTCTGATGCGTTTGATGACGAAAAACCTGCACACGAAGTAACTATCACGAATGACTACTATATCGGTCAGACAGAGGTTACGCAAGCCCTTTGGAAGGCAGTGATGGGTGACAATCCTAGTCAATTCGAGGGAGACAATCTTCCTGTAGATTGTGTTGAATTGGAAGATTGCCAGGCTTTTATCGAAAATTTGAATACACTTACTGGTCGTACCTTTCGCTTACCTACTGAAGCAGAATGGGAATTTGCTGCTCGTGGTGGAAATAACAGCAAAGGATATAAGTTTAGCGGCAGCAATAACGTTAATGAAGTTGCGTGGTACAGCAATGAGATACATCAAACTTATTATCCAGTAGCGACTAAGATCTCTAATGAACTTGGTATCTATGACATGAGCGGAAACGTTTGGGAATGGTGTCAAGATTGGTTGGGAAATTATAGCAGTTCTGCTGAGACTGATCCCGAGGGAGATAACCGTGGTTCTGTTCGTGGCGGCGGTTGGCACTACGAACAATTTGCTGCTAGGTATTGTCGTGTATCGCAACGTTGGGAAGGAGGCGGCTATCCTCTTGAAGGACCATACTATTTTGGACTACGCCTCGTTCTCATTCCATAATTGTATAAACAGACACGTCAGGAATTATTAACTTCATTTTCTCGTCTTTACAAGCATTTGAAAATATGTGGCTTTTAGAACCTCCTAAGAATATACGTGAAAAAGAATCTTCTATAGAGATTCTGAATTTTCTATGGCAACAAGATAATGTCTATGTAATGGATAATCATCTTGCTGCGGGTTGGTGTTGGTTGAACACCTTTGACAAAGATTCTAATTATAACTTTTATCACATTGACCAACATAACGATCTTCGAACGAATGCTCCCGACGATGTCATAAAAGCTATTGAGAACCAGGAAATAACACTAAAAGAGTATCTTGGTCTATCTTTCAAGAGCGGCAAACGTAATGTAAAAGCTTTCACTTGGGATAGTTATATTAAACAAACGAAGATGTTCTATTCGAATTGGTTCCTGAAGTCACATTTCGCAACCCAAAAGTTCTGTCAAGATAAAGAACTTAAAGATAAATTTATAATTGACATGCCAATAAGTTTTCATGATCTGTATGATTCTATCAGTTGTCAAATTTTGGAGACAGAAGAGCAGTGGATCCTAAATTTGGATTTAGACTATTTTTATAGGGACAGTATACAAATCTTAACTGATGAATATATCGTTAAGGTAGCAAAAGATATAAAGAAAGCAAAAGACGGCATAGCTGTAATGACTATCGCTTTAAGCCCAGAATGTTGTGGGGGATGGGACAATGCTTTTCAAACATACAATCTGATTGCACCCATATTAGGATTACAAAAGTTAAATCTGTAAATGTAATGAAATAAAATTATGAAAAATACTACAAGTCTTTACGATATGGCTCTTTCACTTAGAAGTGAGTTTGAGCGTAAAACAAACAGTAATGGAGAACATTATCAGTATCAAGACTCAGTCTTTGTCTCAATAGATAAAAATAATGAAACAAATGTATCAGAAACTCCCGACATTCTTAATAACGAAGGAGTTGTTCAATGCTTAATAATTCACAGATATAAAGTAAAGGCTGTAACAAATTGGTATTCATGGTATACGGTTGAGTTTATTGATGTCAACGGAAGTGTTCATACCAATGAATTAGATGACCGATACAAATTGTATGTAAATTACAATGGATGTTTTAGAAACCAGCGTATTCATCTTGCTGCTGATGGAAAGAGTATTTATAGCTGCCCATGGCCAAACAAGAGTAGAATACCTATAATATGGACCCTTTATAACAAGTGCAAATCAGCAAAGACAACTCAAGAAGCTCAACTGTTGGGTGAATTAGCAATAATGGATCAATCAATTATTTCATTGACGGAAGATTTAGCTAATGCTGATTATGCTAATGAACTTTTGGCAAAAGAGCGTGATCAATATAAATCTTTGCTAGATGAAATTAAGGAATTAGTACATCACAAAGAGTGATATAATTATGGTTCTACCTGTAAACTCAACCCTCCACGGAGGGCAATACAAAATAGTTCGCTTCATAAGTGCGGGCGGATTCGGCTGCACTTACGAGGCATACGACACCTTGATGGAAACACGTGTTGCCATCAAGGAGTTCTTCGTTAAGGACTATTGTGTCCGTGATGAGGCTACAAGCCATATAACGCTTACGAATCAGAGTAAGCGGGAACTTATGGGAAAGCTTCGCCAGAAGTTTATTGAAGAGGCGCGTGCTCTCTTCAAGATGAAGCATGACAATATAGTTCATGTGAACACATTCTTTGAGGAGAACGGCACGGCATACTATGTCATGGAGTATGTTGACGGTCTATCGCTCAATGACATTTTGAAGAAGCGTGGTTCATTGTCTGAGACGGAGATGCTCGGATATATCCGTCAGGTGGCGGCAGCGCTGAAGTATGTTCATCAACAGAACCGTCTGCATCTGGACGTTAAGCCTGGAAACATCCTCGTAGATAACACTGGCAAGGCAGTGCTGATAGACTTCGGAGCGAGCAAGCATTACGACGAAGGCACTGGCGAGAACACCACCACAATGCAAGGCTTGAACACTCCGGGCTATGCTCCATACGAACAGACAGTAGAAGGCATAACAGAGTTTACTCCTGCTTCCGACATCTATGCCCTTGGTGCAACAATGTATAAGCTTCTTACTGGCGTAACACCACCAAACTCAGGCTTACTATTCCTTAAGAAAAAGACGCTCGCTCCATTGCCAAAGGCAATCTCATCTGTCACTCGCAATGCCATCGCTGCCGCCATGCAGCTACATGAGGAAGATCGTCCGCAAAGTATCGACGAGTTCCTAAAGTTGCTTGATGGTAAGGATATTGATATTGTTGATCCGGATGAGGATAAGACTGAATATAACGATAAAACGAAGTCTGGTGAAGAGGAAGGTGATACTGTGAAAGTTGAGGTCGTGAAACCAAAGCCAGTCCCAGAACCTCCCAAGCCGGGTCCAGCCCCCCGACCTCAGCCTCCTACGCCAAAACAGAAATCCTTCAATTGGAAGTTGTATGGCGGCATAGCGGTAGCAATAATCGCGATAATATCAGCTATCTCAATATATGGTGGGGCAATGGGAGCTTCAGGAAGTGGTGTAGATACAACATCTGTAGATTCAACATATATTAAACCTACATTGGATAGCTTGATAACGATTAATGCTAATGGTGTTGACTTCAATATGATATTGGTAAAGGCGGGTACGTTTACAATGGGCGCAACATCTGAGCAAGGTTCAGATGCTTCTGATGACGAGAAACCTGCCCACCAAGTAACTCTCACAAACGACTACTGTATCGGTCAGACAGAGGTTACTCAAGCCCTTTGGAAGGCTGTGATGGGCAGTAATCCGTCTAATTTCAAAGGAGATAATCTCCCTGTAGAAAACGTTTCTTGGGATGACTGCCAGAAATTCATACAGAAACTGAATGGAGTCACCGAAAAGCAATTCCGCTTGCCTACCGAGGCCGAATGGGAATTTGCCGCCCGAGGTGGTTCACAGAGCAAAGGCTATAAGTACAGTGGCAGCAATACGGTAGAAGAGGTGGCTTGGTTCTGGGATAACAGCAGCTATAAAACTCACCCAGTAGCAACAAAATCTCCAAACGAACTTGGCATCTATGACATGAGCGGTAATGTGAGGGAATGGTGTTCTGACTGGTATGGCGACTATCAAGCCTCTGCTCAAACAAATCCAACCGGTCCTAACAATGGTTCTAGCCGAGTGCGTCGTGGCGGTAGCTGGGACTACTATGCGAGGCACTGTCGCTTGTCGAACCGTTACTACTACACGCCAGACTACAGGAACTACGACCTTGGACTCCGTCTCGTTCTCCTTCCTTAGTTCCACTAATCATGACCTGTCCAGACCGTATTCAATGAGCTAAAAAGCAGGAAGAATAAACTAAGGCTTGAATAAAGGCTCAAAGGAATTGCGAGGGACGAGCAAGGAAGGAGCCTTTAGGCAAGGCTTAGTTCCTCCAAATGTCGGCTTTGCCGACCGATTTCTGCGAAAATTGGAAACCAAACATACTGCAAAAGTAAGAAAATGCAGTGCGTTTCGGAAGTAAAATATGCAAAAAGTTACGGTAAAAGTCAATATTCTCCGTAACTTTTTGCATATTTTTGAAAAAGAATGTACCTTTGCCCACGTAAAAAGCACTGATATGAATAGGACAAATGCATATTATGAATCGCGCAATGGGGTGTTTTCCGCGAAAGATATCCATAGCAGAAACGACTATCTGAAGATTTTGCGTGCAGAGAAACGTGGCGAACTGGTCAGAGTGCGTCAAGGTGTCTATGTTGAGCCGTCGTCTATCATCAGTACGATGATTGATGTGGAAAAGATAGTTCCGAAGGGTATCGTCTGTATGTATAATGCATGGAGCTATTACGAACTGACCACAACCGTTCCGCCTGCCTTCTGCATAGCCATAGAAGCAAAGCGCAAGGTAAGAACTTCCAACATCTTTCCGATTACACTTTATTACTGGAAAAAAGAAAATCTGGAGTTCGGAACGGTATTGAAAGAAATATCTGGCTACCAAGTAAGGATAACAGACATGGAAAGAAGTGTGTGCGATGCAATAAAGTACCGCAACAAGATTGGTCTTGACCTATGCGCTGAGATAGTAAAGACTTATCTTAACAAACCTGAAAGAAAACTGACTCTACTTTCTGAATATGCAAGAAAACTGAGGGTGAGCAAAGTTCTGGATAATTACCTTGAAGTATTGATGTAATGAAGAAGGCAATAACGAATTATGGAAAGTCTGTTAGGACTAAGCTGTTGAACCTGATGAACCAATCGGGATATCAGTATATGTACCTGTTGGCGAGATATTTTAATGAACGTTTGCTGTATAGAGTGTCCATTAGCAATTATAAGGATAACTTCCTGCTAAAGGGAGGTTCCTTGCTTTATGCAATGGATGGTTTGGACTCGCGCCCTACGGTAGATGTTGACTTTATGGCGATGCAGATAAGCAGAGACAGAGACTATCTTGAGAATGTGTTCAAGGAGGTTCTTTCTATAGAATGTGCGGAAGACGGAGTAACCTTTGATGTTGACAGGCTACGTACAGAACCAATAGCTGTAGAAAAGAAATATCCTGGCACACGCTTTTATATCAATGCGAAGATGGATACGATAGAATACAACATGTCCATTGACATCGGATTTGGCGATGTTGTAACTCCATGTCCAGTGACGATAGAGTTTCCCCTGCTGCTGCAAGAAATCCCAGGTATACAAATAAAGGCCTATTCTATAGAAACTGTGATTGCTGAGAAATTTCACGCAATGATAGATAGGGATGAGAAGAACAGTCGTATGAAGGACTTCTTTGATTGTTACCAAATATTGAAGACAAAGGAGATTTCAAGTGATACGCTGAATGGCGCTATCTATGCAACATTCGAGAACCGAGGACTAAGGTTTAACGGGAATCTGAAGTTGTTCTCTGAGGAGTTTGCGAGAGATAACGCTCGCGTTGTACGGTGGAATGCATTCTTGAGAAAAATAAGATGGAAGGAAATGATTCCATTTGATGTGGTTATGGATGTAATAACCTCTCAACTAAAACCTTATTATGACAATTATTGGAGCATTCATAGATAGAAAGAATGCATAGTACGGTTATGCGATACGCAATGATGTAACATAAGATAATGTCCCATATAGAAGAACTAAACATACAGGAAACTCCCACGGAAACGATCGTTTCCGTGGGAGTTTCTTATTGTCGCGCTATGGATTGCGCTTGATGAAGATTGAATAGTGAGAATTATTCTTCTGTGCCTTCCAATGCTTCGCCTATTTCCTCTGCTTCAGCTGCCTTCTCTGCGAGACCTGGGATGATCTTCTTCATAACATCTTCCAAAGTCTTCTCGATAGCACCTTCGTACTTCTTGAAACGTTCCATGTCTGCCCACTCCTCAGGATTGTTTGAACCTGACATTGCCTTTACAAGATCGTACTCAGGCTTTTCCATTTCCTGGAGGTCATCCATAGACTTTGCAGAACCGAGAGCTGCGAGGTAAGCGTCCATACCCTTCTCGAGCATGTCCTGATCCTTCTTCTCGCAAGCTTCCTTGAGAGTAGCGATAGCGTCCTTCATCTGTTCCTGCATAGGTTTGTCAGAAGCAGGAGCTGCTGCCTCAGCCTCAACCTCAGCTGTTTCAGCCTGTGCAGAATCTGCGTTGCCACCTTGAGCTGTCTTGTCACCGCATGAAGAAATAACAGCAGCCATAGCAACAGCTGCAATCATCATAAAAAACTTTTTCATTTCTGTTAAATTGTTTTTTGGGGGTTAATAATTATGGGTAGTATTAATTTCAGCTGCAAAATTAAGATATTTTTTGAATAAACCAACAACGAAGTGAACTTTTGTGAGGAAATCGGCAAATTTTCTTGCAAACAGATACATTTTAACCAGAATAGTCCATTAGAATATTTGGGCTCAGGCAAGAAAAAATGGCATGCCGAGATGACATGCCATGAATAATATTGTGAGATGTTTTTGTGTTGCGGAGAATTATACCAAGTGCTTGATGAGGTCCTCGCGATCGCCTGGGAGATAGTCGATGACTGGGATTTCAATCATTGTGTAGCAACCTGGCTGCTGCTTCATTGAAGCGCGAGCTACGTTTACGAGTACCTGTGCTGTGAGGGCTGGGTTGTTGATCTTCATGTTGAACTCGATCATCTGGTTGTGAGTCTTACCAGAAACACCCTTGCGAACGAGGTTTACGCCGTGACCAACATCGTTGAGAGCGTCAACGGATTCTACTGCGAACACGTGAGTCTCGTCGCTTGCGAAGTATGGGTCAGCCTTGATAGCCTTTGTAACCTCTTCGAGGCTTGCACCTTCTTCAAGCTCAACATAGACCATACGACGGTGGATGCCTTCGCCTACAGGGATTGTCATTGAGAGAGCGTCCTTAACGCCTTCCTTTGAGCGTACGCATACTGAGTGACCCATAGAACGGCCAGGACCGAAGTTTGTATAAGAGAGTCCCTTTGGAGCGAGGCTCTGCATGAGTGTGCGAACAACAGAGTCTGAACCTGGATCCCAACCTGCAGCGATTACAGAGACAGTGCCTGTCTGCTTGTTGATTTCCATGAGAGTCTTGCGGTAGTCAACAATATTTGTGTGGATGTCGAAGCTGTCAACAGTGTTGATGCCGAGAGGGAGAATCTGCTTTGCATATTCCTCGCAAGAACGGGTAGGAGTAGCAAGAATGGCTACATCCACATCCTTGAGCTCCTTGATATCTTTAACTACATCATACTGTGCGAGCTCTGCAGGCTTGTTTTCTGCACCATTGCGGCGAACAACGCCTGCAATCTCAAAATCGTCAGAAGCCTCGAGAGCTTCAATAGTGAATTTGCCGATGTTACCGTAACCAACTACGGCAGCGCGAATCTTTTTCATTTCTATTTATTGGTTTTTAGTTTTTTGTTTTTGGTTGTTTGTAGGCCGACGACGAAATCGTCGGGGAACGGTGGCTTGGCGGCTATATATAATTAATGTGTAATCAAAAATATTGCGCTAAGCGGTGACAAAATTAGAAAAAGATTTTATAATACGATAATTTATTTGTAATTTTGTCACCGAAAATTAGCATAAACTTACAAAATGTAATCTTAATCATGGCAATAATTAAAGAATATAAAGGTTTGAAGCCTAAATTTGGTACAGATTGTTACTTTTCCGAGAACGCAGCTATCGTAGGTGAAGTGACGATGGGCGATGAATGTTCAATCTGGTTTGGCGCTACAGTTCGCGGCGATGTGGCACCTGTTACGATGGGCAACCGCGTGAATGTGCAGGACGGTGCTGTGGTTCATGTGACGAATACGACAGGTCCGACAATCATCGAAGACGATGTTTCGATAGGCCATAACGCAACGGTTCATGCCTGCACACTGAAGAAAGGCTGCCTGATTGGTATGGGTGCAACAGTGCTCGACAAGGTTGTTGTTGGCGAAGGTGCCATCGTTGCTGCCGGCGCACTCGTTCTTGGTGGCACTCAGATCGGCGAACATGAGATTTGGGGCGGTGTGCCTGCGAAGTTCATCAAGAAGACTGCTCCAAACCAAGCTGAAAGCTTTGCTGCACATTATGTGGAATATTCGAAGGAATACCTGAAGTAACACTAAACACTAAATACTAAGCACTAAACGCAAAACACTAAATATGAGAAAACTAACCCTTACTTTGGCGCTTCTTTCGGCTCTTACCGTCGGTGCCAAGACGAAGACGCAGACCCTTGAAATAACTAACCCTATTGAGACAAAGCGTGTTGATGCTCCGGTGAATGTGCTTCTAAACCATGTTCCCTTTACGGTAAGACAGGCTGTGGTGACAATAGACGGCAAGGAAATTCCTTGTCAGCTTGACGACCTCACTGGCGACGGCACTGCCGATGCGCTCTGCTTCCTCGTGGATATCAACGGAAAAGAGACCCTGAAGGCTGAGGTTTCTTACTCTGACAATGGCGTTCAGAAACAGTATCCTTCGCGCGTATATATAGATATGATGCTCTCCAACAAGAAGATAAAGGAGAGCAACAAGCAGGATTTGTACATAGACCAGCTGAAGGTGAAGCGTGGCGTAAATCCTTACAACCAGCTTCATCACCATGGTGCTGCGTTCGAGAGTGAGGTTGCTGCCTATCGCATCTACTTTGATCACCGTCAGACTGTAGATATCTACGGTAAATACACCAAGCAACTGGAACTCAAGCAGACTCAGTTCTATCCAGATGCCCAGCAGAAGGCTGCCGGCTTTGGCGACGATGTGCTTTGGGTAGGCAACACGCTTGGCGTTGGTACGCTTCGCGGTTTTGACGGCAATGGTCCTGTGATGCTTGAGGATCTTGACCATCGTGCGCAGAGAATCGTTGCGGAAGGTCCGCTTCGCACTATCGTGGAAGTGCTCGACGAGAATTGGCTTCCTGCTCCAGGTGCGGAGAAGGTCACAATGGTCACTTACTACACTCTCTATGCTGGCCATCGCGATTGCGAGGTTAGCTGCATGTTCAGTAATCCTACATCAAACACTTACTGTACAGGTCTGATTAATGTAAAGGATTCAAAGGAATTCTCTGATAATCACGGACTTCGCGGCTGTTGGGGTACTGACTGGCCTGTATCGGAAAAAGACAGCGCAGGTCATAAGCGCGAGACAGTGGGCTTGGGCATCTGGATTCCAAAGGCGAATGTGGTAAAGGAACTTCCGGCAAACAAGGACAACTATGCTTTGGAAGTGGTTCCAAGACACAGAGCGTTGAACTACGGAATCGTTTTCGGCTCAGACAACGAGACTTTCGGTTTCCATTCTGCCGATGCTTGGTTTGAATATCTCAAGCAATGGAAGAAGGAAATGGAGAATCCGTTGAGCGTGAAGAGCGGAAAGTTGAAGTAGGAATCTTTGATCCCTTATTTGATAATTATAGTTGGTAATAGATTTTGGAAGCTCTCGATCAAGACATACTTTTCTATATCAATGGAGCAAATACCCCGTATCTTGATGTCCTGATGTCATTGATATCAGGAAAACCGACGTGGATTGGATTGTATCTTGCAATATTGTATGAGTTCTATAGGCGAATGAAGTTCTCGAAGCATTTCCTTGCCTTCCTCATCACTGTTGGACTCACCTTCTTCCTCACGGACTTCTGTTGTTCTCA
Source organism: Bacteroidaceae bacterium (assembly GCA_024401305.1). Lineage (GTDB taxonomy): Bacteria > Bacteroidota > Bacteroidia > Bacteroidales > Bacteroidaceae > Prevotella. The sequence continues at coordinate 2,023 of JAKSLI010000018.1, read as the reverse complement.
CATCATCCGTCCGATATTCATGAGGCTGAGACCAGTCTGCATAGACAATCCAATCCATACGATGGTTCATGCTGTGGAAGGCTACCGCACGCACGCAAGTTACGGTTTTCCATCATGTCACGCTTCAAACACCTTTGGATTGGCAACAGTAATATGGCTTTATCTTCGGGAGCGTTGGACTTCCATTGCCATGTTCCTGTGGGCAATAGTCATGTGCTACAGCCGCGTATATCTCGGTGTTCACTATCCTGGCGATGTCGCTTGCGGAGCGTTGCTCGGTTTCCTCATCGGCGCAGTAGTGTATGGCATCAGCATTGGTCTGCAGTTCAAATATTTGAAGAAACCGGACTATAACTTGGTGGACCAGGAACCTTCTGCAGTCCAAAGAGACTTTATTGCCGTTGCCGTAGTCGTAATATTCATGGTTTTGGCCATCGCAGCCGTGTTTCTTTAACATGACTATTTAATTAAAATATCTTGAAAAACATGAAAAGAATAGCACTTCTCTTTACTCTGTTAGCCATCTGCTGCACATCGTTTGCACAGAAGAATGTGGCTTACAAGACCGTAATGGATATTCCGTACACCGCTTCCAACGATTCTTACGCCAAGGAACGTTGCAAACTGGATGTTTATTACCCAGAAGGCAAGAAGGATTGCCAGGTTGTTGTGTGGTATCACGGCGGCGGCATTGAGGGCGGCAACAAGGAGATTCCGCAAGAACTGAAGGAGAAAGGCTGCATTGTGGTAGCTCCAAACTACAGACTATTGCCGAAGGTTACCATTGATGCTCCATTGAATGATGTGGCAGAATCCATTGCGTGGACTCTGAAGAACATAGCAAGCTATGGCGGTGATGTGAAGCAAATATATGTGGCAGGTCATTCTGCTGGCGGATATCTGCTGACGGTTGTCGGATTGGACAAGACATGGATGCAGAAGTTCGGTGAGGATCCCGACAAACTGAAGGCTCTTGTGCCTTTCAGTGGTCAGATGATAACACACTACAACCACCGCAAGATGCAGGGAATTGGTCCGCTTCAGCCTGTTATCGACAATTATGCCCCACTTTACCATGTGCGCAAGGACTGTCCTCCGATGCTCCTTATCTCAGGCGATCGTGAACTGGAACTCTTCGGCCGTTACGAAGAGCAGGCTTACATGTACCGCATGATGAAACTCGTAGGTCATGAGAATGTATATCTGTATGAACTCGGCGGCCACGACCATGGTGCAATGGTCCACCCAGGCTTCCATGTTCTGCTGGAATACATGAAGAAGAACAAGTAATCTCATTTTGCTTTTGTAACGAATTCTGCAAGCAAACAAAGCGCTATAACTTGTTACATTTTCCTTACAAATGGTCTAATATTAATTTTTTTTGGAACTTTTTTGCAAAAACATTTGCGTAAAATCAAACGTTTTTATAACTTTGCCCACACTAATACACGGATAAGCACGGAAATCCTAACGGTAGCAAACCATTATTCACAAGGAAACACGCGCGAAATACTAACCAGATTTAACATTAATAATATATAGCTTATGGCAAATATAAAAGGAAGCATATCTCAGATTGTGGGTCCTGTTATCGACGTTTATTTCGATACAGAGGGCAAGAATGCACAGGAGGTACTTCCTAAAATTCACGATGCTCTTAAGGTGAAGCGTCCTAACGGCACTGACCTCGTAGTGGAAGTTCAGCAGCACATCGGTGAGGACACTGTGCGTTGCGTGGCTATGGACAATACTGACGGTCTGCAGCGCGGACTTGAAGTAGAGGCTATGGGTGCGCCTATCAGTATGCCTTCAGGTGAACAGATCAAGGGTCGTATGCTCAACGTTATCGGTCAGCCTATCGATGGTATGAAGGAACTTGGCATGCAGAACTCTTATCCTATCCACCGCGAACCACCTACATACGAAGAGCTCTCTACATCAAAGGAAATGCTTGCTACTGGTATCAAGGTCATCGACCTTCTCGAACCATACCTCAAGGGTGGTAAGATCGGTCTTTTCGGTG
>JAKSLI010000017.1 GCA_024401305.1 Bacteroidaceae bacterium | reverse complement strand
TATATTTCAATTATTTCAAAGAACAATTAGCGATTTTTAGTGGACAGTAGTGATTCATAAAGATAAATAAATAGCCGCGATTCTCAAATGAGAGAGTCGCGGCTATTGTTTTTAGAGCATGCCTCACATCACAACTATGGCGGCAGAGGATATGAGTTTAATATGGAACTCTCATTTTGCCAATAGAATTTGACTATAGGGCAAAAAAGAAGGGCGAGGATATCCGAGCCGTTGCCTGAGGAATGATTCCAATGGAATGGCGGTTCAGAAATCTTCGCCCTATTCTATTAGTGTAGAATTTGCACAAACGGATCAGATTCCTTTGTGCAAAAATAGCCTAGATGCTTTGTTCTACTGTCCAAACGAATGCACGGAGACCGAGGAGTGGGTTCTCTTCGTCTATCTTGTGCAAGCGGTCGAGGAGTGGCTGCACACGCTCGTCAGGACAAACCGTAAGGATGGCTGAGTTTGTTGATGGCCATGCGTGGGAGCCAAGGTGTGGATCGCCAGTGACACTACCGCGACCGGCTGCCTGTGGAAACATTGTGTAGCCCTTGCAAAGCGAACGGCTCAATGCATCGACAACCAATTCGCTGAGTGCCTGGTCGTATGCTATAAATACTGACTTCATTTATTATTTACAATTTACGGATTTACAATTTATTTTCGAGGCTGACGCTTTGAAACACAAGGGCTTCATTACGATTACGCATTACGAATTACGAATTAAACTGCTCTTCGCTCTTATGTTCCTTCCAGTAAGCGTCGAGTGCAAGCTTCTCCTTGAGTTTCTTACGCTTGTTCTTCACGCCTACGCCTCCGAAGATGCAGAACATTGAAGGTACGTAGATGAGCGTCATACATGTAGAAACGAGAAGACCACCGATGATACTGATACCCATTGGTCGCCACATCTCAGCACCTACACCCTGACTCAACGCCATTGGGAGCATACCGAGGATAGTGGTAAGGGTAGTCATGAGGATTGGGCGCAAACGGCTCTTTGCAGCGGCTGTAGCGGCACGGAGAAGTCCATAGCCACGTTCGCGAAGGAGCTGTGTGTAGTCGATGAGCACGATACCGTTCTTTACCACAATACCAATAAGCATGATACCACCGAGCATTGACATGATGTTGAGGTCGGTGCCTGTGAGCGCGAGTGAGATAGCGATACCACAGAATGAGAATGGCACTGAGATGATGATGATGAACGGATATGAAAGCGACTCGAACTGCGCTGCCATCACGATGAACACGAGGATGATGATGATAAGACCAAGAGTACCGAGATCACGGTTTGACTCCTGCTGGTCTTCGTATGTACCAGCCACCTGGATTGTTACACCTTGTGGCACGTCCATCTTCTGATAGATGGCACGACCAGCCTCAACACCATCAGAGAGAGCATAGCCGTCGGCAAGCACACCACTTACAGTAACATAACGCTGACGGTCCTTACGCTCGATTGTAGGAGGGATTGAGCTCTCGATGACATTACCTACCTCACGAATGCGGATAAGCTGCCCGCGACCGTTAGGGATGGTCATGTTCTCGATGTCCTCGATAGAGATACGAGCGTCTGGTTCATAACGCACCTTTACGTTATACTCGTCACCGTCCTCACGGAAGTAAGTCATCTGCGAACCGTTGATACTGTTGCGCACATAACCTGATGCTGTACTGAGGTTAAGTCCTTGGGCAGAAAGCTTCTCACGGTCGAAATCAACAACGATTTCTGGCTGATAATCAGAACGTGAGATTACAACTTCTGAAATTTCCTTACAGTCACGAAGCTTGCCAGCAAGTTCCTCTGCGAGGTCGCGAGTGACATCCATGTCATAGCCGTAGATTTCGAATGTAGCAGTTGACTGGCCACCCATACCGCCGTTACCACCACCAAGCTTAACCTGATACTTGGCGAGTTCAGGGATGTTCTTTAGGTCACGACGCATCTCGTCACAAATCTCAGCAAGACCCTTGTCACGCTCGTTACTCTTGACGAACTGCATGTTGAACGATATGATGTGAGAACCGTTGTCCTGAAGCGAAGCAAAGGTGTTGTTGTCGCCTGCCTGACCTACGGTAAAGTTGGTGTTCTCAAGGTCTTTTCCATAGCGTTCTCTCCAAAGCTTGGTGAGATCCTTAGCCAAAGCCTCCGATTTCTCAACGCGTGTACCAATAGGCAACTGAAGCGAAACGCCCACACGACCAGAGTCATTGGCAGGGAAGAAGTCTGACTTGATGCCAAAGAGACTTACGACAACGATGGTGAATACGATGAACGCACCACAACCAGCAAGCACTGTCTTGCGATGACGCACAGCCCAATCAATTCGCTTCTCATACCAATCCTCGAGCTGGTCGAGCTTCTGGCTGATAGGAGTATAGAATTTCTTGAAGAATCCGCTCTGCTTCTTCTTGAGCTTAAGCGTGAGAGAGCAAAGCATTGGCGTAAAGGTGAGGGCTGATACTGTAGAAACTGTCATGATGATACACATCATCCAACCCAACTCCTTGAAGAGCACACCTGCCATACCTGTTACCATGGTCAATGGGAAGAACACGGCAATCATGGTAAGCGTAGAGGCAATAACGGAGATGGCAACTTCCTGAGTACCATGCATAGCCGCTTGTTTAGGGTCGGAGCCACGCTCAATATGGGTCGTGACATTCTCAAGCACCACTATGGCGTCGTCCACAACGTTACCGATGGCAATGGAAAGACACGCAAGCGAGATCATGTTGAGCGAAGAGCCCGTACCAAAGAGGTAAATGAACGACGCAATGAGCGACATCGGGATGGTGATGACGATAACGACCGTGGCACGCCAACGACCGAGGAAGACAAACACGACGAGAGCCACGAAGAGCATCGCATACATGATGGTTTCCTCAAGAGAACTTACGGTATTCTTGATGTTGTCAGACGTGTTTACGATAACGCCGAGCTTAACGTCAGAAGGGAGGTTCTCCTGAAGTTCAGGAAGCATTGAGATAACCTTGTCAGAGATTTCCACTGAGTTGGCTCCCGACTGTTTCTGAACGACAATCATCGCACCCTGCTTACCATTGGTAAATGCTCGCTGCGCACGCTCCTCAAGGTTATCCTCGATGCGTGCCACATCCTTCAGATAAACTATCTTGTCACCCTGTGAGGAAACGATAACGTTCTCCATTTCCTTAGGGTCCTTGAACTCACCTTCAGTACGAACCGTAAGCGTCTGATTACCAACATCCACGGTACCGTTTGTAAGGTTCATGTTCTCTGCGGCAATAGCAGCACTTATCTGAGCAGGAGAAACATGGTAAGCCTCCATCTTGCGAGGATCCATGTAGATGTTGATTTCACGCTCAGGAGCACCGGAGATACTTACCGTACCTACACCATTCACACGTGCCAGAGGGTTGGCAACGGTCTCGTCAAGTATCTTGTAGAGCGCTTTCTGCGATTCTTCTGCCTGAACAGAAAGCAGGAGGATAGGAATCATGTCGGCAGAGAACTTGAAGAGCACTGGTTGGTTTGCGTCCTTCGGGAGCATGTTGCTCACCATGTCTAGCTTGTCGCGGACATTGTTCGTGAGGTCGTCGATGTCGTAACCGTACTCAAACTGGAGCGTGATAACGCTGACATTCTCACGAGAATTAGATGTGATGTGCTTGAGGTGCTCAACAGCATTGAGCGAGTTCTCAAGCGGACGCGTCACATTATTCTCAATATCGTTAGCCGAAGCTCCGTTGTAGTATGTCATCACCATGATGGTGTTTGTCTCGATATCCGGCATCAAGTCGATAGGCAACTTGACGAACGAGAACACACCGAACACGATGATAGCCACGAAGCAGAGGCTTGTCATAATCGGTCGTTTGACCGCACCTTCGTATAAAGTCATTTATTCAACTTTTCAAGTTGAGGCTATTGGCTAAAGGGTAAAGGCTAAAGGCTGCTGCGCAATAGTTTTAACCATAGCTTCAATTAATTATTATCTTGTAGGGAAAAAGCCTTTACCCTTTAGCTTTTACCCTTAAGCCTTCGTAGCGAAGCTTACGAAACTTTACTTCACAACCTGAACCTTCTTACCGTTGTTGAGGCGGCTTTGGCCAGCAACAACAACCTTCTCGTTAGGCTTCACACCACTCTTGATTTCGTACTTGTCGCCCATGTGACGTCCAAGTTCAACCTTCTGGTAGCGAACTGTCTGAGAAGAAGGGTCATAGACATAGACGAAACGGTCGCCAGCACCCATCTGCTTTACGAGAGCCTCGTCAGGAATTACTACGTGATCCTTATATTCGAAAGTGATTGTGGCACGAGCGAACATACCTGGACGAACAACCTGGTCAGAGTTGTTGATTGTAACCTCTACAGGGAATGTGTGTGTAACTTGGTCAACTGTTGGGTAAACGATGGTAACATTACCGCCGAAACCTCTCTCTTCGTATGCGTCGAGCTTGATTTCTACTGGTGTACCCTTCTTTACCTTGTGGTAATAAACCTCAGAAACATTGAGGAGAAGCTTCACTGGGTTTGTCTGCTCGATAGTGAGTACAGGAAGACCGCCTGTCATGTCGCCAGCATCGTAGTTGCGAGCTGTAACATAACCGCTGATAGGGCTGCGAAGCTTGTTGTTCTCAGCAACGGAAGCACTCTGAGTATTGAGACCCTTGAGCTGTGCCTGCTGAGCAGCAATGGCAGCACGCTGTGCCTTAAGCTGTTCGCGCTGAGCCTCGAGAGCACGCTGCTGAGTCTGGAGTTGAAGCTGAACAGCCTCGTTATCAGACTTTGAGATGCCACCAGCCTTGTAGAGAGCATCCATACGATCAGCCTCACGCTTAGTCTGCTGAACCTGTGCCTCATAGCTATGAACATTAGCAACAAGTGCCTGATAGTTAGCCTCTTGTCCTGCAATGGCAGACTGCTGGCTCTGGATAGACATAGCCAACTGGTTCTCAGTAGCCTGGTCAAGAAGCGCCACGATCTGTCCCTTTGAAACATAGTCGCCCACCTCAACGAAAATCTGTCGGATACGCATTGGTGCGTTTGGCGAGATGTTGTTCTTCACATCGCTCTCTACAGTAGCAGTATAAGTTTCAATCTGTCCGATCTTTTCACTCTTGACTGTAGTAACCTTTACTTGTGTAAGCTCCTGCTTCATAGCACCATCATTCTCTTTCTTGCAAGATGTGCATGCTACGCAAAGTCCAAGAGCTGCAATTGATAATAACTTGAATTTCATATCTGTTTTTCTTTTTATTCTATTTCAAATAAGTCTCGCGACCTAGAGTGTAGTCAAGGTCAGCCTTGTTTGTAAGGAAATCGTAAACGCTCTGGCTATAAGTGAGTTCAGCTTGTGTGAGAGCTGTCTGACTCTGGTTGAGTTCAAGCACGGTTCCGTTGCCCACCTCATAGCGCATAGCCGAGATGTCAACAGCCTTCTGTGCCTGAGCCACTGCCTGCTTGTTGGTCTCCATCTGGTCAATTGAAGAATACATGTTATTGCGGTAGCTTGCCACAGCCATACGGAGCTGGTTGAGCGTGTTCTGACGAGTGTCCTGAAGCTGTGCTATCTGAAGCTTGTTGCTCTTAAGCTTTGTAAAATTGGTAGCGTGGAAGATTGGAATTGAAATAGCAAGCGAAAGTGTGCTACTTGGAGAGTAGTGGTATTTGAAGAGGTTCCAATCCTGGTTTGACATAGACTGATACTGACCTGTAAGCTGGAGAGCGATAGTAGGCATGAAACTTGCCTTCAACACATCAGAAACATGGTTGAGGAGTTTCTCGTTGTAGTTGATCTGACGAAGACCAGAGTTATTGTCGAGTTCCATGTTGAGTTCGAACTGATCCTCCACCTTTGGGTTCTTAGCGTAATTGTTGAGGTCGTCTGTGATGTTGAGATCAACATTCTCCGTGATGCCCATGAGCACCTTCAACTGAAGGAGAGCGAGGTTAAGACCAGACTTTGTGCTTACGAGAGATGACTGCATAGAACGCATCTGTACTGAAGCTGAGAGTTGGTCGTATTCACTCGATTTACCAAGCTGGTAGCGAGTGTCGATGACACGGAATTTCTCAGCTGCCACATCGTATGCCTTCTGCACGACATCCACGCTGTTCTTTGCGAGAAGTGCGCTGTAGTATGCCTTAGTAACCTGCTTGATAAGGTCGAGCTGACTGCCACGAGCAGATTCCTGCGCGAGAAGAATGTCGTCCTTAGTCATGCTGATGTTCTTGTAGATAGCAGGCGCAAAAATCGGAAGCGAGAGGGTCAAACCGCCCTGGGCAGTAGTTGTACCGTCCATACCCATCTTGAAAGTACCCATACTTGTACGAATTTCAGCTACTGTAATGGCATGAGAAAGCGCAAGCTGAGCGTCAAGGGTTGGAAGAAGGTTCATCCAAGCTTCCTTGTTTGCCACCTTCTTAAGTTCAATGCTCTTCTCAGCCACCTTCATCGTTGGGTTATCTGCCAAAGCAATCTCAATTGCCTTGGCGAGATTAATGTCCAATTTTGGTGCGGAAGAGACTGTTGATGTCTGTGCATTTGCAAACAACCCTGATGAAAGTAGTAATGTCATCAGGAGAGTTTTGATTACATTTGTCTTCAATGTCATATCCTGTCTTTTTTAAACGTTGTATGAAACAACTTTTACCTTATATTATATTAATGTGTAAACTTGAATGACTTAAGGGCTATAAAGTGGGCCTAGAGAAAACTATCTTTGGCAAGAAAAGTTTTCAGGCTGCAAATTTACGCTATTTTTTGAGAATATTACGAATGCAGTCCGTACTTTTAACAAATATTAGCAATGCATATCAGCAATGAGCCAAGATAAGTCAAGGTTCGAACGCCAAATAGAAAACTATACGCAATACCTAAAGTTTCTTAGCTTCCTCCCAGTACTTGTCCATTTCAGCCAAAGTCATATCTGCAACCGACTTGCCCTGTTCCGTAGCTTTCTGTTCAATATAGTTGAAACGCTTTATGAACTTTTGGTTTGTGGATTCAAGGGCGTTGTCAGGATTAAGCTTGTAAAGACGCGCCGCGTTGATCATTGAGAACAGCACATCGCCAAATTCTTTCTCGGCATCAGCCTTTGCTGCCTTCTTTTCATCAGCATTTCCGTTGACAGCTGCTGCATCTATGCGCTCAAGTTCTGCTTGGAGCTCGTCGATTTCTTCATGAACCTTCTTCCACACATCCTTGCGGTCTTCCCAATCAAAACCTACATTACGCGTCTTGTCCTGAATGCGATAAGCCTTGATGAGCGAAGGAAGAGAGGCAGGAACGCCAGCAAGAACAGTCTTGTTGCCATCCTTCTCCTTAAGCTTTATCTTCTCCCATGTCTTGAGAACATCATCAGCCGTATCAGCCTTTACCTCGCCATAGATGTGAGGATGGCGGAAGATGAGTTTGTCTGCCTGTTGGTTTGCCACGTCTGCAATGTCGAAGTCCTCTGTCTCAGAGCCAATCTTTGAGTAGAACATGACATGCATGAGAACATCACCAAGCTCTTTGCAGATGTTCTTCTTGTCTTCCTTCATGAGGGCGTCACAGAGTTCGAAGGTTTCTTCTATGGTGTTCGGACGCAGCGACTGGTATGTTTGCTTCTTGTCCCAAGGGCATTCGGCACGAAGGCGGTCAAGCACATCGAGCAGACGCTCAAGGGCAGCGAGTTGTTCTTTACGGTTGTTCAACATTTGATTTCGGGGTTAAGCCCTGCCGAGAACGGCAGGGAGGTGCATAAGAAAAGGGCTCTATTGCAAGGAGGAGCTTGCTGGGAAGGGCTATTATACAGCCGTGTCCTTTGGCGAGCGTTTGTCGCGTTGGTAAGAGCGGTACTCGTCGAGCGGAATCTCGCGTTCACTCTCAGTCAGAGTGCCTTCCTGTGGGAGTTCAAACACCATATACTTGATGTCAAGACCACGGTCTATCCACATGGACTCGTAGTAAGTCTGGATGGAAGCAGCGAGGGAAAGTATACGACCTGAAGCGGACGCTTCAGGAACGGTGGCTGACGCTTCAGAAACGGTGACGGACGCTTCAGGAACAGGGGCTGAGGCTTCAATAGTTTCCTTCTTGCAGTCTTCGTATAGGTTGCGGGTACTGGTGAGCACTTTGAGATGGTTATGCTCAGCCATATACTCGGTATAAGTGAAGAGGAAGTTGGAGTCTGTCTTGAGATGAACGAGTCCGTTATCCTTCAGAATCTTGCGGTAACGCTCAAGGAACATGGTGCAAGTGAGGCGCTTGTTCACCTTCTTCATCTGAGGGTCGGCGAAAGTTACCCATATCTCGCTTACTTCGCCTTGAGTAAAGAAGCGTTCTATGAGTTCGATATTCGTGCGAATGAAGGCAACATTCGGAAGTTTCTCTTGGATGGCTTGCGTGGCACCTGTCCACATTCGCGCACCCTTGATGTCTATACCGATGAAGTTCATGTCAGGGAACTTCTTAGCCAAGCCCACAGTATATTCACCCTTACCGCACCCGAGTTCGAGCACAATAGGGTTGTTGTTCTTAAAGTATTGCTCATGCCAATGTCCCTTCATATCAAAAGGAACATCCTGCATCACAGAGAATGGGTGTTCAAACACATTCTCGTATGATGCCATATCAGCGAATTTCGCAAGTTTTCCTTTGCCCATATTAGGTCGTTTGAGAGATTTTTGCACAAAGGGGTCTGACCCTTTTGTGCAAATTAACTCTTAAGTTTCTTTTGTGACCAGTTATAAATTGGAATAAAAACGATAGAAAAGCCCAATGATTCTATTAATTGTTCGGTGTAACTATCAGATGTATTGCCAACTATTAAATTCAAAAGTAATCTGATTACGAAACCAATAACTGTTAGGATCAATACCATAATCACATAAATAAGGACTTTCTTCTTCATATCATTCTATCAATTAGCCGATTACCACACGAGTCCATCCGTGAACATCCTCGTCGATACCGTACTGGATATTAACGAGCTTCTTGAAGAGTTTCTCTGACCATGGTCCTGGTTTGTCGCCGAAGACATATGACTTGCCAACCTCAGGGTCGTCAATCTTGGAGATTGGAGAGATAACGGCTGCTGTACCACATGCGCCTGCCTCTTCGAATTCCTCAAGTTCCTCTACAGGAATAGCACGACGCTCAACCTTCATGCCGAGGTCCTCAGCAAGCTGCATGAGCGACTTGTTTGTGATGGAAGGAAGGATAGAAGTTGATTTTGGAGTAACGTATGTATTGTTCTTGATACCAAAGAAGTTAGCTGCACCAGCCTCGTCGATGTACTTCTTCTCCTTTGCGTCGAGATAGAACTCGCAAGCATAGCCCATGTCGTGAGCCTTCTTGTTTGCCTGGAGAGAAGCAGCGTAGTTACCACCAACCTTGTAGATACCTGTTCCGAGAGGAGCTGAACGGTCGAACTCGCGGATGATAACGTATGGGTTTGCGAAGAAACCACCCTTGAAATAAGGACCTACTGGAGTAACGAAGATAAGGAATATGTACTCATTTGCTGGATGAACACCTACCTGAGCGCCAGTACCGATAAGGAGTGGGCGGATATAGAGAGTAGCACCGCTCTCGTATGGTGGGATGAAACGCTCGTTGAGACGGACAACCTTGTCAACCATTTCGTTGAATTTCTCTGTAGGAAGCTCTGGCATGAGTGTACCACGGCATGTTGACTGCATACGAGCAGCATTCTCCTCGCTGCGGAATACGCGCACCTTGCCATCAGGACAGCGGTAAGCCTTGAGTCCTTCGAAACACTCTTGTCCATAGTGGAGGCAAGTGGCAGCCATGTGGAGAGGAATAGTTTCCTCTGAACATACTTCTATTTCGCCCCATTCACCGTTGCGATAGTAGCAGCGTACATTGTAGTCGGTTTTGCGATAACCGAAGCCGAGATTGGCCCAATCTAATTCTTTCATAATCGTAGTTTGTATGCTTTTTGTGTTTATAGTTTTCGTTATTAAGACCCAGCGGAAAACCGCTGGGCACGGGGGCTCACTATAGGAGCTTTTTTTATTTAGCCTTTCGGGCTTTATTCTGCTTTAAGGAGCTTTTGGATTTCCTCGTCAGTCTTGGTGAGTTTGTCCTTGCAAGCCTTTATCAGCGTTTGTGCTCGCTTAAGTTTCTTGGCAAGCGACTCGATATCAGTTGGATTGTTTTCAAGTTCCATGACTATGCCTTGGAGTTCTTGAAGAGCGTCGTTGTAGTTCATGTATTGACTTTGACTTAACTTTAACTTATTTCTCGCGTTTCAACATGTCATCAAGGTAATCATACAAAGGCTGCTTGATTTCCAGAGGAAGAGAAACCTCGTTGAGATTCTTGCGTGCAAGATTGAAGTAGCATTCAATTTTCTCCTGTGCAAGCTTGTCAATACCAAGTTCGTTGTAGAGGTTAGTGACGGCAGAGATCTTCTCTTGTGGAGTCTTATATTGCTTGCCGAAATCAAAGTCTTCAGCCTTGTTGATGGCGTTGATGAGCATGAATGTCTTCTTGTCGCAAAGGATGTCGCCGCCAATAGCCTTGCCGAATGTCTTGAAATCGCCATAGACATCAAGGTAATCGTCCTGAAGCTGGAATGCCAAACCCATGTTTATGCCGAAATCATAGAGTTTGTCGCAGTCATCCTGAGGAGCATTCGCAAGCAAAGCACCGATCTTCAAGGCGCAGGCAAGGAGAACGGAAGTCTTCAGGCGGATCATCTCGATGTATTCCTCCTCCTTCACATCCATGCGTGTTTCAAACTCAAGGTCATACTGCTGGCCTTCACCAATCTCAAGAGCAGTCGTAGTGAAGAGGTCGAGCACCTCCTTTATTCTATCGTTCTTTACCTCAAGCATGCGTTGGTAAGCAAGGACGAGCATAGAATCACCGGAAAGGATAGCCGCGTTCTCGTTCCATTTCTTGTGAACTGTAGGCATTCCACGACGCACATCAGCATTATCCATCACATCATCATGAAGCAGAGTGTAGTTGTGATAAGTCTCAATGGCAAGTGCAGCAGGAAGAATATCCTGGGCATTGTCCTTGTAGAGCGAGTATGCAAGAAGCATAAGCACAGGGCGAATGCGCTTGCCACCCATTGAGAGCACATAGTTTATCGGATCGTAGATGCCTTGTGGCTCCTTGTGGATTTCAGAAGCAGCAAGGTAATCTTCAAACATTGAGAGTAGTTTCTTTGAGTCTATTTCTGCACAATTTGGCATGATGGTAAAGTTGTTTTAGTTTGTCTGGTCAAAATTTATTGGGATTACGAAGTATGTCCTGCACACTTTTCCTTTTATCTTACCCGGTTTCCATGTAGGCATCATTCTGCATACACGGAGAGCTTCCTGGTCGAGAAGAAGATGAGCCGACTTGATGACCTTGAAATCGGTACATTTTCCGTCTTTTTCTATGAAGAATGCCACCTGCACTTCTCCTTTTAATTTGCGATTGATGGCAGCCTGCGGATACTTGATGTTCTTGTTGAGCCATTTCACAAGCTCCGACATTCCGCCTGGGTATTCAGGGAGCTGTTGCGAGATAAGGATATCTTCCTGCTCAGGATTTGCAATCGGCTTGGCATCCTTCTCCTCTTGCATTGGAGTATCTTCCTCCTCTTTGAGAAGATCTTCCGGATTGAAATCAGTTTCTACTATTTGTTCCTTCGTAGTTTCGACTTCTGCCGGTTCTTCCGGTTCAACGGCTTCCGTCACGGTTTCAACGGGCTTGATTATCTCTGTCACCTCATCCTGCACTTCAGTCTGTATGGCTTGAATCATATCGTCCTCCTCATTGAAATCGATGTTGAGGTCTTCTATCGACTCATCGCCATAATCGTTGCTGAGGTTCATTAGGGAAGAAATAATCATCGGAGTACTACCCAAAAATACAACCATGGCTATCACGGATATGAACGACAAAGCAAGTCGCAATGGTCGTGAGCGTTCAAGGTCGTATTTTCGTGATTTTTTTAACTCCATAATTCGTGCGCAAATTTACACAAATAATGTGTAAACAAGGTTTTTCACGGTAAATAATGTCAGAAAACTTTTCTTTTTTTGATTTTTTTGCACAGAACACGGCATAAAAAGGCGCATTTTTCGCCTTAAACCTTGTGTTTCTTATCCTCAGACATCCTAATTTTCGGCAACTCTATGTTGTAGCGAAGACCAAGCAATCTGACTATTGTTATAAAGAAGAAAGTAATGACGGAAATAAGCAGCGAATCAAGGTCGAACTGAAGTAGCAAGGCATACACGCAACCTCCTAATATTGAAGACATTGCGTAGATATCTTTCTGGCAGATAACTGGCGGAATACTTGCTAAGACATCGCGTATGACACCACCTGCCACACCAGTTATGCAACCCATCATTATGGCAACCCACATCGGTTGTCCGCAATCGAGTGTTTTCTGCATGCCGGCAATGGTAAAAAGGGCAAGTCCAAGCGTGTCGAAAAACACCCAAGCCTTGTTCATCTTGTCCATCAATCTGGAGAATATCTGCACCAAAATGAGAGCTCCGAATGTACATATAATATAAAGAGGGCTCGTCATCCAGAACGGCACCTGTCCTAGCATCACATCGCGCAAGGTTCCGCCACCGACAGCCGTCACCCACGCAAGCACAAAACCGCCGAAAAGGTCGTAGTCACGCCTTCCTGCAAGTCGCACTCCGGAGATGGCAAAAGCTATCGTTCCGATTATTTCTATGGGAAAAGTTATTGTCAAAGTATATGGTTTTAGGCCGCAAAGTTACAAATATTAACCGAAAACAGATTATTATTGTCTTTTTATTTTTGAAAATTTTGTACTTACGCAACTAATTCGTAACTTTGCCCTCGCTTCTTACTATGGTAAGGCGCTTTTCGACACGACTATTGAACAACACAAAACTGCTACTGGATTAAGAACAACATTCAACATTTGCTTCTGAACAAGGAACAAATGTCCCCCCAAAACTCGAACAATCTAAATCTTAATAACACAAATGACAGACATTGAAATTGCTCACTCATGTGAGCTCGCTCCTATCTCTGAAGTAGCAGCAAAAATCGACATTCCTGCCGACAGTATAGAACAGTACGGCAAGCACATCGCAAAACTTCCCCTTTCGCTCATAGGCGAACAGAAAGGAAAACTTATACTTGTTACAGCCATCACAGCCACTAAGGCTGGTATTGGCAAGACAACGGTCAGCATCGGCCTCGCATTGGGTCTCAACGCCATCGGAAAGAAGGCTGTTGTCGCTCTCCGCGAACCATCGCTCGGACCTTGTTTCGGAATGAAAGGTGGAGCTGCCGGCGGCGGTTACGCTCAGGTGCTTCCTATGGAGAAGATAAACCTCCATTTCACAGGCGATTTCCATGCCATAACTTCTGCGCACAACATGATAAGTGCGCTTCTCGACAACTATCTCTACCAGCATCGCGCTGAAGGCTTTGGACTAAAGGAGATACTCTGGCGTCGCGTATTGGATGTAAACGATCGCAGTCTCCGTCAGATTGTTACCGGACTTGGCCCATCCACAAATGGTCTTGAGCAACAAGGTGGTTTTGACATCACCCCAGCTTCGGAACTCATGGCAATCCTTTGTCTTTCAAAGGACGAGGCTGACCTTCGCCGTCGCATAGAGCAGATTCTTCTCGGTTACACTTACGAAGGCAAGCCTTTCACAGTCAAGGACTTAGGCATCGCAGGCTCAATTGTGGTTCTTCTCAAGGACGCAATCCAGCCAAACCTCGTTCAGACCACAGAGCAGACTCCTGCCATTGTGCATGGCGGTCCTTTCGCTAATATTGCTCACGGCTGCAATTCCATCATCGCGACAAAGATGGCTCTCTCACATAGCGAATACACAGTCACAGAGGCTGGTTTCGGCGCAGACCTTGGCGCAGAGAAGTTCTACGACATCAAGTGTCGCAAGGCTGGCTTGCAACCTGCATGTACAGTCATCGTAGCCACAGCACAAGGCTTGAAGATGCATGGTGGTGTTGCTCTCGACAAGATCAAGGAACCTAACTTGAACGGAATTTGCACTGGTCTTGCCAACCTTGATCGCCATGTTGGCAATCTCACAAAGTTCGGACAGACAGTAGTAGTTGTATTCAACCGCTTCGCAACAGATACCGACGAGGAAATGGATTTCATAAAGAACCATTGCGAGAACACCCTACGCGTTCCTTTCGTCATCAACAACGCTTACGCTCTTGGTGGTGAAGGCGCAAAGGAGATGGCAGAGCTCGTTGTAAAGACTATCGAGGAGAAGCCATCAGAGCCTCTCAAGTTCATGTATAAAGACGATGAGCCTCTTTGCCAGAAGATTGAAGCCGTAGCAAAGAACATCTACGGCGCAGGCAACGTAACATTCTCACCAGCAGCACTCAAGCGCATAAAACTGGCTGAAAGCCTCGGCTTTGGCCATTTCCCTGTGTGCATTGCAAAGACACAGTTCTCTTTCTCTGCCGACCAAAAGAAATATGGAGCAGTCAGTGGCTTCGATTTCAACATCAAGGATGTCGTTATCAACGCAGGCGCAGAAATGATTGTTGCTCTCGCTGGAGACATCATCCGTATGCCAGGACTTCCTAAGGATCCTCAGGCAAACCACATCGACCTTATTGACGGCGAAATTGTCGGTCTCTCATAAAAATGCATTTTTTGAGGCAAAACTCAGCGTAACTTGAGGCAAAACTCAGCGGGAAATAAAATTATCTCTATGGGTTATGACCCAAAACCTGCAGGAAAACTAGGCGTAACCGTAACCGCAACCGTAACCGCGAAATACGTATGCATTCCGTTTTCGTCCATTACATATTATTAATTCATTACATTAATTAAATTAATATATAATATATGTACGCGAAACAAACCATATATACCTAATGCACTTTACGGTTACGGTCACGGTTACGGTTACAGATGTGATTACGATTACGGCAAATAACAACAAACAAAACAACGCACCTCCTGAACCTTCAGGAAGTGCGTTTTATTTTGGAGTTTGAGAGAATGTTAATCCTTCAAGTCAAGTTTAATCTGGAGTTCCTCAAGCTGCTTCTCTGCGATAGCGCCAGGAGCATCGAGCATAACGTCGCGACCAGAGTTGTTCTTAGGGAATGCGATGCAGTCACGGATTGAATCAAGACCAGCCATGAGGCTCACGAAGCGATCAAGACCGAAAGCGAGACCAGCGTGAGGTGGTGCGCCGTACTTGAATGCGTTGATGAGGAAGCCGAACTGTGCCATAGCCTGTTCTGGTGTGAAGCCGAGAATCTCGAACATCTTTGCCTGGAGTTCGCCATCGTGGATACGGAGAGAACCACCACCAACTTCCACGCCGTTGCAAACGAAGTCGTAAGCCTTTGCACGAACCTGCTCTGGATGCTCGTCGAGAAGTGGGATGTCATCAGGGTTAGGCATTGTGAATGGGTGGTGAGTAGCCATAAGGCGCTGCTCTTCGTCACTCCACTCGAAGAGAGGGAAGTCAACAATCCAAAGACACTCGAACTTGTTCTTGTCCTTCAATCCGAGACGCTCTGCCATTTCAAGACGAAGAGCGCAGAGCTGAACCTGAGTCTTCTTCACGAACTCGCCAGAAAGGATGAGGATGAGATCGCCCTTCTCAGCTTCCATCTTCTGAGCAAGCTGCTGGAGGATTTCCTGAGAGTAGAACTTATCAACAGAACTCTTGATAGAGCCGTCCTCGTTTACCTTCACATATACGAGTCCCTTAGCGCCAACCTGCTGACTCTTAACGAAATCAGTAAGCTGGTCAAGTTGTTTGCGAGTGTAGTTTGCGCAACCCTTTACGCAGATACCGCCGATGTAGTTTGCCTGGTTGAACACAGCGAAATCAACGCCAGTGCCGTCGAAGAATTCCTTAAGCTCAACGAACTCCATGCCGAAACGGAGGTCTGGCTTATCAGAACCGAAGCGACGCATAGCTTCATGCCATGTCATCTGCTGGAGCTTTGCAGGAAGTTCCACACCACGAATCTCCTTGAAGAGATGGCGAGCGAGGTCCTCAAATATCTGAATAACATCTTCCTGGTCAACGAAAGACATTTCGCAGTCGATCTGAGTGAACTCAGGCTGACGGTCAGCGCGGAGGTCTTCGTCGCGGAAGCACTTTGCGATCTGGAAATAACGGTCGAAACCAGACACCATAAGAAGCTGCTTCAATGTCTGTGGAGACTGTGGAAGAGCGTAGAACTGGCCTGGGTTCATGCGTGAAGGAACTACGAAGTCGCGAGCACCTTCTGGAGTAGAACCGATGAGGATTGGTGTCTCTACCTCAATGAACTTCAGGTTGTCGAGGAAGTTACGAATGAGGATTGTCATCTTATGGCGAAGCTCGAGATTCTTGCGCACTGGAGTACGGCGAAGGTCGAGATAACGATACTTCATGCGGAGGTCATCGCCGCCGTCAGTATTGTCCTCAATGGTGAAAGGAGGAGTGACACTTTCGCTGAGGATATTGAGTTCCTTTACGAGAATTTCAATGTCACCAGTAGGCATGTTTGCATTCTTGCTTTCGCGCTCAGCTACTACACCCTTAATCTGGATGCAGTATTCACGACCAAGTTTGTTAGCCTTTGCGCAGAGATCAGCGTCGTCTGCCTCGTTGAACACGAGCTGTGTGATGCCATAACGGTCACGGATGTCAACGAAAGTCATACCGCCCATCTTGCGGCTTTTCTGTACCCAGCCGGCAAGAGTCACTTGCTGACCGGCGTTCTCAATGCGGAGTTCACCGCAGGTATTGCTTCTGTACATCTTATTGATTTACAAATTTACGGATTTATGGATTTCCATTAATAATGGCTGCAAAATTACTTAAAAATCAATAAATATCAAAAGAAATTGCAAAAATTGTTTAATTTCCTTTGACTATATATAATATATGTGTACTTTTGCAGTAGTAAAAGAGCATCAAGGCTCAGAAAATCGTAAATTGTAAATCCGAAAATTCGTAAGTATGAAAAAGGCTCTTATAGCACTCGCATTGCTCTTCACAGCAGTAAACTTCGCTGCTGCACAGGCAGAAATCAAGTTTGAGAAGCTTGTTCAGAATGTAGGTACATTCCCAGAATCAGACCCTGTCCAGACAGCAGTCTTCGTCTTCAAGAATGTAGGCGACCAGCCTTTGATCATCAACCAGGCTGTAGCAAGCTGCGGCTGTACTGTTCCTGAATACACAAAGGCTCCTATCAAGGCTGGTGAAAGCGGAACAATAAAGGTCACTTACAATGGTAAGGGCAAGTTCCCTGGTCACTTCAAGAAGACAATCACCGTTCGTGCTAACGGCAAGGTTGAGATGACTCGTCTTTACATCGAAGGCGACATGGAGGAAGGCAAATAGTTCGCGACTTGTCGCGAGGCTAAAGGCTAAAGGCAACATGCAGAAATACGATAGACCAACACTGTTGGCTAACAAGGAAATACGCAGAGCCGCAGAACTGGAGTACTTTGAGGAGTCACACCAATTCTGTGGCTTTTGTGGTGCCACTATGGTAGAGACAGAAGGCAACTCACGCATCTGCACAAAGTGCGGAAAGCAGATTTGGCCTCGTATCCAGCCAGCTATAATCACATTGGTTAGCAAAGGCGAAGAGTTCCTTCTGGTTCACGCCCACACTCTGCGCTCAGGCATCTACGGACTTGTAGCAGGATTCGTGGAAGTTTCCGAAAACCTCGAAGAAGCGGTACAACGAGAACTCATGGAGGAAACTGGCATTAAGGTCAAGAACATCAAGTACTTCGGTTCGCAATCATGGCCTTTTCCTACAAATCTCATGATTGGTTTCACTGCTGAATATGAGAGCGGAGAAATCAAGCTTCAGGAAGAAGAAATTGCCGACGGAGGATGGTTTTCAAGGGAAAATATGCCAAATATACCATCAAAAGACTCCATCGCAAGGCAATTAATTGACAATTTTCTTGCAAGTTTGGATTAAAATGTGTACTTTTGCACGCAGATAACTTCAACATTTTATTAAAAACGACTAAAAAACAACTGCCTATCGGAACAAATTTACTTGACCAAATTAAGTAAATAAATGACGAAATCATTAGAAATGATGACCAACGAAGAGTTGGCAGTTTCTTATACGAAAGGAGATAACGCCGCTTTCGACCTGCTTCTTGACAGAGTGAAAGGCGATGTTTTCTCTTATATTCTTGTTGTCGTTCATAGCAAGGAACTCGCTGAAGATATCTTCCAAGACACCTTCATCAAAATAATAATGAACCTCCAGGAAGGCAGGTACACCGATAATGGCAAGTTTGTTTCGTGGGCAATACGCATTGCTCATAACGCAATCCTTGATGTTTTCCGCAAGCAGAAGAGCCAGAACATCTTCGACCCTAACTATGGCGACGACATGACAAGGTTCAGCCAGTCGGTGTTCGACAACTCAAAGGAGCAGTTCATCATCAGCAAGCAGGTGTTGAAGGACGCTAAGAATCTCATGATGCAATTGCCTGAACCTCAGCGCGAAGTGGTTTACATGCGCTGTTTCCAGGACATCTCTTTCAAGGAGATTGCAGAGATTACAGGCGTAAGCATCAACACAGCTCTCGGCAGAATGCGCTACGGAATAATCAACATGCGCAAGATGGCCAAGCAGCACAATGTTTCTCTCGACATGTAATGGCTAGCTTCAACAGCGAAGCCAACAGACATTAAGATGTTAATAATTAGGCGAATAACAGATTTCCTCTTCCCCCGTATATGCCCTATATGCGGGGGAAGATTGTCTTTGACGGAAGAACATATTTGCCTAAGTTGCCTGCTTGATTTGCCACGAACTGCATACAGCAGGAACACGAAGAGAAACGAAGTGAAGAACCTCTTCGAACTGAAGATTCCCATAGAAAGAGCTGGTTCGTTCATGCGTTACCTTCCTAACGAGAGGAGTGCTTCCATAATAAAGAACATGAAGTATTCTCACAACTACGGTTTGGCAAGAATGATGGGAAGGATGATGGCTGAGGAATTCTCACAACCCAACTCCGATTTCTTCGCTGATATCGATGTCATAATCCCTGCGCCATTAACGAAAAAGCGAAATACTGAGCGTGGTTACAATCAAGCGGAAGAACTGGCAAGAGGCATTGTGCAAGTCGTTGACAAGCAGATTGATACAACATCTGTCATTAGAAGGATTTTCAAGGCTTCACAAACGACATTGTCAAGGGAAGAACGAACCAAGAATGTGCAGGATGCCTTTGATTGCATTCATCCCGAGCAACTTTCAGGAAAGCACATCCTTCTCGTCGATGATGTGATAACAACAGGAGCCACGCTTTTGTCGCTTGCTGACAGCATTCTGGAGAAGACGGACAATGTGCGTTTCAGCGTGCTTTCGCTTGCCATAACAGGTGACTTGAAGTACAATTAAACAAAAAACAAACAAACGATAAAAGATAAAACATAGAATATGAAAATAGGCGTTTTTTGTTCTGCCAACAATAACATCGCAGAACTTTATTTCGAGAAGACTGCAGAATTAGGCAAATGGATTGGCGAAAACGGTCACTCCGTTGTCTATGGAGGTTGCAATGTAGGCTTGATGGATTGCATTGCACAAGCAGCGAAACAAGCTGGCGGTCAGATAATTGGAGTTGTACCAACACTCGTTGAGAAGAACGGCAAGCGCAGTGAAATCCTAGATGTCGAGATATCAACAGACAACCTCTCCGACCGCAAGGATCAGTTGCTCATCCACAGCGATGTTATCATAGCATTGCCTGGAGGCATCGGCACGCTCGACGAAATCTTCACCGTGGCAGCATCTCACACCATCGGTTATCATCAGAAGAAAGTCATTCTCTACAACATCGACCATTTCTACGACTCTCTCATCGCCCTTCTTGATGACATGGCAAGTCGCAATATGGTGCGTGGAGAATGGAGCGATTGCATCAAATGCGCATCAACTTTCGAAGAACTCATCAGTATGATTTAACCCCAATGGATTATTTGGGTTTTAACCACACATTATGACAGAAAAGGAGAAAATGTTGTCAGGACAGGTGTATTACGCTTGCAATCCTGAACTCATAGAAGAACTGAACCTCTGCAAGGACAAGATTTGGCGATACAATCAGATACAACCTACAAACCTTGAGGAGCGCAAGAAAGTCATTCGCGAAATACTTGGCGCATCCGACGAGAATGTGTTCATCAACCAGCCGTTCTATTGCGACTACGGAAAGCATATCCGCGTAGGCAAGAGATTCTTTGCAAACTTCTGCTTCACAGTGCTCGACGAAGCTTATGTGACAATCGGGGACGACTGCTTCATAGGTCCGAATGTAAGCATCTACACAGCGTGCCACAGCACAAATCCAGAGAAGCGCAACACCCGTGACGAATGGGCAAAGCCGGTAGCAATCGGCAATAATGTCTGGATTGGTGGCAGCGTCACGATACTTCCAGGCGTAACTGTAGGCAACAATGTTACAATAGGCGCTGGTTCTGTTGTGACAAAGGATATTCCTGACAACGAAATCTGGGCAGGAAACCCAGCAAAATTCATAAAGAAGGTGGAGTAACTAATACGAAACCGAGCACTCAAAACCACGCTCTCTAACCCTTTCTGCAATGGCATCGAGCGTTTCCTTGTCGGCTTTCTGGAGTTCGTGCGAAGGCGTTTCACGATCTATTGTATAGATCATCACCTTTTGCGGTGCAATCTTCTCAAGTGCATCAAGCCAAGGTTCAACATACCGATTTGCCGTATTGCTGATATCCTCGCCATCCAAGGTGCCGGTAAGGAACATTGTCTGCACCACTACCCTACCCCCGAACGAGCAAAGTTGGTTTACTACTGTCTCCGCTTTGTATGAAGGCGACTGCGGACGATCCAAGCGGAATATGTAATCAGTGTCAACAGTGTCAAGTTTCTGGCAGTTGTTGTCAACCTTCAAGAGAGCCTTTACCACATCTTCCTTATGTAACATTGTGGCATTCGACAGCACCGTAATCTTGCACTGAGGGCAATAAGTGTCACGAAGTGCCACGGTGTCGTCTATGATGCCCGCAAACATAGGGTGAGCAGTTGGTTCTCCATTGCCGGCAAATGTGATTACATCAGGCAACTGGTTCTCGCTTTTCATCTCAATCAACTTGCTTTCAAGAGCGCTTTTCACCTCGTCTCTTGAAGGTCTTTTCTGCTTTGGCTTGAAGTCTGCATTGAAGCCACACTCACAATAAACACAGTCGAAAGTGCAAATCTTTCCGTCGCCAGGCATCAAGTTAACGCCAAGCGAAATGCCGAAACGGCGACTTTTCACAGGACCGAAAATAGGAGATTTATAGATAATAGTTGCCATAACTTGCCGATTTTACTAGTGTTAATAATTGATAAAAAAGTATTTGCCGATACAATTTTGCCGAAAATCGTTGCAAAGTTACCAAAAAAAATGTAATTTTGCACCCAAATGAAAAAAAAGAGACAAAAAAACACAAATAATTCGCGTAGCTTCCAAACTATCACACTTTGTTTCAGTACTTCTTTGGTGCTGATTCTCATTGGTTTGGTTGTATTGTCAGTGCTTACTGCCAAGAATCTTTCCAACTATGTGAAAGAGAACATTTCCATCACTCTGTATCTCAACAAGGACCTTACTGACTCGCAAGGCAAATCTTTCGCCAACGACATCAGGAAGAAGACTTATGTCGCTGATGTTTCTTTCGTCAGCAAAGAAGAGATCAGCAAGGAGCAGACTGAGGAACTTGGCGCTGACCCAACAGATTTCGTAGGTGCCAATCCATTCTCTTCTGAGATTGACATCCACCTCTCTGCCGACTATGCAAACAACGACTCCATCTCTTGGATTCAGGAGCAGTTGAAGAAGGACGAACGCGTTCAGGAAGTAGATTACCAAGAGAACCTCATCGAGCAGGTCAACAAGACAGTGAACAAGCTCAACATCGGTTTGCTCATTCTTGCTGCCATCCTTACGGTAATATCTTTCTCACTCATCAACAACACTGTTCGCCTTGGCGTTTATGCACGCAGATTCGCCATCAGAACGATGAAGTTGGTTGGTGCGTCATGGAGTTTCATCCGTTGGCCATTCCTCAAGAACGCTTTGGTCATTGGTTTCATTTCGTCAATCGTTGCATGCGTTGTTCTCGGTTCAGCCCTTTACATGCTCACAACGAGCGAACCAGATGTGCTCACAGTGCTCACTAACGAGGTGTTCTTCATAACAGCAGCCGTGATTTTCCTCTTCGGTATGCTCATCACATTCCTCTGCTCTTATTTCTCGGTCAACAAGTTCCTCAACATGAAGGCAGGCGACCTTTACAAGATTTAAATTTCACACAATTAATATGAAGCGTGATTTTGCTTTTGATAAAATAAACTTTATCCTGCTTGCCATAGGAATGATCATCGTCATCATCGGCTTTATCCTTATGAGCGGCAGTGGTTCCACAGAGACCCAATACAATCCTGACATCTTCAGCACACGACGCATTGTTGTGGCTCCTATTGTCAGCCTAATCGGTTTCTGCTCAATTGTTTACGCCATCATCCGCAAACCTAAGGATGAGGATAAATAATTAATAATTTAAAACTAATAATTTTCATCAGTGGATTGGTTACATGCTCTTATCCTTGGACTTGTCCAGGGACTTACAGAATATCTTCCTATCAGTAGTAGCGGTCACCTCGAACTCGGAAAAGTTGTTTTAGGAGCTGGAGAGGCAGGCTTGCAGTTTGACATCCTCGTGCATGTCGCAACAGTTCTCAGCACGCTCGTAATTCTTTGGAAAGAGGTAGCTTGGATTCTCAAGGGACTTTTTGTTCCGCTTAAGTCGGCAACTCCTGGCGAGTCATTCTTGTCACGCCTCTCTGAGGAGCAGCGCTACGCGCTCAACATCATCATCTCAATGATACCTGTTGGCGTTGTTGGACTTTGCTTCAAGGATGTTATCGAAGGACTTTACGAAGGCGACGAGCATCTTAAGGTAATAGTTGTCGGCGTATGCTTGCTTATCACCGCAGCATTGCTTACTTTCAGCTATTTCGCAAAACCGCGTCCAAAAGAGAAGATTTCCCCACTTCATGCATTCATCATAGGTCTTGCCCAGGCATGCGCCGTACTTCCAGGCCTTTCTCGTTCAGGTTCGACAATAGCAACTGGTTTGCTCCTCGGCAACAAGAAGGAAAAGCTCGCGCAGTTCTCATTCCTCATGGTAATCCCACCTATCCTTGGAGAAGCGTTGCTCGATTTCCGTCACATCATCTCTCCTGACGCTGAGCACGCAGCAGAGGTTGCAGCAGGACAAATGGACACGCTTCCTATGATTGTAGGCTTCGTGGCAGCATTCATCAGCGGTTGCCTCGCTTGCAAGTGGATGATAGACATCGTCAAGAAAGGCAAACTCATCTATTTCGCCATCTACTGCGCACTCGTAGGTGCTGGTTTGCTTATTTTCGCGTAAACATTAATTACAAGAATTGTAAATTGTAAATCCGTAAATTGTAAATAACATAGATGGATTTTTTCGAAGGAGAAATAATTCACATAGACAAACCCTACGGAATGTCCAGCTTCGGTGCCTTGGCAAGATGTCGCTATCTGCTATCACGGAAGCTGGGCATAAAGCGTTTAAAGACTGGTCACGCAGGAACACTTGATCCGCTTGCCACAGGAGTGCTCACATTATGCACTGGAAAGGCTACGAAAAAGATTGATTCACTACAGCGTGACATCAAGGAATATACAGCCACACTCCAGCTCGGAGCCACAACGGCAAGTTTTGACCGCGAACACACCGTTGACCACACTTACCCAACGAAGCACATCAACCGCGAACTCATCGAGACAACCCTACAGAAGTTTGTCGGCGAGATTCAGCAGATACCACCGGAATATTCTGCCTGCAAGATAAACGGCGACCGTGCATATCAACTTGTTAGAGCTGGCGAGAAAGTGGAACTCAAGGCAAAGACGCTGAAAATCGATGAGATAGAAGCTACGGCTTTCGACCAGGAAAAGATGCTTCTCAGCATAAGGGTTGTCTGTAGCAAAGGCACATACATCCGCGCCCTTGCTCGCGACATCGGACAAGCTCTCGGCAGCGGCGCTTTCCTTACAGCACTCCGTCGAACACGCGTGGGTAATGTCCACGTGGAAGACTGCATAAACTTCGACACCTTCCCAGAGTGGGTGGAAGAAAATGTTCGCTCTGCAAGCGAGGGTAAAGGCTAAAAGCTAAAGGCTAAAGGTTATCTCGAATAATCGAAAATCGAAAATCGAAAAAAATATAAAATCGTCAAATCGCTAAATCACCAATGATAATATGAAACTGTCAAGATTCAAATTCAAACTTCCTCAAGAAAAACTTGCACTCCATCCTGCGTATAATCGCGATGAGTCAAAGATGATGATCATTCACAAGAAGAGCGAGAGAATAGAGATGTTCGAAACTGACGAGAATGGCGAAACTCTCCTCGACGAGGACGGAAAGCCTGTCTATATCCAGTTCAAGAACCTCATCAACTACTTCGACGAAGACGATACAATTATCTTCAACGACTCAAAGATTTTCCCTTCACGCCTTTATGGCACAAAGGAAAAGACTGACGCCCAGATTGAAGTTCTCCTTCTCCGTGAGTTGAACGCCGACATGCGCCTTTGGGATGTACTCGTTGAACCAGCAAGAAAGATAAGAATCGGCAACAAGCTGTTCTTCAACGAATCAGGCAACATGGTAGCAGAAGTTGTTGACAACACTACTTCACGCGGCCGTACTCTCCGTTTCCTCTACGACTCTACCGACGAGGATTTCAAGCGCGAACTTTACTCTCTCGGCGACACTCCTATACCTCACTACATCCTCGACCAGCGTCCTGTGGAAGAAGACGACGAGCTTCGCTACCAGAACATCTATGCCAAGAACGAGGGTGCTGTCGTTGTGCCAGCATCAGGTTTGCATTTCTCCCGCGAACTCCTTAAGCGCTTGGAAATCAAGGGTGTAAACTTCGCATACGTAACAGTTCACTCTTCACTCGGATGTTTCCACACTATCGAGGTTGAAGACCTCTCAAAGTTCAAGATGGACTCTGAGAAGATGGAGGTTACTGCCGAAGCATGCCAGATTGTAAACGAGACAAAGAAGCATCCAGAGAGAAAGATTCTCTGCGTAGGTCCTAGCACATTCAAGGCTATCGAAACTGCCAAGAGCACAAGCAATACGCTCAAGGAATTCTCTGGTTGGACAAACCGCTTCATGTATCCTCCTTACGAGTCAGGCATTGCAAACTGCATGGTGTGCAACTTCTACTATCCTGAGACAACACTTCTCATGGCAGAGGCAGCATTCGTAGGTTTCGACCTCATCATGGACGCTTACAATCTCGCTCTCAAGAACGACTATAAGTTCGGCGTTTACGGCGATTGTATGCTTGTTTTGAACGACTAATATGCATCACCTCTACCTTTCATTAGGAACAAACCTTGGCAACAAGCAGAAGAATCTCCTTGAAGCCATAAAGAGAATAGAAAAGTCGGTTGGCACAGTTTTGCGCCAATCGGCTTTTATTTGTACCGCACCGGTTGACTTCGTTTCCGAGCACGACTTCCTCAATGCAGCAATCCTTGTGGAAACGGAACTCACTCCGTTGGAATGTCTCCATATCACCCAACAGATAGAACGCGAGATGGGCAGAACACGCAAGTCTGCTGGTGGCATCCATTTCGACCGCATCATCGACATCGACATCCTTCTCTACGACGACATCTCTATGAATACTCCGGAGCTTACAATCCCCCACCCCAAGATGCACGAGCGCGACTTCGTCATGATTCCACTTTCCGAGATCATGTAAAAGCCTTCAACTTTCGCCAGTTCTATAACCTGTTCATAATTTTTGTTCGTTCGTTTGTTCGTTCGTTCGTTTTATTGATTTGTAAATCTGTTATCGCCAAGTTCCGAATTGTAAGCAAAATCCCGTATTTGCTTACAATCCGCTTTTTGATTCGTCCGCTAGAATGAAGTAAAATCCATGAAAACATATTTGGCCGGGAAAAACGCTTGTTTTCGAAGCATTAAGGAGTAAACATAAACACTTGAGCATCAATAGGTTATATCACAAGCGAATAGAAAGGTCAGCTATTTATCCTCGAAAACATGCCGAAAAGCCATAATTTTCGTGTCACTTTCGCATATTATTCCTGCGGAACTCTACTAAAAACTCACGGTAACTTACCTCGAATTCCTATGACTTTTTCAGAAAGAGCAGCATTTTTGGTATTTTCAGACAAATTATCGGCAATTCCACATCCTCGGAGAACTTTTCTGAGTTAAAATCTTGCGGACTCGCCAACTTACAATCTGTAACAAAAACGAACGAACAACCGAACGAACAAAAAAAATGAGAACATATCCTATTCCTATTAATAAACTATTCCTTAATTAAAAATAAAATATATATATGTACGCGAGGAAAACATATATTCAAAATATTTGTTCGTTCGTTTGTTCGTTCGGGAAAATGCCCCCCAAAAACGAACGAACGAACAAACGAACGAACAAAAAATACAACCTCATATATCTGCAATTCTCTTGGCAAAACTCCCACCCCGTTTCGTTTTTCTTGCCGATTTATTTGGCAGATTGAAAATTATTGATTACTTTTGCAGCGTCCTTTACCACGTTAGGGATGTTAACGGCAATGCCGAGGCACCTCAGGTGGGAGGGTGTTCCAGAACTCTTTCGGGAGTTTATGGGAACAAGACATAATGACAAAAGAGCGTAACTACGCTTGTGCTTGACTGTTTGGAAACTTCGCAAACTTTCAAATTTCGTAGTCGAGAACAATGCAATGGTGACGTCCTTTCGGGTTGATTATATCCGAACTATTCTTTGGCTGTTGACTATAAGCTTTGACCTATTGTACACATTGGTCAAAAGTTATGGTCCAGGTCAAAGACATTGTTTGTATAATCATATCAGTGGGGCTTCGGCATTGCTCGTTCGACTACGAAGGGTAATGCGAAGACCTCCAAACAGTGGAACGGGCAGACGGGTTCCACTTTTTTGTTTTTATGATAGTTACGATTGTTTAATTTCATAAAAACTATAAAAAAGATGAAAAGATTTCTAACTTTGTTGGCGTTTGTAGCCTTGGCTATTACCGCAAATGCTGTTATTCAATCTGGAACATGTGGCGCAAATGTCACATTTGTCCTCAATGATGACGGTACTCTGGCTATTTCCGGTAGTGGAAGTATGTCTAACTTTTATTCTGATTCATCTCCTTGGATCAGTAACCGAGATAAAATTATCAAGGTACAGATAAAAGATGGTGTAACGAGCATTGGTAACTACGCTTTCTATAAATGTACAGGTCTCACTTCAATAGAAATACCGAATTCCGTAACAAGTATTGGTAGTTCGGCGTTCTCTTTATGTTCAAGCCTCACCTCCATAGCAATCCCGAATTCTGTGGCAAGTATCGGCTGGGATGCGTTCTACAATTGTACTAGCCTTAATTCTGTGAATATACCAAACTCCGTATTGAGTATTTCTCCTGAAGCTTTTTATCATTGCGCAGCTCTCACTTCCATTACTATCCCGAACTCCGTAACAAGCATTGGGCAATATGCATTCAGGTATTGTTACAATCTCGCCTCCGTTTCCATTCCGAACTCTGTGACAAGTATTGGTGAAGCTGCATTTGGAAATTGTGAGAAACTCACATCTGTATATTGCTATGCTACAGAAATTCCGTCAACAAGATATGAAGATTTTGAGCAATTTGAAAATTGCCCACTGTATCGTGCAACGCTTTACGTTCCAGCAAGTTCCTTAGATGCATACAAAACAAAATATCCATGGTCACGTTTCATGTATATTCAGCCTCTTCCAGCACTTGTTTCAAGCATCAGCATTAATGCAAGCAGTAGTACAATAATAGTTGGTGAAACAGAGACTCTCACAGCTACAGTATTACCGGAAAATGCAAAAGACAAGACCGTAACCTGGTCATCTTCAAATCCTAATGTGATAAGTGTAAATGCTAACACTGGCGAAATCACGGCTACGGGCTTGGGAAAATCCACAATCACAGCCACTGCAGTTGACGGAAGTGGCGTTTCTGGGAGTTGTGAGATCACTGCTGTAGGCAATAAAGTCTCAAGCATTAGTGTATCATCGAATAAATCATTTGCATACCGAGGTGAAAAAGTTACTTTTACTGCTAATGTATTGCCAGAAGATGCTGCAAAAGCAGTAAAATGGTCCTCATCTGATTCAAACATATTATGTATAGATGAAGAAACTGGCGTGGCACAGGCACTGAAGAATGGCTCTGTCACAATAACAGCATCTGCTACAGATGGAAGTGGTGTGACAGGTCGCAAAGTTTTTAATTGTTATATTGATAGTGATTTTGATGTGTGTATAGATGATCTTTACTATAACATAAATGAAACCACACAAGAGGCTACTGTAACATATTTCAGTGATAATCGATGGGATGAAGATGGTGATTATTACCCTATTAATTATAATTCCCCTTTAAAGGGAGCAGTTGTTATTCCAGAGACGTTTGTGTTTGGCAGTGTGGAATATAAGGTGACGAGCATTGGTAACTCTGCGTTCGATGGCTGTTCTAAACTCACATCTGTCACCATCCCGAATTCCGTGACGAGTATTGGAACAAGGGCGTTCTCTTATTGTTCCGGCCTTACCTCAGTGACTATTCCGAACTCCGTTACAAGTATTGGCTACTGGGCATTCGAACATTGTTCTGGTCTCACATCTGTTACTATAGGAAATTCCGTAACGAGTATTGGAGCTGATGCGTTCACTGATTGTACTAATGTAAAGGAACTTATCTATGCAGAAGGCACCAAAACGGTCCTACGTACTGGTTTGACATCAATAAATTCCGTGACTATCCCGAATTCCGTGACGAGTATTGACAACCTTGCGTTCTATGGTTGTTCCTATCTGCTATCTATTACAGTTCAGAATTCCGTGGTAAGTATCGGGGCAGGTGCATTCTCTGGTTGTGGCCGTCTTACATCTTTGAAAGTTGACAGTAGCAATTCTAAATATACATCTGAAGATAATGTGTTATTCAATATAGATAAAACGGAGTTAATATGTTGTGCTGGTGGTAAACAAGGAACATACATTATTCCGAATTCCGTGACAAATATTGGCAACTATGCGTTCTCTTCTTGTTCTGGTCTCACATCCGTGACTATCCCGAATTCCGTGACAAGTATTGGCAACCTTGCGTTCTCTTCTTGTTCTGGTCTCACATCCGTGACTATCCCGAATTCCGTGACAAGTATTGGCAACTATGCGTTCTTTTATTGTTCCGGCCTCACCTCGGTGACTATCCCGAATTCCGTCACGAGCATTGGTGACTATGCGTTCTATGGCTGTTCCGGCCTCACCTCCGTGACTATCCCGAATTCCGTGACGAGCATTGGTAACTCTGCGTTCTCATATTGTAGTAATCTTCAAGAATTAACATGTTTGGCATCAGAGGTTCCAACTTTGGGATCAAGTGTGTTTAGTGGAACAAAATATATTACTAGCGGAGTCCTCTATGTGCCACAAGGATCAGTTGAAGCTTATAAGGCTGCAAGTCAGTGGAAGAGTTGGAAGTCAATAGAAGGCATCAAGGAATCATTAGAACTGATAGATGGTGAAGCATATACTAACGCAGAAGAAAAGACATACGATGAGCTTACATTCACAAAGACTTTCTCTTCATCTGTAGTAAATAAGTGGAATGCATTGTATGTGCCAATGAGCATTAACATAGAAGACTATCTTGACGATTTTGACTTTGCCGAGATTTTTAATATCAGCCCAACCGAAGACACCAATGGCGATGGTGAGATTGACGGAAGAGATGCCAACAAGCTTATCGTAAACAAGCTGAAAACAGGTACTACCAATCCTAACAAGCCTTACCTCATTCGCCCAAAGAATGCTGGCACTTACACCTTTGCATCTGCCGACAATGTACTTTATCCTGCAGAAGAGAAATCATACTCTTGCTCTACAATGACTGACGAATATACTTTCACGGGATTGTATGCAAGCCAGGGGGTGATGGGCAATGATAAGTATTACATGACTATCAACGGCGTGCTTGACTTTAGTCCTACAAAAACAATCACAGTTAAGCCTAACCGCTGGATAATGACTGTGAAATCAAGAAACGGTTCTTCTTCATCTGCAAATGCTAAGGCTATATCTCTCAGCGTGATAGGTGAGGACGAAGGCACAACAGCCATTGAGCATGTTGATGCAGTGCGTAATGATGGCAACATCTATAATCTTAACGGAGTAAAGATGGACAGCAAGAACCTCCCTGCCGGCATCTATATAAAGAATGGTAAGAAAGTATTCGTAAAATAAACTGAAAAGAAAATGAAAAAGAAATATAAAACTCCCAAATTCTCTGTTATTGCTGTATATACAACGACATTACTTGCAACTTCACAAGAAAGCATCGTTATCGGCGGTGGAAGTGGTGACGAAGCTGGTGCAAAACGCTTCCATCAGTTAATCTTTGATGATTCTGATGATTTCGATGTAGAATAACAAATTATCGTAACATCCATCTGCGCCATCTGCGTCATCTGCGAGACAAATAACCCAATCACAATGAAAGGATTTGTTTTTCTCACAGATGATGCAGATGGCGCAAATGTTTGTAGGTTCCTCCTGTTAGTTTTGAAAGAAAATATAATTTTGGTGGTTTGATAGCAAAAAAAGCAGAAATCCTTTGTCGTATCAGATAAAAGTCGTACTTTTGCAGCAGAATGTAAATAACAAAAATATGTGCACTTATAATATTTCCATAAACGATATGCTTGCGCAGCAGGCACGCTCTGCTTTCATAGATGACAATGCATTGAAGGACTGGATGCAGAAGCAGTTAGAGATTGCATTGAATCTCCTTCTTGAAAGAAAAGCAATGGCTAATAATGATGCACCACGTGTAAAGCATAGTCATGATGACCTTATGGGAATACTCTCAAAAGCACCACAGAAAGACTATAAGCGTATGCATCTCAGCGAGAAATATGGAGTATGAGAATCTTCATCGATACAAACATATTCTTGGAGTATCTTCAAGGACGCAATAGGGCTTTGGAGGTCAGAGCTTTGCTTGATGAAATAGAAGACAATGAACATCAGGCTTTTATCTCTACTTCTTCACTGTGCACGATAGCTTATTATGTAGAACTGTCACTCAAGGAATTGGGAATACATAAACCAGAGAAAACAGAGAAAACGCGTAGCATTCTTAACAGTATACTTCAGATAGCAGAAGTAATAGATATCACGCATCGCGAAGCTTTGCAAGGAATAAACGATCTGGCGTTCTCTGATTTCGAAGATAGTTTGCAGTACCGATGTGCTATGGGTAGCAGATGTGATGTTATAGTAACATTCAATGTCAAGGATTACAAAAAATCCGAGATCTTGGCCGTTACTCCCAAAATGTTCTTGGAAAGATTCAAGAAATAACTTTACTGCTCATGTCTTTGATTGTTAGTTCGGTGAGTCAAAAGATTTTGAATCATCAAGAATGGCAAGAAGGTTTTGGTGAAGTGATGTCTGAATAATACGCAACAATAAGTATCGAATCTGGTGCAAATCCTTTCTTTATTGGGTTTGCGCCAGATTTGCTTCTGGCCCTATTCTATCCGCTAAAACGCGTAAATTTACGTAAAATATCGAGTAGGAACCGTGTCCTATCCGCTAAAATACGTAAATTTACGCAAAATATCGGATAAAAACAGCTGCTTTCCAAAATAAAGATGTAACTTTACAGCGCAGATTACTTATTATTTGCCCCCTTGCTATGAGATATATAAAAAGAGAAATTTATAGTGAGGATGATATTGTACCTTATACAGACGAGAATGGCATAACCTTTATGGGATTGTTCCATTTCCTTCTGAAATGGTAATTGCAAACTAACACCCTGCCGGCATCTACATCAAGAATGGCAAGAAGGTTATAATGAAGCAATGTTTGAATAAACGCAATCATAAAACGACAGGAGGCAAGTGCTAATCTTAACCTGTCGTATAGAAAATTACACCCCTTGGGTATAAGGTATTGTAAAAAAACATAATTATTTGGTTCAATTATACCTTTTCGGGACGATTTTGTTTGTTTTATTATGACTTTAGAAAAAATCCTAATGAAGAATAACTATACGAAAAAAGCTGGGTCGCTATGACCCAGCTTTCGTTTTGTAATGTTTTACCCAATCTAATGGGATTCAAAGATCATTACTTGTTAAGACCTCTGTTGTTGACTGTTGCGTTGAGCACTCTGAGGTACTTTGCGTACTGCTTAGAGTCGAGAATCATGTGCATGTACATGCAGTTCTTCTTCAGCGCGAGTTTAACAATCATGTCCTTCTCCTCAGCATCTGCTGTAGCAGCTTCCTTGAGGTCATTGCAGAATGAAGCGTGAACATCTTTCACATCAAGCATCTGCTGATCGTCGAGATCAAGATACTTTGCGAGACTTCTGATGTTTGTGTTTATTGTGTAAACATCAGTGCTGTTGTTACTTTCGTTTTCTGCATTCACTGTCATAGACATGCTGAGCACGACTAGAACCATTAAAAACAATCTTTTCATAATTAATTAAAATTTTTAAGTCTTAAGCATTGCAATCTCTCACGAGATGACGCCGCTCCTGAATCTAGTTGAAAATGTGTTTATTGAAGATTTATTTTGTAGATTTTGTGTTGTTTTGACGGTGCAAAGGTATGTCCTTATTGCAATTTAGCAAAGGAAAATCCCAATTGTTTGCGCACACAGCCGTTATTTTTGACTGTTATCAAAGAATTATGCAACATTCTTGGCGTCAAATGATAGTAATATGAAAAAGTTTTCGTAATTTTGCGGCGATTTATATATAATGCTATTTACAACGCATAATATAATCATCAAGCAATAAGTAAAAATCGAAAACTAAAAACAAAAACAAATCGAATTATATGTACAAGAGAATACTCCTCAAGCTCTCTGGCGAAAGCCTCATGGGCAAGCAGAATTACGGCATTGACATTGAGCGTCTGAACGACTATGCTCGCCAGATAAAGGAAGTTCACGAGATGGGCGTGCAGATAGGAATCGTAATCGGTGGCGGCAACATCTTCCGCGGACTTACTGGTGCCGGCAAGGGTTTCGACCGCGTAAAGGGCGACCAAATGGGAATGTGCGCTACTGTAATCAACTCGCTAGCCCTCAGTTCAGCGCTTGACTCTGTTGGCGTGAAGAACAAGGTGCTCACTGCCATACGCATGGAACCTATCGGCGAGTTCTACACAAAATGGAAGGCTATCGAAGCAATGGAAGAAGGCAAGGTCTGCATCTTCTCTGCTGGTACTGGTTCTCCTTACTTCACAACAGACACAGGCTCATCGCTCCGTGGCATTGAAATCGAAGCCGACGTAATGCTCAAGGGCACTCGCGTTGACGGTATCTACACAGCCGACCCAGAGAAAGACCCTACAGCAACAAAGTTCGACGACATCACTTACCAGGATGTCATTGCAAAGAACCTCAAGGTTATGGACATCACTGCTACTGCCATGTGCATGCAGAACAACCTCCCTATCTATGTGTTCAACATGGACATCGTAGGCAACCTCAAGAAGGTTATGGATGGCGAACCTATCGGAACACTCGTACACAATTAATTTGGAACCAAGCATCTCACATATCATCGGTCAGCAGGATGTGCTAAACCGCCTGTTCCTTCTCGACAAGGAGGAACGCGTGCCACATGCCATGCTTTTCGTCGGCGCCCAGGGAGTCGGCAAGATGGCGGTGGCCATAGAGTTTGCCAAGCACATGCTGAAGAAATACGACCCTAATGGCAATGCGGAAGCAATGGTTGAGCGCGGCTCACATCCCGACCTAATCTACTCGTTCCCTTTTGTAAAGCCTACGGGAAGCAATGGCGAGATCATCTGCGACGATTTCAAGACGGAATGGATAGAGATGCTTCAGGACAGTCATTATTTCAGCAACGACGACTGGCTGCGCCGACTTTCTGCCGACAACAAGCAAGCCATCACAAATGTTGCCGAAAGCAATTCGCTCATCAAGAAACTCTCGCTCAAATCCAGTCAGGGCGGTTACAAGATATGCATTATCTGGCAAGCAGAGAAGATGAACACGGAATGTGCCAACAAGCTGCTCAAGATAATCGAGGAACCGCCTACGCAAACCATCTTCATACTCACGACAGAGCATCCGGAATTGATACTTGAAACGATTCGCTCAAGAACACAAGTGATAGATTTCAAGTCGCTCTCGGCAGAAGAAATCGCACAGTCGCTCGTAGAGAAACGCCATGTTGACAGCGAGATGGCAATGAAGGTGGCAAGGGCATCAAGCGGCAGCTGGTTGCAAGCACTGAACATCATCAGCGGCGAAGGCGAAAGGCAAGAGTTCCTTTCTGTTTTCCAGATGCTCATGCGCCACGGTTACCAGAAGAAAGTGCTCGAACTGAAGCAATGGAGTTCAAGCATAACATCGTGGGGACGAGAGAAGCAGAAAAGATTCCTCGATTACTGTCTGATGATAACCAGAGAGAACTTCATGTACAATTTCCACACGCCAGAGCTTTGCTACATGACGCCAAATGAAGAAGAATTTGCCACGAAGTTCTCGCCATTCATAAACGAGCAGAACATCTTAGACTTCAACACAATATACAACACTGCCATCAGAGACATCTCGCGCAATGCCAACGCGAACATCGTGTTTTACGACATGGCTCTGAAAGTGATAATACTCCTGCAAAGGAGATGATAATATGGATCAGAATTTGAAATACAAAGTTGGCGACGGCTGCGAACTTCCTCTCTGCAGAAGAGGCGTTGGACGCTCAAACCACCAACTTAATACATTTGACTACCTTGCCGACATTCCTGGCAACAACACCCTGACAGACCTTGTCGAGGTGCAGTTCAAGAACACTCGCAAGGGATATTTCCACAACATAAACAATCTCGACTTGCAGAAAGGCGACATCGTTGCCGTGGAAGCCAGCCCGGGTCATGACATCGGCGTCGTAACGCTGACAGGTAAACTCGTGGAACTGCAGGTTGCAAAGGTGCATTTCAAGTCGCCAGACGACATCAAGCGCATCTATCGTCACGCCACTCAAGGCGACATCGACAAATGGGAAGAGGCAAAGAGCCGCGAGCATGGCACGATGATTCAAAGTCGCCAGATCGCAAAAGACCTTGACCTCAAGATGAAGATTGGCGATGTGGAATACCAAGGCGACGGAAACAAGGCAATTTTCTACTACATAGCAGACGAACGCGTGGACTTCCGACAGCTCATCAAAGTGCTTGCCGATACCTTCCATGTGCGAATTGAGATGAAGCAGATTGGTGCTCGCCAGGAAGCTGGACGCATCGGCGGTACAGGACCTTGCGGACGCGAACTTTGCTGTGCTACATGGATGAAGAGTTTCTCTTCTGTCAGCACAATATCAGCTCGTTTCCAGGATCTCTCCATGAATCCGCAGAAACTTGCCGGAATGTGCGCGAAGCTGAAGTGTTGCCTTAACTATGAGGTTGACAACTATATGGAAGCTGGCAAGAAGATGCCACCAAGAGAGGCTGTTCTTCAGACGCTTGAGGCCGACTATTTCCTCTTCAAGCAAGACATACTTGCAGGAAAGGTAATCTACAGCACAGACAAGCGCATGGCTGCCAATCTCCAGGAAATAACAGCAGCTCGTGCTCTTGAGATCATCGCCATGAACAAGCGTGGTGAAAAACCTGAGGACTTATTGGAAGACAACAACGGAGCAAAAGACACAAGACCTGCCGACATCTTCGCTGGCGATGTTACCCGCTTCGACAAGCCTAAGAAGAACAAGAAGAAGAACAAGCAGAAAGACCGCCAGCCAAAACCTGAAGAAACCGCAAAAGTAGCGGAAGCCGACAAGAAGGTTGAAACCGACAAGAAGGCAGAATCCGGTAAAAAGGCTGAAGATGTCAAGGCGCCACATCATAACAAGCACCATCAAAAGAAAGCGCAACAAAATCAGCAGCCTAAACAGCCATAATGACGAGAAATCTAATATATGCGTTTTGCTTTGTTGTGTGCCTATGCAGTTGCTCGCTGAATGTGAAATACAGCAATTACCGTCACATCAGCAGCAATGGTTGGGACTTGTCAGACACACTCCTGTTCACCACCGACACGCTTTGGGAAACGGGGCGCTATCAATTCACTTGCGGAGTACGCACAAGGCGCAATTTCCCTTACCGCGAACTCGTAATGCTGGTGGACAGAAAAGTCTATCGCGACTCTTTGCTCGTTCTGCATAAGTTGGAAAAAGTGAAATGCCCCGTCATCAACTCCAGTGGAGGTATGCTAGGCGAAGGCATTGCTTCGAAGAATCACGAGCAGAAGCTAAAGGATTTTTACATGCTGCGTGGCGACTCTGTTGTCATCGAAATCTACCACCAGATGACGCGCCAGACACTTCCCGGCATCGTGGATGTTGGAATCTTGATGGAAAAGAAATAGCAATATTATGAGTAAACAGAAATCCGCATTGCGCCAAACCATTACGGAACAAGCGCTGAATATGTTCAAGACGCATGGCATAAAAGCCGTGCGCATGGATGATGTTGCCAAGGAATTGAAAATTTCAAAGCGCACATTGTATGAGCAGTTTGTCGATAAAGAGCAACTGCTATTGGAGTGCGTTATGCTGAATTCCGATAACAGCAAGAAAATCTATGAGGATTTCATGTCAAAAACAGATAATCTCATGGAGATTCTCTGCTTCTTCATCAAGTACCGCCTAGAGGAATTCAGCCGTTACAACTCACTATTCTTCATGGAAGTGATAAAGTACAAGCCTGTCCGTGATTATCTTGAGGACATCAGCAAGAGCAGGGTCAAGGAGCAGGAGAATTTCATCAAAAGAGGCATTGAGGAAGGACTCGTCGTGGACAACATAAACTTCAAGCTTCTCTCGCGAATAAACAAGGCTGCCATCGACAATCTCATTCGTGACAAGGTTTACGAGCAGTATCCTCTTTCCGACATTTTCCGCACGTTCATGATGGTGTTCCTTCGCGGCATTCTCACCGAGAAGGGTCAAGTGGAATTTGAGAAATACATTGTAAGCAATTTAAAATAAACATAATAAAAACATACATTATTCATTAAATCAAAATGGCTAAAGCATTATTGATGATTCTCGATGGTTGGGGCATCGGAAAGCACAACAATGGTGATGTTATCTTCAACACACCAACCCCTTATCTCGACTACCTTCAGGCAGTAAGTTCAGTTTCTCAGCTTCAGGCTTCAGGCGAAGATGTTGGTCTTCCTGACGGTCAGATGGGTAACTCAGAGGTAGGTCACCTTAACATTGGTGCCGGTCGAATTGTTTATCAGGATCTCGTAAAGATTAACCGCGCTTGCAAGGACGGTTCCATCCTTGAAAACCCAGAGGTAAAGAGCGCTTACTCTTACGCTAAGGAAAACGGCAAGAAGCTCCACCTCATGGGCTTGACTTCTAACGGCGGTGTCCACTCTTCACTCGACCACCTCAAGAAGCTCATCGAGATTGGTAAGGAATACGGTCTTTCACAGCAGACTTTCGTACACTGCTTCATGGACGGTCGTGACACAGACCCTAAGTCAGGTGCTGGCTTCATTCAGGAAATCACAGACGTTTGTGCTGCAAACGATGCAAACATCGCTTCTATCGTAGGTCGTTTCTATGCAATGGACCGCGACAAGCGTTGGGAGCGCGTTAAGGAAGCTTACGACCTCATCGTATGTGGCAAGGGTGCTGAGGCTTCTGACATGGTTCAGGCAGTAAAGGATTCTTACGCTAATGATGTTACAGACGAGTTCATCAAGCCTATCGTAAACTCTACTGTAAACGGTAAGATTGAGGAAGGTGATGTTGTTATCTTCTTCAACTATCGCAACGACCGTGCCAAGGAGCTCACTCAGGTTCTCTCACAGACAGACATGGAAGAGCAGGGCATGAAGACTATCCCTAACATCCAGTACTACTGCATGACTCCATACGATGCTTCTTTCACTGGCGTTCACATCCTCTTCCCTAAAGAGAACGTAGAGAACACTCTCGGCGAGTATCTCTCAAAGAATGGCATCAAGCAGCTTCACACTGCTGAGACAGAGAAGTACGCTCACGTAACATTCTTCTTCAACGGTGGTCGCGAGACTCCATACGAAGGTGAGGACCGCATCCTCGTGGCTTCTCCAAAGGTTGCTACTTACGACCTTAAGCCAGAGATGTCTGCTTACGAGGTTAAGGATAAGCTTTGCGCTGCACTCAAGACAGAGCAGTATCAGTTTGTTGTTGTGAACTTCGCTAACGGTGACATGGTAGGTCACACTGGTATCTACAACGCTATCGCAAAGGCAGTTACTGCTGTTGACAACTGCGTTCGTGACGTTATCGAGACTGCCAAGGCTGCTGGTTACGAGGCAATCATCATTGCTGACCACGGTAATGCTGACAACGCTATCAACCCAGACGGCACTCCAAACACAGCTCACTCACTCAACCCAGTTCCATTCATCTATGTTACAGACAACAATTCTGCAACAGTGAAGGACGGTCGCCTCGCTGACGTTGCTCCATCTATCCTCCACATCCTTGGACTCGAGCAGCCAGCAGAGATGACAGGTGAGAACCTCATTGTAGATTAATGCGCACTGCAGTAATAATACTCAACTGGAACGGGGCAGAAATGATTAAAAAGTTTCTGCCCTCTGTCGTTGAACACTCTCAGGAAGCAGATGTTATCGTTGCAGACAATGGCTCTACCGACGATTCACTTTCCATGCTTGAGCGTGAATTTCCGACGGTAAAGACTATCGTTCTCGACAAGAACTATGGTTTTGCCGAAGGTTATAATCGTGCCATAAAGCAAGTGGAAGGCAAGTATGAGTATGTGGTTCTGTTGAATTCTGATGTCGAAGTAACGAAAGATTGGCTCACTCCCCTACTCTCTTTCATGGACGAGAATCCAGACTGCGCAGCGTGTCAGCCAAAGCTCCTTGCCTACCACGACAAGCAGATGTTTGAATACGCAGGTGCTGCCGGCGGTTTCATCGACAAGTTCGGCTATCCTTATTGTCGCGGCAGAATATTCTCCACCGTAGAAAAAGACGAAGGACAATACGACTCTCCGCTTGCAATCCATTGGGCTACAGGTGCTTGTATGATGGTTCGCACAAAAGACTATCTTGACTACGGTGGTCTCGACGGCAGGTTCTTTGCCCACAATGAGGAGATAGACCTTTGCTGGCGATTGAGAATCTTCGGCAAGAAGATCTACTGCGTCACAGGCAGCAAGGTTTACCATGTTGGCGGTGGCACTCTTCCGCAGGGAAATCCGCGAAAGACGCACCTCAACTTCCGCAACAACCTCACGATGCTATACAAGAACCTTCCTCAGAAAGACCTGAAGAAAGTGATGCGTGCTCGCTATTGGCTTGACCGTGTTGCCATGCTTCAAAGCCTTGCGAAAGGCAACATTGCAGACGTGAAGGCAATAATGAAAGCAAGGAAGGATTTCGCCAATTGGAAGTCCGATTTCGCGAAAGATAGAGTACACATTCAGGCAAATCGCAAACTAAATGAAAGCCAAGACCTTACGAACAAATCAATTCTTTGGCAGTATTTTGGCAAGCAGAAGAAGAAATTCTACGAAATATTTGCGTAACTAGCTGAAAATGTGTAATTTTGCGCCCGATTTTTATTAACAATATTTATTAACTCTCTAAAGAGGTAAAGGCAGAAAGCAGAAATGCAGAAGCCGGAGTCCTCAGGATTTTTTAATTAACTCTATGTCAAACCTCAAAAACATCCAGCCATTGGAAGACTTCAATTGGGAAGAATTTGAAAATGGCTCAACTCTTGGTGCAAGCCACGA
The DNA here is from genome assembly GCA_024401305.1 of Bacteroidaceae bacterium. GTDB lineage: Bacteria > Bacteroidota > Bacteroidia > Bacteroidales > Bacteroidaceae > Prevotella. The sequence continues at coordinate 14,360 of JAKSLI010000017.1, read as the reverse complement.
GGAACTCGAAAAGGCTTACGCTGAAACACTTAACAAGGTATCTGAAAACCAGGTGGTTGATGGTACAGTAATCCACGTTGACAAGAAGGAAGTTGTTGTCAACATCGGTTACAAGTCAGACGGTATTATCCCAGCGTCTGAATTCCGCTACAATCCAGAACTCAAGGTTGGCGACAAGGTTGAAGTTTTGGTAGAAAACCCAGAAGACAAGAAGGGTCAGCTCCAGCTCTCTCACAAGAAGGCTCGTCTCTCTAAGTCTTGGGATCTCGTTAACCAGGCTCTCGATGAGGATCAGGTTATCAACGGCTACATCAAGTGCCGCACTAAGGGTGGTATGATCGTTGACGTATTCGGAATCGAAGCATTCTTGCCAGGTTCACAGATCGACGTTCATCCAATCCGCGACTACGACCAGTACGTAGGCAAGACAATGGAATTCAAGGTTGTCAAGATCAACCAGGAGTTCAAGAATGTTGTTGTTTCTCACAAGTCTCTCATTGAGGCTGAGCTCGAACAGCAGAAGAAGGAAATCATCTCTAAGCTCGAAAAGGGTCAGATCCTCGAAGGTACTGTTAAGAACATCACTTCTTACGGTGTATTCGTTGACCTCGGCGGAGTTGACGGACTCATCCATATCACAGACCTCTCTTGGGGCCGCGTAAGCGATCCAAAGGAAGTTGTTGCTCTCGACCAGAAGATCAACGTTGTTATCATCGACTTCGACAACGAGAAGAAGCGTATCGCTCTCGGTCTCAAGCAGCTTACTCCACACCCATGGGATGCACTCGATGCTAACCTCCAGAAGGGCGACAAGCTCACAGGTAAGGTTGTTGTTATCGCTGATTACGGTGCATTCGTTGAGGTAGCACCAGGCGTTGAAGGTCTCATCCACGTTTCTGAAATGTCTTGGAGCCAGCACCTCCGTTCAGCACAGGACTTCCTCAAGGTAGGCGACGAAGTAGAGGCTGTTGTCCTCACACTCGACCGCGAGGAGCGCAAGATGTCTCTCGGCATCAAGCAGCTTAAGGAAGATCCATGGGAGGCAATCGAGGTTAAGTACCCTGTAGGCAGCAAGCACACAGCTAAGGTACGCAACTTCACTAACTTCGGTATCTTCGTAGAGCTCGAGGAAGGTGTTGATGGTCTCATCCACATCTCTGACCTCTCTTGGACAAAGAAGGTAAAGCACCCATCAGAGTTCACAAAGGTAGGCGAGCCTATCGACGTAATGGTACTCGAAATCGACAAGGAAAACCGTCGTCTCTCTCTCGGCCACAAGCAGCTTGAGGACAACCCTTGGGACACTTACGAGACAATCTACACTCCAGGTTCTGTACACACAGGCGTTATCGCTGACGTAATGGAGCGCGGTGCAGTAGTTACTCTCAACGAAGGTGGTGAAGGTTTCGCAACTCCAAAGCACCTCGTTAAGGCTGACGGTTCACAGGCTCAGAAGGGCGAAGAACTCGAGTTCAAGGTAATCGAATTCGTTAAGGAAACAAAGCGTATCATCCTCTCTCACTCTCGTACATTCGAACCAGAGAAGGAAGCTGAGAAGCCAGCACGCAAGCCACGCGCTCAGAAGGAAGCAGCTCCTGCTATCCAGAACGTATCAGGTGGTACAAGCCTCGGCGACCTCGACGCTCTCGCAGCTCTCAAGGCTCAGATGGAAGGCAAGTAATCAAACTTACCATAATCGCTATAAAAAAGCTCTCGCAGATCTGCGAGAGCTTTTTTAATAGTAGTATTTTGAGAAGAGCTAGTAAACGAGAGTATGTTTATTCATTTTAGCACTCTTTTCGTACTCAAATAATTATGTAGAACGGTTTATTAAACTTTGAGAGGAAGGCTGATTACTTGTTGACTTATTCTTTCTTTCCGAAATGAGGGTCTATTTTCACAAGGGCTGAGACGATGAAGGTAATGGCGCAGAGTGCCATGACGATGATGAAGAACATGCGGTAGCCAACTGTCTCTTGCAACCATCCGGAGAAGAGTCCTGGAATCATCATCGAGAGTGCCATGAAGGCTGTACAGAGGGCGTAGTGGGATGTCTTATGCTCGCCACGACTGTAATATATGAGATACATCATATAAGCAGTGAAACCGAAGCCGTAGCCGAACTGCTCGAGAGCGATGCAAGCGTTTATGAGGAAGAAATTATCAGGCAATGCCATACTCAGATAGATATATACTGCATCTGGGATTGTGATGGCAAAGACCATTGGCCAAAGCCACTTCTTCAATCCGTCGCGACTGACAAGCACACCGCCGAGAATACCGCCTAATGTGAGTCCGATGACGCCAACTGTTCCTTGAACAAAACCGATTTCCTGAGGCGAAAGACCAAGACCACCGGCACTCTGCGGTTCGATGAGGAAGAGCGGAGTAATCTTCACGAGCAAACCTTCCGGCATACGGTAAAGGAGCATGAAGCAGGTGGCAAGAATGACTTCCTTTAGAGGCATCTTTGTAAAGAACGACTTAATGGTTTCCCAAAGTTCATCGAGAACATCGGAGAAGGAAATGTTTCCTTCCAGTCCCTTGTCGGTCTTTGGCTTCGGAAGTGCTCTAGTATGCCAAAGCATAAGAGCTATGAAGATGCCTGTAAGTCCGTAGAAAATAAGGCTCCACGAATACTTCACGCTACCCTTCATCAATGTCTGAAGGTTGCCTGCAATCATTATAAGAACACCAGAACCGAAAAGGGATGCAAGGCGATAGAATGTGCTTCGAATGCCAACGAACATAGATTGCTCACCCTCATTGAGTCCAAGCATATAAAAACCATCGGCCGCGACATCGTGAGTAGCACTGGAGAAGGCAAGAAGCCAAAAGAATGCTATCGTAGCTTGCAGCCAGAAGTCTGTTGGGATGGTGAATGCGATGCCGGCAAAAGCTGCTCCTATGAGAGTTTGCATCGTGATTATCCACCAGCGTTTTGTCTTGTACATATCGATGAACGGACTCCACAGCGGCTTGATTGTCCACGGCAGATAGAACATCGAGGTATAGAGGGCAATCTCCGTATTGCTCAAGTCAAATTGCTTGTACATCAACACGGCGACCTGCATTACTATTACATATGGCAAGCCTTCTGCGGAATAGAGCGAAGGCACCCATGACCAAGGATTTTTCATAATTAGGGTTTTGCAGTTTACGTCTGCAAAGTTAATATTTTCTTCCGAATATGCAAAGAAAAGAGTTGAATTTATGAAGATTTGTGAGTTTATGCATTTGTTTTCAAAAAAAGTATTAACTTTGCACACGCTACTTTAACAAGAATTACAAATCATCATGAAAAGAGTTATAATACTTTCGCTGATAGCCGCATCAGCACTCAGCATCAATGCGCAAATAACAGAGACTGCTACTGAAGCCGTAAAGAACATGGGCGTAGGTTGGAACCTCGGCAACACACTTGACGCTCATAAAAATTCCGGTAAGGATTTTAGCATTGCTTCCTATTGGGGACAACAAGGCGTGGATTCCGAAACCTATTGGGGACAACCTGTGACAAAGCCTGAGCTCTTCGCCATGATGAAGAAAGCTGGCTTTGGTGCAATCCGCGTTCCTGTGACTTGGTACAACCACATGGACAAGAATGGAAAAGTAGATGCTGCATGGATGAAGCGTGTGCATCAGGTTGTTGACTATGTGCTGGACAATGACCTTTACTGCATTATCAATGTGCATCATGACACCGGCGCTGACGGCGATAATCACATTTCTTGGATAAAGGCTGGCGAGGATTCTTACAACCTCAACAAGGACCGATTCGAAGGGCTTTGGAAGCAGATTGCAGAGGAGTTCAAGGACTACGGCAAGGAGCTTATATTTGAAAGTTACAATGAGATGCTCGACAAGTACAACTCATGGTGTTTTGCCACTTTCGCTGCTTCAGGCCAATACAATGCTACAGATGCTGCTTCTGCATACAAAGGTTTGAATGGCTACGCACAGAGCTTTGTGAATGTGGTTCGTGCATCTGGCGGAAACAATGCTACGCGCAACCTCGTGATAAACACTTACGCAGCAGCAAACGGCTATGGCACTTGGAACTCTCACCTCAAGGATCCGCTGACAAAGCTTCAGATGCCTGATGGTGAAGCTGGCAAGGGGCATATCATCTTTGAGGTTCACACCTACCCAGCCCTCACAAAGACCAGCGGTACAACAGAAGTATCACGCTCATTGTATGAAATCAAGAGTGAAGTTGACGGCATGATTAAGGTGCTGAAGGACAATCTCGTTTCAAAAGGTGGACCTGTAATCTTCGGAGAATGGGGCACAAGCAATGTAGATAAAGGTACAGGCAAGACCGACTACGATGTTCGCCGCGAGCTTATGCTTCAGTTTGCTGAATATTTCGTTAAGCAGACAAAGGCTGCCGGAATGGGAACATTCTTCTGGATGGGAATGTCTGATGGTCCGCTACGCAGTATTCCTGCTTTCATACAACCTGATCTTGCGGAATGTGTGACCAAGGCTTATCATGGCAGCGACTTTGCCGGCGAATATCCAGTCGTAGATACTGCTGAAGAGTATATCTGTTTTGAGGGCGACAAAGTGTTAAACTGGGGCGATGGCATAACAATCCCAGCCGCTATGTTTGCTGGTTTCAGCTCATCTGCACAAGTTGTATTGGAGTATAAGCAGGAAGAAAGCTACAACGCATTGCAGTTGTTCTATGGCGACTGGGCATCAAAGCCTTCTTTCACTGTTGATGGCAAAACACAATACTCTGGAGATTTCAATCCTGGAACATACTACAAGACTTCTATAGGCACAAACCATAAGACATCACTCACCTTCAATGCTACGACTTACGACCAGTTGAAAAAGAAGGGACTTGTAATACATGGCAAAGGCGTACGCATCTACAAGATAACAATGACGGATAAGAGCTCTGGCATAAGCAACGCAAAGGCTGAGCAGACCAAGAAAACGGGAATATACAACTTGGCTGGACAGCGCGTAGAGAAGGCTGCCGGTGGCTTGTATATCATTAACGGAAAGAAGGTCTTGGTGAGATAAAAGAATGTTTTGGCAAGATAAAAGTCTTGGCAAGATAATAGAATAAAAGGGAACTGTTAGAAGCAGTTCCCTTTGTTTTTAAGTAGGATAGAATTTACAATTATAGAATCTGTGATTTCGGAAAGTAATGGAGCAGAATCTCGTCGTACTTGTAGCCCTTTGCGGCCATGACGGCAGCTCCTATCTGGCATAAACCAACTCCATGACCCCAGCCGCGACCTTCAATGAGGAAGGTGGCTGATTGTCCCGAAGGAAAAGCTTCGGGAACTGTGCCTGCTTTTGCCGAAACGGGCGCTTCATGAATGTTAAACCAACTGCTGTAAAGGTGGGTATTAGAGAGGCGGCGGCGAATCTCGAGTTCCTTGCCTACGATTTCCTCACGACCGTCGTTGTAGATGACCTTTATCTTCCATAATCTGCCACTCTTTCCGCGCTCAAGAGGTACGATTTCCTTGATGTCAGGGTTCTCGTATGTGGCTGTCCAGTTGTAGAAATGGCGTGTCTCAAGGTCGTAGTCGTTGAGCACTTGTCTCAACACTTTCTGCTCTTGTTCCTGAGAATCGAACTGCTCGGCGGTGTTGCAGAACGGGCAATCTACGCTGACAAGATAAGGGTGAGCCGAGTTGTCCCAGCAGTATTCATATTCTTCAGACTTACCACCGCAGCATTTGGAGAAGCGCGCGTCGCAGATTTTCCCATCGTACATTAGAACCTTTCCACGTGTTTCATCAACAGCTTCTTCCACAAGTGGAGATGTCTGCATCGTCACGCCTTGGTAGCGTTGGCAGTGATCGTCGGCACAAACATCGTAAATGGTGTGGGCAGAACGATCGTACCATACCAAGGTTTCGGGAGTTCCATCGGTTTCACTGGTTACAATGGTTTTGTTGTTGTGAACTCCTTCAATGTTAGCAATCAGCCAACTGCGGGAAAGAATAGCGTGAGCCTTAAGAAGTTCCTTGTCAGACATGGCGCTCATCTCGCTTGAGATGACGCTCTTCAGATATTCTTCTATCGGCAGAATATTTATGGCGCAGTTCTTACCATCCGGTGTTTTCGTGAGTTTGAGTATGCCTGAGTAAGTAAGTTTGCGTTCCTGTTGCCAGTGGAAATTCACACCGATAACGATGTTTTCGATAGTGAATGTACAATTGTCGTTTGCAGGAATGAAGATTGTATCGTTGAGAAGTTGGAGTTTCTTGTATTCGCCATTGAAAGAATACTTGATTTCACCTTCTGTCTCAATGAGTCCAACTGCAAGTTTTCGACCTTGATGGTCAAGATTGTAGTTGAGATAGTCTATGAGCTCTGGCGCAGAAACCTCGTTGTAAATAGATTCAGCTTCTGCGGCTGTTATTGCTTCGTAGTCTTCAAGGCGAGGGGTGATGAGCAAGCCTGCCATGTCAAGAGCTCCCGGAGAAACTAGGCGGTTATGCATTTCCATGCCATAGCAAGAAGGACGATGCTGAGAACGAAGAAAGATTGTAACTTCGTATATGCCATCAATCTTGCGGGCGAAGACATTAAACATCGGCTCGTATTCGCCGGTAGGTATTGGAAGAGCCTCGTAAATGCGATGGAATTCAGCAATGATAGTTAGCTTTTCCGTATGGGAAATGGAGATGCAGGCGCCAGGCCAGTTGTTGCGGATGAAGAGGGTAGAACCCGAAGCGGACGCTTCGCGAACGGTGGTTGAGCCAGAAGGAAAAACTTCGGGAACGGTAGCAGAGCTAGAAAGAGAAACTTCGGAAACTGTGGCTGCTTGGTTGTAGAAAGGGACATCCTTCACCAATCCTGCCTGGAAATGCATGTGGTCAGGAGCGGAAGCGCCGCTGCGAGGACCATTGTAGAAAATGAAACTTTCCGGATTCTGATCCACGAAATCAAGCATTACCGGGAAGTAAGGCTTTATCTGCTGCAGTTCATGACGCTTGGAAGGCATCGTGAAATGGGTAGAAAGAATTGGGAAAGGGTTGATGAGGATATGGAAGCCTGATGGAGAGACCGAAGCGGATGTTTCGGGAACTATGGTTGAGACCGAAGAAGAAGAAGAAGCTTCGGGAACGGTGGCTGCAAAAGGGAATGAAGCTTGCTCTGGAGGGCGGTTCTTGTCGCAGAGAAAGCAAGGACGCTTTGCGAGTGTAGCCTTGTCAATCTTGGCGCCTGTAGAAACAATACGAGCAGGATTGCATTGCTTATGAATTGTAACGCCATTGGAGAGTACAAGAGGTGTGACCTTCACATTTGCGAGGTCGTCGTAGTTTTTCTTGGCTAAAGGCCATTCGGAGCGTTGCTGATAGAAGAATTCAGATATGTTCATTTCTGCTTTTTATACGATTTTGGCAAATGAGAGGCTTTTTTCTTTAGCCAACGTTGCTTCTTTTGCTCGTACTCGGCGTGATGGTTTTCAAGGAAATTGTCTGCCATGATTGTTTCTTTTAACCTCGCATGAATGCGAGGGAACGGTGGCTATTATTTATTGTTTTCTAAGCATCGTGAAAAGCCATGCCGTTGATGTCGGCACGCTGAAGCATATCGTATTCACAACAGAATGCAGTTCTGAGGCGCTCTGCATAGCGCTTAGCCTCCCACTTTGCCATAGGAAGATCATGCATGAGATAGTTGCCACAAGCATCAGGAGTGTTTCCTGGCACTTCGTCGTTGAAGTTGGCAATGAAATCCATGGTGCGAATCATCAGTTCACGGATAATCTCACAATCGTAAGAACCTTTAACGATGAGATAACTACCTGTCATGCAGCCCATTGGTCCCCAATAAATAACGCGCTCTTTCCACTCTTCATCGTTGCGAAGGTATGTGGCAGCGAGGTGCTCAATAGTGTGCATGGCAGCAGGATTTATGGCTGGCTCTTGGTTTGGAGCAGTCATACGAATGTCATAAGTCGTGAACTTTGAATCGCCATCAACATCTTGTCGTGAAATATAGATGCCAGGCTTCAGGTTTGTATGGTCAACTTGAAATGAAGGTATTACTTCCATTGCTTCTAATAATTGAAATTTACGGCGACAAAGTTACGAAAAACTATTGAGTTTCTCTCACATTGGATATAAAAAATGCAAAAACTGATGCCATAGCTTGTAGATATTATAATAAATGTGTAATTTTGCACCCTATAATGACTTGCAAATTCCTACATATAGCCTTCTTGCTGCTGTTGCTTCCTTCCGCGCTGCTCGCCCAGGAAAGCCAGAACGCGTACGATTTCCTTCGTGTGCCACAGTCTGCTCATGCTGCTGCCCTCGGTGGCGACAACATATCCGTAGTAGAAGACGACCCGGCACTCGTGTTCAACAATCCTGCGCTCCTTGCTTCCGTCAGCGACAAGACTCTTGGCATCAATTTCATGACATACATGCAAGGTGCCGTTATAGGTGGTGCGTCTTATTCCAGAGCTGTCAACGAAAAGGCATCATGGGGCATCATGGCACAATATGTAAACTACGGAAAGATGAAGCAGACGACTGCCGACAACACTATTCTCGGCGAGTTTTCGGCTAACGATGTTGCCATAGAAGGCGTGCTTTCATACCAGTTGGCAAAGAATCTCGTGGGCGGTATCACAGCGAAAGCTATTGGCTCGTTCATCGGAGACTACAATTCAATGGCTGTTGGTGTTGACCTCGGCTTGAACTACTACAATCCCGACCAGGAATTGAGTATTTCTGCCGTTGCAAAGAACCTTGGAGGTCAGCTTAAAGCATACGATGATGTCTATGACAAAATGCCAATGGACCTGCAAGCCGGTGTGACAAAGAAATTCCCGAACATGCCTTTCCGACTGAATGCGACGCTCGTTGACCTGAACCACTGGGACTACTCGTTTGTAAACCACTGTGTCTTCGGCGTTGACTTGCTTCTCGGCGACCAGTTCTATGTGAGCGGAGGCTACAACTGTCGCCGTGCATACGACATGAAATTCAGTACAACGAAAGAAGAGAAGGCAAGCAGTCATGGCGCAGGATTGAGCCTTGGCGCAGGTTTGATGCTTGAGCGATTCAAGTTGAATGTAGGATGGGCGAAGTATCATGTAAGTTCAAATTCACTGGTGTTCAATATGGCATTTGCACTTTAAGGACCATAAATCGCAAATAAGTAAATTGTAAATCAAAAAATGGTTTATCCAAATACATACGAAAGAAAGATAGGTTTTACTGAAATAAGGCAACTTCTCAGCGAAAAATGCTACAGCAATCTCGGACGCGAACTCGTTGACAGCATGGCATTTAGCAACGATGTGGAAAGCGTCAGGGAGCAACTTGCACTCGTCAAGGAGTTTCGCCAATTGAAAGCAGAGGTTGAAGAACTTCCACTAGATTATTTCTTTGATGTACGCGAACATTTGCATCGCGCTCGCATCGAAGGCACACATCTGGAAGAGGAGGAGCTTTTCGACCTTCGCCGCATTCTGCTTACTATAACAGCTATCGTAAAACTCCTCAACACTTCGAACGAGGAGGATTTGTCAGATTTCTACGACGCAGAACAGATACGCTATAAATATCCTCATCTCCACAAATTAACGGAGTATGTGGAAACTTTCCCAAAACTTCAGCAGAGCATCGACAAGATTCTCGACAATCGTGGCAAGATAAAGGATACTGCTTCCATTATTTTGCTCAATACTCGCCGTGACCTTCGTCGTATGGAAGGAACTGTGTCTGCTATCCTCAACCGCATTCTTCGTGAAGCACAGCGCGACGGTTTGATAGAAAAGGATGTTACGCCAGCAATGCGCGACGGCAGACTCGTTTTGCCTGTAAACCCAGCAATGAAGAAGAAGGTGCAAGGCATTGTTCACGACGAATCGGCAACAGGAAAGACTGTGTTCATCGAGCCGGCTGCAGTCGTGGAGGCAAACAACCGCATACGCGACCTTGAGAATGCCGAACGCAAGGAGATTCTCAACATCCTGAAGAACATCACGAACGAGATTCGCCCTCTTGTGGATGAACTCCTCTTTGCCATCGAGATGCTTGCAAAAGTGGATTTCGTTCAGGCAAAGACTTCGTTTGCGGAGATGATTGGAGCGATAGAACCGGTTATTGAATCACGACCTGTCGTTGACTGGATCCAAGCCCGCCATCCGCTCCTGCAATTGTCCTTGAAGAAGGAAAATCGCACGATAGTTCCACTCGACATCACGCTAACCCACAAAAAGCGCATACTGATAATCTCTGGTCCTAATGCCGGAGGAAAGTCGGTTTGTCTGAAAACTGTAGGTTTGCTTCAGTACATGCTGCAGATGGGATTGTCAATACCTGTTGCGGAGAACAGCAAGACTTGTCTTTTCGAGAATATCTTCATTGACATCGGCGACGAACAGAGCATTGAGAACGACCTTTCCACTTACTCTGGACATCTGCTGAACATGAAGAACATGATGCGTCATGCTAACGCTCGCACATTGATTCTTATAGACGAGTTCGGCACAGGAACAGAACCGCAGATTGGTGGTGCCATAGCAGAAGCTGTCCTTGAGCAATTCTGCAAGCGCAAGGCATACGGCGTTATCACTACCCACTACCAGAACCTGAAGCATTTTGCCGACTCTCACGAGATGGTGGCAAACGGCGCAATGCTTTACGACCGCCACAAGATGGAAGCACTTTTCCAACTGGCAATCGGTCGTCCTGGCAGTTCTTTCGCAGTTGAGATTGCACGCAAGATTGGTCTTTCGGAAGATGTTATCGCACGAGCAACGGAACTTGTTGGCTCTGAACACATTGACTCCGACAAGTATCTTCAGGATATTGTTCGTGACAAACGCTATTGGGAAAACAAGCGCCAGAATATCCATCAGCAGGAAAAGCAACTCGAGAAGACGATAACCTCACTTGAATCTTCAGCACTGGAGGTTCAGAGCGAACGCAAGGCAATTATCCGTCAAGCAAAGCAAGAGGCAGAAGAACTTCTCAAGGAAGCAAACAAGCGAATTGAGAATACTATTCGCGAGATTCGTGAAGCTCAGGCAGAAAAGGAGAACACTCGCAAACTTCGTCAGGAACTTGATGCTTTCCGAAAGGAAGTCCAAAGCATTCAGGAGCAGGAAGAAGACGAGAAGATTGCTCGCAAGATTGCACAGATTCAAGGTCGCCGAGAGCGTCATGCCAAGCGAATGCAGGACAAAGCAAAGCAGAAGGCAGAACGCGAAGCTAATGGCGGCTTGAACAATGGTGCGAATTCCCAAAATCCAGATTCCTCAAAACCAAGAGAAATTGTTGTTGGCGACACAGTCAAGATAAAAGGTCTCACCTCTGTTGGCACAGTACTTTCCATCAAGGGAAAGAATGCTGTCGTGAACTTCAATGGAATGAAGACCACTACCCCACTCGACTCTTTGCAGTTAGCAAGCATGCCTAAGGCAGATACAGAGGCGACGAAGACAGAGAACCGCTACAACCTGCTCAACGAGAATCATAGCAGCAGTAAGAGCGGCGGACAATATGACATCATGGACAACCGCAGCCACGCCTTCACCCAGCAGCTGGACCTCCGCGGTTTCCGTGCTGACGAAGCACTCATCCAGCTCACGAACTACATTGACGACGCCATACTTCTCGGCGCTACACAAGTTCGCATTCTCCATGGCACAGGAACAGGTGCTCTTCGCCAACTCACACGCCAATATCTTGCCACGGTTCCTAATGTGACAAACTTCCACGACGAGCATGTGCAGTTCGGTGGTTCTGGAATAACCGTAGTTGAATTATAATCAACACTCTACGCAAAAAACATATTTGCAACAGTTTCCTTAACTTACACTTTTATTATAAAAAGTCAAGAAGATATAACATTTTGTAAAGATTGTTTGCGCAAACAGTACAAAAATACTAACTTTGCAGTGTTTTTCGTAACAAAATGTCCAAAAACAGGCACTATTATCTTACAGAAATCGTGTTCTGCAAGCTCTGATTACACATTATATAATATAGTAAGAAGGAGTTATTTTAATACGAAAAGACAAATCCAATAAAAGAATCAAACCAAAAACTAATAAAATATACATTCAAACAATCATGAAGAAGTACAATTTTAATGCAGGTCCATCTATCCTCCCACGCGAGGTAATCGAGCAGACAGCTGCAGCTTGTCTTGATTTCGACAATTCAGGACTTTCACTCATGGAGATTTCACACCGTGCAAAGAACTTCCAGCCAGTAGTTGACGAGGCTGAGGCTCTTATGAAGGAACTCCTCGACATTCCAGAGGGTTACAAAGTATTGTTCCTTGGTGGTGGTGCATCGCTTGAGTTCTGCATGATTCCTTTCAACTTCCTCGAGAAGAAGGCTGCTTACCTCAACACAGGTGTTTGGGCTACAAAGGCAATGAAGGAAGCTAAGCTCTTCGGTGAAGTAGTAGAAGTTGCAAGCTCTAAGGACAAGAACTTCACATATATTCCAAAGGATTTCGTTATCCCAACAGATGCTGATTACTTCCACATCACATCAAACAACACAATCTACGGTACAGAAATCCGTAAGGATATCGACTCTCCTATCCCATTGATCGCAGACATGTCTTCAGACATTCTCTCTCGTCCAGTAGATGTTTCTAAGTACGCTATGATCTATGGTGGTGCTCAGAAGAACCTCTCTATGGCAGGTGTTACTTTCGTAATCGTTAAGGAAGACGCTCTCGGCAAGGTTTCTCGTCAGATCCCTACAATGCTCGACTACCGCACTCACGTGAAGAAGGGTTCTATGTTCAATACTCCTCCTGTAGTGCCAATCTACTCTGCACTCATGAACCTCCGCTACATCAAGGCTCACGGTGGTGTTGAAGCTATGGACAAGCTTGCTCAGGAGCGTGCAAAGATCGTTTACGGCGAAATCGACCGCAACAAGCTCTTCGTAGGTACTGCTGAGGAAGATGCTCGCTCACTCATGAACATCACATTCGTTCTCAAGCCAGAGTATCAGGAGCTTCAGGATGAGTTCATGGCATTCGCTACTTCTAAGGGCATGGTTGGTGTTAAGGGTCACCGCGATGTTGGTGGTTTCCGCGCATCTTGCTACAACGCAATGTCTATCGAAGGTTGTGAAGCTCTCGCAGCTTGCATGAAGGAATTCGAGGCACAGCATTAAAAAAAGTCCACCCAAAAGCCCACCCAAGCCCTCCCAAAGGGAGGGATGTTCAATAGATTTTGAGTGGTCGGGACAAAATAAATTATAAACAATTATATCCAAGCCTTCTAAAAGAATAAGGATAATACCAGCGAGATAATTATTACTCGCGAAAGGTATTAAACATCCTTCCCTTTGGGAAGGCTTGGTTAGGCTATATGGGACAATTCGTTTTTCTTAACAAGCGACCTTCTGCAAAAGTTGACTACGAAGGTGAAAATCAACAATTAGAAGGCGAACAAACCTATGTCATTAATACAAAAAGACCAAAAATGAAAGTACTTGTTGCTACAGAAAAGCCATTCGCAGCAGCTGCTGTTGAAGGCATCAAAGCTGAAGTAGAAGGAGCAGGCAACGAACTCGCCCTCCTCGAAAAATATACTGAGAAGCAGCAGCTTCTCGACGCAGTTGCTGACGCTGACGCTCTCATCATCCGTTCAGACAAGGTAACTGCTGAAGTTCTCGACGCTGCTAAGCAGCTTAAGATTGTTGTTCGTGCCGGTGCTGGTTATGACAACATCGACCTTGAGGCAGCTACTGCTCACGGTGTTGTTGCAGAGAATACTCCTGGTCAGAACGCAAACGCTGTTGCTGAGCTCGTTTTCGGTATGCTCGTTTCTGCTGTTCGTAACTTCTACAACGGCAAGGCAGGCACAGAACTCATGGGCAAGAAGCTCGGTATCCTCGCATTCGGTAACGTTGGTCGCAACGTAGCTCGTATCGCTAAGGGCTTCGGCATGGACGTTTATGCTTACGACGCATTCTGCCCAGCAGATGTTATTGAAGCAGCTGGTGTTCACGCTACAAAGAATCAGGAAGAACTCTTCGAGATTTGTGATGTTGTTTCTCTCCACATCCCTGCAACTCCTGAGACAAAGCAGTCTATCAACTACGACCTCGTAGGCAAGATGCACAAGGGTGGAATCCTCGTGAACACTGCTCGTAAGGAAGTTATCGACGAGGCAGGTCTTATCAAGCTCCTCGCTGAGCGTACTGACCTCAAGTTCGTTACAGACATCATGCCAGACGCTGACGCAGAGTTCAAGCAGTTCGAAGGCCGTTACTTCTCAACTCCTAAGAAGATGGGTGCTCAGACAGCAGAGGCTAACATCAACGCTGGTATCGCTGCTGCAAAGCAGATCAACGCATTCTTCAAGGACGGTTGCACTAAGTTCCAGG
>JAKSLI010000016.1 GCA_024401305.1 Bacteroidaceae bacterium | reverse complement strand
AGTGGGTGGTTTTCCGTTTTAGCGGGTGCAAAGGTAGGACTATTTCACGAACCACACAAACATTTTCAAGGAAAAGTTCAGTAAATGCGCGTTGTTTTGAGAAACATCAAATTACCTTCGCATGCGTACATTTTATATATTTATAATAGGGAGAGGGGAAATGTGCGGGAAGGGAGAAATAAGTTGGCGGCAGCCAAACTTGGCCGCCGAATGAAGGAGGAAGAGGAAAAGGAAAGGGAAGGGGAAGGGGAAAGGGAAGCGGCGGCGATGGCATTGGAACGCCACCGAAAGGGAGGAAAGATGAGATGTTTTTACAGTTTTACTGTTAGTCGTGTAAGTTTTTCATTATGAGCGACCAATTTTCCATCAATAAGGACCGTGAAGCCCTTGCCTTGGTGGTAGCGTTGGCCGTCCATGTCATAGATGATGGTGATGTTATGGCCATGATAGAGCACATTGTCTAGGCAGAAGTAGTTCCAGGTGTTTTCTGGAACGAGAGGGTTTACGACGAGGACATCATCGGCAGAAGGGCGAATGCCGACGAGACCGTTGATGACGAGGTCGCAGAAGGTGGAGTGGTTGTAGTAGCGGGAGCGCTCACGATCGCCCATAAGCCAGTAGCCAGTAGTTTCGTCGAGGTATTCGCCGACGTAAGGGCGACCGCGGTAGTGCTGGCTCTCTGCGTATTTGAGCATTTCGGAGAAGAAGAGAGAAGCGCTGATACCAGAAAGGGAATCAGAAGCTGACGCTTCAGACACAGGGGCAGCATTGAGATAGTTTGCGAGGGCGGTGAGGGTTTGGGAAGTGGCGAAAGGCCAGATGGCTCCGTCCCATTCGCACTTGCCGAAGCCATGAGAACGGAAGAGAGGATGACGACGTTCTGCCGTAGTCAGACCGAATGGTGCATTGAAGCCCTTTTCGTCTGTGAGTTGCTTCCAAGCGACATCATACTTTGAACCTGGCTCTGCGAGTTCGCAGTACCAAGGCATATAGCCGATAGCTTCACGGACATCAGCGAGGGAGTCGCCGCGATGAGTACCAAAGAACTGGAGGTCAGGATTCCAGAGCTTCTCTTGGATGAGAGTCCAGAGGGCAGAGCCTTCGGTGCGGTAAGCAGAAGGGGTAAGGCCCGAAGTTGAAACTTCGGGAACGGTGGCAGAGAAGTCGAGATTGGCTGTTGGGAGAGAAACGCCTTTGGCAGTGAGTTCGTCCTTGATGTTTGCGAGGGCGAAGGCATTGGCAGCCATGTAGGAATTGATGGTAGGGCGGGCGTATTGCTTTTTGCGGCCGCCGGAGATACTTTCTTCCATGCCATCCTGAACATCGGCTTGCCAATAGAGGCCGTTGGGAAGGAGATGGGTGGATTTCCAACGAGCGTATTCCGCTTCAAGGGAAGGAAGAAGGCGAGCGAGCATTGTAGTATCGCCATTTACCTTATAGGCATTCCAAACTGCATGAGGATTCCAAGAAGAGAACCTGGTCATCTTGCTGAGAGCAGTACCTGTTTCTGCGTCTGGATTGTCCTTGTTTCCGAAATACCAAGTGTTGAGAATTTGGTTCAGATAGGTCTGATCGCGAAGCCAACGGGTTTCGTTAATGTGATGGCCAGCAGCACAAGCTATGAGGTTCCAACGGTCTGCGTATGAGCGCTGTACGAGGAATTCCGTCATGCCGAAACCTACAGGAGTGCGCTTGATATGCTTTCTCAATGTCCACCAACGATAATAGTAGATTTCCTCAAACTGCTTGTCAGGGCAATCGAAGAGAGGAATGTTCTTCTTCATCCATGCAGAAGACTCTGAGTTAGGGATAGCCTGAACGATGTTCTCGTCTTCCATGGTGTTAAATTTCTCAGCATAGTGAGCGTAGTTGTCATATTGGAGGACAGCCCCCTCCGACTCCCCCACAAGGGGGAGGGTGTTTCCATCCGGCTGTGGATAGGTCTTGAAGTTTGCGATTTCAAAGACTGCAAGCGGATCAAACTCATCAGCACGAGGCATATCTTCTGTCTGGTCGGCAGGTGTTTCAATCGTTGGATGAGTAAATTCCTCGCCGGTACGGAAGACAACGCGGGTGAAAGTCTCTACAGGAGTATCAAACTGACGTGCAGCAGCCTTCTTGCCATTAACGTAATAAACGCCGCTGTGCATATCCTGAGAGAGGACAGCCTTAACGTGATAAACCTCGTCTGCCTTGTAGCCCTTGACCATATTTGACGAACGAGCACCGCCCTTCACACGCATTGTTGCTGTGTTGTCAAGGATAATCTTTGAAGCCACATTGCCTTTTTCATCAGTAAATTCGATATTCAACTGACCGTTGTTAGTCTGCTTTGCCTTGACATCAAACTCAACAACGAGTTCTTTTGTTGCAGGAATGACTTTTTCTACGCGAGCATAGTTATAAACTTCTGAGTCAGAAAGCTTTAGCCATTCGCCGTCAAGTTCCACGCGAGCGTTGATAGGAGAATAGATATTCCAGGTCTTCATATCGGCAAGAGTCTTGTAAGAGGCGAAATTCTCATCGGCATGCTGAGTAGCTGCTAGTTGAACAGGCACAGGAACACGAGCAACCCACATATCTTCCTTGTTCATTGAATAAGTAAGCCAAAGGTTTCCGTCCGTTGGTTGCGGATTCGTTTCCTGAATACCACGAACATACTGCGGTCCGAAACTCTTGTAAAGTCCCCAGTGACGCTCAGGAGTAACGTCGCCAGTGATGAGGTTCAGCGTAGTATAATTCAAGCCATCAGCAGAAAGAGAGATGGCGAGAGGCCAACGATATTCCGCTGGATTATAGACAGTTGCGTAAGTACCGTCGGAGAGTCGCTGCCCCCAGATCTTTGCATTTGAGTTGACAAAGCCATGAGCACGATGGAGAGGAGTGCGCCAAGTATTTCCACCATCAGCAGAAACCGAAGTCAAAGCGTGCTTCCAAAGACCGACTTTTCTACCATCAGGAAGAGTATAGCCAGAGAAAGCCTTTGCTGGAGTCTTGAGAGGAAGGATGTCAGCGTTTCGGTCAGACTCCTCAGCCCACTGCATACGCTGCATTGGATCCGCAAGAATCTCGTCGCAAGCCTTCACGAAAGCCTCGTTCTTTGCCTTCTTATAATAAGGATATATGGTGTTCTTCTCGTTGAAATCGTGGTTGTAATAGATGAAATAGATAGGTCCGAGAGTGCCATCTTTCTTCACTTCACGAACAACACGACCTACGCCATTACCATCATTAGGGTCATCTTTCGGATGCATCACAATGCCATGGTTTCCGATAGCGACGAGAGTGCTACGGTCTTTTGACACATACCACCCAACACGCTGATGCATAACAGATTGTAAGTCCTTTGCCACATAATCCATTCCTGCCTTCTTGAAACCATCAGGAATAGGATATGGAGGGAAAATCTCGGCAGGTTTTGACCAGTTATAGCCATCCTTGGAGGTTTGATACATGGTTTTTCCCGGCGCTTCGTGCTCCGAACGAGGGTCTGTAAGATAGTGAAGGTAATAGGTATCATTCCAGAAAGCAAGCATAGGTTGGTGGTTGTAGAGCCAGTTCTCTCCTCCCCCACGCATTGTCTGAATATTATGAACTCCGACAACAGGCGAAAGTCCACCATCATGACGAGCAGGAGTTGCAAAGGTCTTGCCTGTGTAATGAACGGATTCCGCGTTGTATTTCTTTAGGTTCTCCACGATTTCACGAGGAGCCTTGAAGATTGTTCCGTGCTTATGGCCTTGAGGTACTGATACTGAACCAGTTACATCCTGGAATGTCTTGAAGTCCTTTGTGCGGCGAGCGCCGAAGATGTAGCGGCGATAAGAGTCGTAATAGATGTAATACCAATCGCCAACCTTACACCATGTTGGACCTTCGGTGAAGTCTTCCGAGATTGGATCCGAGACATTCTCCCAAGGACCATACATAGACTTGCCGAAAGCAACCTTGATGTTTCGCATCGGGCGAGTGTTGTCCTTGAAGACAAGCACCCACTGACCGTCAGCCAACTTCACAGGAGCAGCTGCATCGATGCAAGAGAAACCGGGTTCTATGAATATCTGTGCCTTTGAGAATTTCCTGAAATCCTTAGTTGTTGTATAATAAAGGCGCTGATTGTTGAGATGCTCTTCCTGACCATCCGGATAGATGCCAGGAATGCAAGAAGCCCAAGTTATCATAAACTGCTTCTTGTCAGCATCATAGCAAATCTCTGGTGCCCATACATTTACGGTCTCAGGATTGTCCATAACCTTGATGAAATGAGGCTCCGACCAATGGATTAGGTCCTTGGAATGAGCATAACCAAAGCCAGGATCTCCACGCCAAGAGGAAGTCCAAACGAGATGGAAAGTACCGTCAGGACCAACAGCAATGCTCGGATCGCGCATCACACCTTGCTTCATCGGTTCAGGATTCTGAACGGAAGTGACGCCAGGCTTGAGGAAAGTGCCTTGAATGGAATCCCATTTCACACCATCTTCGCTATAGATGAAGCGAAGACCTTCTGTGGCAGGCTCATGGAAACCTGTGGAAACATAGACTTCTTGCGCGGAGAGATGCAAGGAGCAAAAAAGAAATATAAAGAGAGGGAGTAGTTTTTTCAACGTAAAGAGGATTGAGGAGATTAGGACGATTACAGCTTTTCAAGGATTTCCGTTTCCACTATGCCGATGGAGTTCTTGCCTTTGTTGTTGGCTTTGGCATCCATCTCATTTGCATTGCCGCCAGCAAGTTCCTTCATTGCGAAGATGTCCTTTGTGGAAGCAGAACCTTTCAGCTTGATAGTAACCTGATTGCCAAGGACTTTCTTCTGCATGTGAAGACGGATATAGCCGAGACTTTGCTCAGTGTTTCCGCTCCAAACGAGTTCATCGCCAACGTAAATTTCAAGCGGATAAGAGCGACTCTTCCAGCCAAGCATCTTGAGAGAAATGTTGTCAACAACGGCTTTCTTGGCAAGCTTGTAGGTAATCCAAGCAGTTTCGAGATTGCCATCGTTGCTCCATTCGGTCTTTTCGTTGTCGTCGATGGTGTTCTTTGCGTCAGCCTGGTTTGCGCCAGCCATCACTTCCACAATCTTTATGCCACGATAAACCTCACGGCATGAAGGAGTAGAAGGCGTTTCACCATTGGAAAGGTTCAAAGGAAGGAGGTCGCTTTGGAAGTAATCTGAGAGGCCGCCGAAATCGGCGATTGCCTTTGTGGTGAAGGTTGCGGTTGCTTCAGGAAGGCCTGTAGCTTTTGCGGTAACAGTGATGTCGCCGGCATTTGTAGTGGAGCGCACCATGATACGACCGATACCACACTCAACAGGAAGCGTTTGTTCGCCAATCCAGTTGTGGTAAGCAGGATCGGAAGAATGGTAATCATCAGCCTCACTGTGGTCATCCTTCGTGCCACGAGTAAAACCATTGCGACCGCCGGCTACAAGTCCACCAACATACTGACCCTCACCGCTTACGGAGAATGTGAAGTTGCGATGGTCAACAGGACAGCGTCTGCCTTGTTCGTCAACAACTTCGTACTGAAGGATTGCAATATCATGACCGTCGGCCGCAAAGCCACTTGGGTTTTCTATCTTCGTAAGACGAATGGCAGCAGGACGTCCGGCTGTCTCAAGCTTGTAAGAAGACTTTGCAGCCTTTGCCTCAAGCGTGCCAGGTTCGAATGTCACATTATTAAATATATAAAGGAAATTGTACTTGCGCTCAGGTTTAGCCTGCTTCTTTCCATTCACGAAAAGTTCCACATTCTCGTCGGAAGAAACCACATAAACCGGCTTTACGACCTTCTCGTTCGACTTATTGCCAAGCACCGCCGTTGGTTCATCCTCTTCATAGTTCCAATGACCAACGATGTAAGTTGCAGGCGTCTCGTTATCAACCCAACCGTCCCACATCACCTTATGGGCAAAGTAGCCATCCTTTGGAATACGCATGCCATCGACAGCTCCCGAAGTACGATAGGTAACAGCGCCTCGAGCGTGTGTGTTACTCTCCGAGAAAATGATCTTTGCACCACCGGAATTAACGCGAGTGCCCTGTCCCGGACGCTCAAGCCAATACTCATACCAACGGCGGACCCACTCTACGGCAAGGTCATCCATGTTGTGATTCCAGTCGGCTGAAGGGGCATTCTTGTAAAGCAGACCCTCTCCGTTCTTGTGATAAGGCCAAGACCAATTGTCCCAGTTCACGCGAAGACCTTCATCACGGCAATATTCCGTCTGGAACAAAGGCTTGCCGGCACTCTTGTTAATGTAGAGCATCTCACCACCCCACTCCGCTTCATCAACATCAAGCTGCTCACGACAGCCGGAAGCACGACCGCCCATTGGGTCATACTGGTCGCGAATGCGGTTGAGGTCAAGCTGATGTTCAGGAGAAATACGGAAGTTTCCGCCTTCGTAGAAAAGTACGGAAGGATTGTTGCGGTTATAGATTATGGCATCGCGTGCCAGTTCGCAGCGCTGTTCCCACTGCTTGCCTTCGCGGTCTTTCTCGGAATCGCCGAACGGCAGCACCTGGATAACGCCCATGCGGTCGCACGATTCCACATCTTTCTTCGCAGGAGTCACATGCATCCAGCGGTAGAAGTTGCCGTTACATTCCACGACGAGCTTGTTGGAGAAGTCAGACATCCAAGCCGGTGCCGACTGACCGAGTGCAGGCCATTCGTTAGTTGAACGCTGTGCATAGCCCTTCATCTGGATAAGTCGATCGTTGAGCCAAATCTTGCCTTCTGCAAACTTAGTCTTACGGAAACCAGTTCTCGTGACAACCTTGTCGAAAACATTGCCGTTTTCATCCTTGAGGGCAGTCTCCACATTATATAAATAGCCATAGCCAGGCGACCAGAAATGAAGAGCAGTAAGCTTAGCCTCAGCCTTTGCCATCGCTGTCTGTCCGGCTTTCACGGTAACCTTGCCGCCATTGAAAGTCTTTAGCACCTTGCCATCGATTTCCTTTACTGTCACTTCGTACGTAAAGGTCTTGTTCTCAGCAGTTTCGTTCTTTATCTCGGACTCCGCATGTACAGTTGCAGAATGCTTCTTTATGTCATAGTTCTTGGCATAGACATACACACCTGTTGTCTGCAGATTGCGATACAGAGGCAGCGTCTGATAGACCTTGTTCATCACATGCAGGGTGACACCTTTTGGCAGACCGCCATAGTTTGCGTAGAAGTTGTGGTCGTGCCACTGGAACTTGGCATTTCTTTCCTGACCATCGCTTCCTTTTGCACGCTCCCGATACTGCCAATCGTTATCTGTTTTCACGGCGATAACATTCTCGCCAGCCTTCACTTTGCCGGTAATATCAATGCCGAAAGCCATCACGCCGTTCTCGCTTCTGCCAGCATATTTGCCGTTTACATAGACCTCAGCGAGCATTCGAGCGCCTTCGAATTCAAGGATGAGTTTGGTGTTATTCACCTGTTCTTCAGAGAGTTCGAAGTGCTTGCGATACCAAACGACGCCTGTTGTCAGCGAATCGCATGAGCGAGAGTAAGCCTCGTCCTGGTTCCAAGCGTAAGGAAGCGTCACTTTCTTCCATTTGGAGTCGTCGCAATTTACCTCCTTGGCAGCCAATTCGTTTGTCTGCTTCAATTGCCAACGGGAGTTGAAATTATACTTTTTGCGGTCTATTGCATGTGCGGAAAACACGGTGCAAAGGGCAATGACCATGAGTAATATACGGTTCTTCATATTATATAAGGGCTAGTTTGTTAGTTATATTCGGGTGCGAAATTACGAAAAAGCGTGCGAAATCCAAAATTATCGAAGGGATTTCTGCTTATCTTCGGCAATTTTCTTAAACATGACAGAAAAACAAATTGTAAGCATTTTGGGCATTTTGCTTACAATCCGCAAAATCCGACTTGTACAACTTTTGCCTGCTTCCAGCAAAAATCATGCCTCATTTCACCCCTTTTAGGAGCTTTCTGAACGTAAAACAGTCACTTTCCTACAATATTACCGTGAGTTTTTAAATTATCTCACGGTGAAATGATGCAAAATCCGCTGGCTTTTTACCCGAAAACAAGGGCTTTTTCAGGCAAAAATCGGGCATTTTCGAGTCGTTTCTCCGCGCCATTTTTACTATACCGCTGACTATCAGCGACTTGAATTCGTCGAAATCTAGACGATTTTTCCGACCATCAGCAAAAGATTTTCAAAAGATGCCCTTCTAGGAGAGGTACGATTTTTCGACTTATAAGCAAAATCAGGGATTTCAGTTACAATTCGTAAACTACAAAAACCAAGAAAAGGCGAACATCACTGCCCACCTTTTCGTCTGTACTATTAACCTTAATTGTTTCCTATTGCTACAAACCGTGTAGCCTATTTTGATGGTGCAAAATTAAAAAGAATAATTGTAAGAAATACAAATATCACAAAAATTCTTTTTCAATATTGATGTGCATCGGTATATTTGGGGTATTATTTTGCTAAGTAGAGGTTGCAAATAATATTTTTAACACTATTTAATAAAAAAACATTCTCAATATTTACACACATTATTTCATTTATAAATCATATTTTTATACCTTTGTGGCGAAATACGTCAAGGCGGATTGCGGTCTGCCCTACCCTAACTAAATTTATTAACCTTAAAAATACACAAAAGAAAAATTATGAGTCAATATCTTCTTGGTTTTGATGTCGGCACATCTTCAGTAAAGGCATCCCTCGTAGATGTAGAAACAGGCCAGATGGCTGCAACAGCCTTCTACCCAGAAAAGGAAGCCACAATCATCGCTGTTCAACCAGGTTTCGCAGAGCAGGAGCCTCACACTTGGTGGGAATATGCAAAGCAGTCTGTAAAGAAAATCATGGCTGATGCCAATGTTACAGGCGAAGACATCAAGGCTATCGGTATTTCTTATCAGATGCACGGTCTCGTTTGTATCGACAAGGACAAGAATGTTCTCCGTCCTTCAATTATATGGTGTGACTCTCGCGCAGTACCTTACGGCGAAAAGGCTTTCAATGAACTCGGTGCTGAGCAGTGTCTTTCACACCTTCTCAACTCTCCGGGCAACTTCACTGCAGCAAAGCTTGCGTGGGTGAAGGCTAACGAGCCAAACGTTTTCGCTGAGGTTGACAAGTTCATGCTCCCTGGCGACTACCTCGCAATGATGCTTTCAGGCGAAGTGAACACTACTATCTCAGGTCTTTCTGAGGGTATGTTCTGGGACTTCAAGGAGAAGACTCCTGCTAAGTTCCTCATGGAATACTACGGCTTCGACGAAAGCATGGTACCAGAAATCGTACCAACATTCTCTGAGCAGTGCTACGTTAATGCAGAAGCAGCTGCAGAACTTGGTCTCAAGGAAGGTACTCCAATCTCATATCGCGCTGGTGACCAGCCAAATAACGCTCTCTCACTCAACGTGTTCAACCCAGGTGAAATCGCAGCTACCGCTGGTACTTCTGGTGTTGTTTACGGCGTGCTCGGCGAGGTTAATTACGACAAGAAGTCACGCGTTAATACATTCGCTCACGTTAACTATACTAAGGAACTCGAGCGTCTCGGCGTACTCCTCTGCATCAACGGTACTGGTATCCTCAATGCTTGGATTCGTCGCAACGTGGCTCCAGAGGGCATTTCTTACCCAGAGATGAACGACATGATGGCAAATGTGGCTATCGGTTCTGAAGGCGTAAGCATCATCCCGTTCGGAAACGGTGCAGAGCGTGTTCTCGAGAACAAGGAAATCGGTTGCCAGATCCACGGCATCAACTTCAACAAGCACTCAAAGGCTCACATCATGCGTGCTGCTCAGGAAGGTATCGTATTCTCATTCTGCTACGGTATGGAAATCATGCAGCAGATGGGTATGGACATTTCCAAGATCCACGCAGGTAAGGCTAACATGTTCCTTTCAGACATCTTCCGCAACACTCTTGCTTCTGTTTCTGGTGCAACTATCGAACTCATGGAAACAGACGGTTCCGTTGGTGCTGCTAAGGGTGCTGGTATCGGTGCTGGTATCTACAAGGACAACAACGAAGCATTCGCTACTCTCAAGAAGCTTGGCACTATCGAACCAGACACTGCCAAGGAAGCTGAGTACAAGGCTGCTTACGAGAACTGGAAGTCAGTGCTTGAGAAGAACATTTAAGTTCGCTTTTTAAGCGAGGCTAATGGCTAAAAGCTAAAGGCTAATGGCTTTAACACAAACAACTTCTATTCAATCCGCAGAATTTTTCAATGAAAAGTTTTGCGGATTGATTTTTTATACGTAATTTTGCACCGAAGATTATACCAAATCATGCAATTACTTCCTATAACATATATAGGCAAATAAAATCCACATATTATGTACAATCCAAGACCTATACCAGTTTTAACCGGTCAGAGTGCAGAACGTTTTGAGCAGATGAGAATAGAGGCTGAGCGCCCTGATGCTCCTCGCTTTAACCTTAGCAAAGCAAAAGCAGCTTTTGCTGCAATAATGGCGCGTACCGCAAAAGGGCAGAAATGAGTTACCTGACAGAACATTGCACATTCGCACCAGTCTCAGACGAGTTGCTAGCTCGCCTGAATGATTTTGTGTGCCATCACGAAACGGACATTTCTGATTTCTTCAAACATAAGGCAGTGAAGGCTTCGGCAGAGATGATGAGCAAGTCGTATTGTCTCTACGATGAAGAGACGAATAACATGGTGGCAGCTTTTTGCGTGCTTAACACATCACTCCCAACGGAAGACTTGCCCAACTACGTTCGTCGCAACATCAACAAGAAAGTCAAGTATGAGAAGCAACGAAAGCATTATCCTGCAACACTGATAGGTCAATTTGCAGTATTTGACGCTTTCGCTGACATGCATCTTGGCGACGAGTTCCTGTCAATAGTACTGTATTGGATTATCTCGACTGCGCAAAATATGGGCAACCGATTTGTCGTCGTTGATGCAATAAACAAAGACAAGGTCATAAAATTTTACGAGCGTAACGGATTCAAAATCATGTTTCGCACAGAAGAAGAGGAACTCCTTGCTACAGGAAAGGATTCTAAATCCATTCTCCCAACAAGAATGATGTTTGCAGACCTTATTAACTACTCAACAGAATAGAAAACATATTGTCAAACCATTAATCCATAAAAAGTCTTAGCTTCGGCACGGACATCACGAAACAGAAACATTCAATCAAACAAGAAGAACGGTGTGCCATGAGCACAGCCACTTTACCGACTCGTATTAATCAACTTTAATTATTAACTACGAAGGGTGATGCGGAATCCGTTTGACACTTAACATATACTTGAGCAAACTGCTCTTGTTCTCTCAATTCGAAACGACCAAATTCAAATGCACGAGAACGAGTGGCGGTAAGTTCACGTTCCATCAAAGGAGCGTGAGCTTCACCGTACTTATCCGTGCAAGGGTTACTTGGTCGTACCTGAATTGAGGATAAGCGTCGGGAAGTTCGCGCTCCTTCCTTATTATCCCTCAAAATGAAAATCAAAAAATTTTGGAGCACTTTTATGATGCTCGTTATTGTTCTATGGACTGCATTCACAGTGGCTTCATGTGAAAAAATAGAGTTTTCAACTAGTCTTATCGGTCAAGCAAAGGCTACACCTTCAACTGTGAAAAATGGTGACGTTATAAAACTGAGTGTTGGAGGTATATCGGATAGCGGTTCTACAACTATCAATGGTAAAGAATATTATCCCATTGTTCATTATCTGATTGATGGAAAAGAGGTTGCTGTATCAAATGGCAAAACTTTGCCATTTGAAGTTTCTTATACTGTTGAAGGACTTTCTGTAGGAAAACACACTCTCTCTGCAAACATTACTCCGTCTTTGAAGGGAGCTGAATTTGAGAATAAAGTTTCTAATTCCGAAATTACTGTAGTTCAGTGACAAGGAACGTTTTCCATTCACATACTATATATTCAATGCAGACATTGGCGAAATCACTTCGACCAATGTCTGCATTTTTTGATTGATACATTAATTTACCGCCAAGGAACCTACTCTACTGTAAATAATTCCGCACAATGGGCAAATTATTCGCAAAAAGTTTGCTTATATAGAAACTTTTGGCTAATTTTGCACCAAAATCAAACATTAGAATGCTTTCATGGAAGCGAGACCGAAGTTTAGTATAATCTACTCAGAAGAAGCCATTAGCTTTTTGGATACATTGTCTGAAAAGGCAAGGGCAAAGATTATGTTCAACGCTAGTAAGGCGCGTTACAATCAAGATCCCAAATTGTTCAAGAAACTTGTGGGGACTGACATTTGGAATTCCGAACATTATATAATGGAATTCAGTACCGCCTCCTTTCTTTCTGGGACTCAGACACAAACACTTATGTCATAACGACTCACGGATTTATAAAGAAAACCAAGAAGACGCCTCAAAAAGAAATAGACAAAGCTATGGCAATACGAGAAGAATACTATAAAAGCAAGAACAAAAAAATAATTGAAACGATATGAAATTCTATACGGAAAACGAAGCGCTTGACAAAGTGATAGGTGTAAAGGGTACTCTGGAACGCCAGGAATATGATGCCCAGACGAAAGAGTTCCTTATTGGTGAAGCTATTCGTCAGGCACGTCAATCACGCGAACTTACCCAAGAACAGCTTGGAAAACTTGTTGGCGTTAAGAAATCACAGATCAGTAAGATTGAGAACGGCTGCAATGTTACGTTCTCAACTGCAGCGAAACTTTTCAATGCAATGAATATTAAAGCAATGCTTGACCTTGGAAGCATGGGAAAAGTTGCGTTATTTTAGTTTATTTTGGAATTAGCATGAATCTGATGGTCATTGACACATTTACAACAATCATGAAGAGACTATTTTTCATTTCCACCTTACTTCTCCTTGCACTTTGCGCAAACGCACAGATACTTTACAAGATCAGCGGCAAGGAATTGAAGGAGCCATCGTATCTTCTTGGTACATATCATCTTATAAGTTTCAAGTTCATAGACAAGATTCCTGGCTACCAAGAGGCTTGGAACAATTCGAAGCAGATTTGTGGGGAACTCGTAATGGAGCAGATGTTCATGCCAGAGAACATGGCAAAACTACAGAAAGCCATGTCAATACCTGGCGATTCCACGATACAGCAAGTGATGACCGCAGAACAATTTGCGAAGTACAACGCTGGCATCAAGTCTCTTCTTGGCATGGACCTATCAAACCCATTGCTCGCAAAGCAACTTGGCAAGATGCGTCCTTCATTGATTATGGACCAATTCATGACCATCGCTCTCCTTCAAGGCAGGGAATTATTCACTATTGACCAGCAAGCACTCATTGACAATGCCATACAGATACAGGCAAAGAAAGACAACAAACCAATCGGCGGTTTCGAGACTCTCGAAGAGCAAATTGCCATTCTCTATGACGGCGTGACGATTCAAGAGGAGATTGACGAACTGATGGAAGTTCTTGACGACATGGAGAAAGTGAAAAAAGAGACCGTGGAACTCTTCGAAGCCTACATAAACCAAGACTTCAAAGCCATCACCGATTGCTTCACATCAGCGGAACTAACCGCAGAACAAGAGGAGAAACTCATCAACGAACGCAACGCAAACTGGCTGAAGGTCATGCCTGCAGTCATGCAAAAGCAATCAACATTCTTCCATGTCGGTGTCGGTCATCTTGTAAACGAAAAGGGATTGATAAACCAACTCCGCCAAATGGGCTATACGGTGGAAGCTATGGAATAAACCAAGGATATCCATCATAAATACGCATTTTCTGCACCCTGTTCTCTAACATGAGAGCAGGGTTTTCTTTTATTCTGCTATGTAGAGTTGCTATTATTTAGGCATAAATGAAACAATATTACGATTTATTGTAACAAAAACACAAAAAACACGGCAATTCATTTGATTTTAGTTAAACTTTTTTGTAACTTTGCAGCCGTATATTATATAATAATATCGCACGCCTCCGCACGCGATTGTTATATGGTCAAAAATTAGTATTAACCAATAAAAACAAATTCTTAAATAAAACTATTATGATACCAGGAATTCAGCAGTCTGCATTTCAGGCCACAGTAGATGGCAAGCAGACAGATCTCTACACTCTCAAGAACAGTAACGGAATGGAAGTAGCTATCACCAACTACGGTGCAGCTATCATCGGTATTTATGTGCCTGATAAGAATGGCAACTTCGAGAACGTAATCGGTGGTCACGACAGCATCGAGGCTATCCTCAACAGCTCACAGAAGTATCTTTCTACTACTATCGGTCGTTACGGCAACCGTATCGCTCGCGGTCAGTTCTACCTCAACGGCAAGAAGTACCAGCTCCCACAGAATGAGGGCAACAACACTCTCCACGGTGGTATGAAGGGCTTCAACAAGAAGGTTTGGGATGTTACTCCTATGAACGACCAGACTATCGTGCTTAAATACACTTCTCCATACGGTGAGGAAGGCTTCACTGGCGAAATGAAGGTGACTGTAATCTACTCTCTCACTGAGGAGAACGAGCTCTGCATCGAATATCTCGCAACTACTAACAAGACTACTATCGCTGCTCTCACTAACCACGCATTCTTCTCTCTCGGTGGTATCAAGAACCCAACAGCTACTGTTGACAACCAGATTCTTGAGATGAACGCAGACTTCTATCTCCCTGTTGACACTGAGTGCATTCCTACAGGTGAAATCCTTAAGGTAGAGGGCACTCCATTCGACTTCCGCAAGCCTAAGGCTATCGGTCTCGAGCAGAACGCAGACCACGAGCAGATCAAGAACGGTTCTGGCTACGACCACAACTACGTTCTCAACAAGCGCGAGGAAGGCGAACTCTCATTCGCAGCTCGTCTTACAGAACCAGAAAGCGGCCGTACTCTCGAGGTTTACACTACTGAACCAGGTTGCCAGCTCTACTGCGACAACTTCGTACGCGACATCGTAGGTCCAGAAGGTGCGACTTTCCCACGCCGCTCTGCTGTTTGCCTTGAAACTCAGCACTTCCCAGATTCACCAAACCGCAACTACTTCCCTTCAGTAGTTCTCCGTCCAGGTGAGCGTCTCAAGTCAAAGACTATCTATAAGTTTGGCGTTGTTGAATAACCTTAAAACCTAAAAACCTTATAGATGGTTACAACTGAACATGTTCGCTCACGCTTTGTGAAGCATTTCGATGGCAGACTCGGTAGCATCTACGCTGCCCCTGGTCGAATAAACATCATTGGTGAGCATACAGACTACAATAATGGTTTCGTACTTCCGGGTGCCGTTTCCAACGGCATCCTTTGCGAAATCCGCCCTAACGGAACAGACACCGTGCAACTCTACTCTATCGACTTGAAAGATAGGGTGGAGTTTGCTGTTAATGATGAGAACGGTCCAAAGGCTTCTTGGGCACGCTACATTTTCGGTGTCATGCGTGAACTTCAGCTCAAGTGCGTGAAGGTGGAAGGCTTCAATGCTGCGTTCTCTGGCGACGTGCCTCTCGGCGCAGGAATGTCTTCTTCAGCTGCCCTTGAAAGTTGCTTCGGCTTTGCCCTCAACGACCTCTTCGGCGGCGATAATGCTGTGAGCACTTGGGACTTGGCTCTCATCGGACAGGCTACAGAACACAAGTATCTCGGCATGAACTGCGGTATCATGGACCAGTTCGCAAGCTGCTTCGGACAGAAGGGCAAGGTGATGCGTCTTGACTGCCGTTCTCGCGAATTCGAATACATGCCATTCGATACTGACGCATATTCGCTCGTTCTCTGCAATTCTGGCGTTAAGCACAGCTTCGCTTCTGAGGAAGGAAACGCTTACAACGAGCGTCGCCAGAGCTGTGAGACGGTATCAAAGATCCTTGGTGTTGAGTCTCTCCGCGATGCAGACTTCACAATGCTTGAGACCAAGAAGGACGAGATTGATCCTGTTGACTACAAGCGTGCCGTTTATGTGCTCGGCGAAAAGGAGCGCGTGATGGCTGTTTGCGAAGCTCTTCAGGCTGGCGATTTCGAGACTGTGGGCAAGAAGATGTACGAGACTCACGAAGGTTTGAGCAAGGATTACGAAGTGTCTTGTGAAGAGATTGACTTCCTTGCTGAAGTGGCTAAGGCTAACGGAGTTACAGGTTGCCGCATCATGGGCGGTGGCTTCGGTGGCTGCACAATCAACCTTGTGAAGAACGAACTCAAGGAAACTTTCGTCAACACAGCAAAGGCTGAGTACGAGGCAAAGTTCGGCATCGAGCTTAAGGTTTACGATGTAGAGATTGCCGACGGCGCTCGCAAGATTGAATAAGAGACTATAAAACAAAAACCTAACTAAATAATGAAAAAAATCCTATTCGCAGTAGCTGCTGTTCTCGGTTTGGCAGCTTGCAATTGTTCAGAGCAAAGCGCTCAGCTCCAATCTGGACTTGACCCTGCAAAGTTCGACACTATCATCGGTGGCGACACAGTAAAGCTCTACACATTGAAGAATGACAAGGGCATGGAAGTGAGCATCACCAACTATGGTGGTCGCGTTGTATCACTCGTTGTTCCTGACAAAGACGGCAAGCCAACAGATGTTGTTCTCGGTTACGACAACATCGCTCAGTATGCCGACACAGTAAACTCTCCAAGCGACTACGGTTCTTCTGTAGGTCGTTATGCTAACCGTATCGAAGGTGCTAAGTTCACTCTCAACGACACAGTTTACAACCTCAAGCAGAACGATGGTCCTAACTGTCTCCACGGTGGTGGCAACTCAGGTTGGATGCACAAGGTGCTCGCTGCAGAGCAGATTGGCGACAGCGTACTCAAGCTCACTCTCAAGGTTGAGGATGGCGAAAACGGTTTCCCTGGCAATGTAACTGCCGTAACTACTTACAAGGTTACTTCAGACAACACTCTCGACATCACTTGGGAGGCTGAAACAGACAAACCAACTGTCATCAACATGACAAACCACAACTACTATAACCTCAATGGCGATCCTGAAAACGTTGGTACTGACATGGTTCTCTACCTCAACGCTGACAACTGGACTCCTGCTACTGACGCTTACATCCCAACAGGTGAAATCGCTTCTGTAGAAGGCACTCCAATGGATTTCCGCGAGCCACACGCTATCGCTGATTCTATCGTGAACGCTAAGTTCGAGCAGATGAAGAACAGCAACGGTATCGGTTACGACCACAACTGGTGCTTGAACACTTACAAGGACGGCAAGGGCGACGACACTCAGGTTTGTGCTTCACTCTACTCTCCAAAGACTGGCATCTTCATGGAGATGTTCACTAACGAGCCTGGTGTTCAGTGCTATACAGGTAACTTCCAGGGCGAAAACAAGGACCTCGTTTGCAAGGGTGGCAAGAAGTACCCTCCTCATGTAAGCGTTTGTCTCGAAAGCCAGAAGTACCCTAACTCTCCAAACGTTAAGGCTTGGCCATCACCAGTCGTTAACCCAGGCGAGAAGTACTACAGCCACGCTGCTTACAAGTTCTCTATCAAGTAATAAACTAAACCTATCAAAATAAAATGGAAAAAATCTTAAATGCTTTGAGTGGCAACGGTTTCCAGCCTATTGACTACATCGTCTTCGCCGCTTACATCGTCCTTCTCGTAGGACTGGGTATTTTCCTCAGCCGCGGAAAGAAGGGCGAGGAAAAATCATCTACAGACTACTTCCTCGCAGGTAACACTCTTACTTGGTGGGCAGTAGGTGCTTCTCTTATCGCAGCTAACATCTCTGCTGAGCAGTTCATCGGTATGTCTGGTTCTGCTTTCGCATCAGGTATCGCTCAGGCTGCTTACGAACTTATGGCAGCAGCAACATTGCTCGTTGTTGGTAAGTTCCTTCTCCCATTGATGATTGAGAAGAAGATCTTCACTATCCCACAGTTCCTTCGCGAGCGTTACAACTGGGGTGTAGGTCTCGCATTCTCTCTCCTTTGGCTCTTCCTCTATGTATTCGTAAACCTTACTTCTGTAGCATGGCTCGGCGCTCTCGCTATCCAGCAGATTCTCGGTCTCCCTACAGACATGACAATGTCAATCGCAGGAATGGAAGTTGACCAGGTTCGTATCTGCATCATCCTCTTCCTCTTCCTCATCGCAGGTATCTACTCTATCTACGGTGGTCTTGCTTCTGTAGCATGGACAGACGTTATGCAGGTAACATTCCTCGTTGGTGGTGGTCTTATCACTGCTTACGCTGCACTTTCTGTAATCGGTGCTGAAGTTTGGGGTTGCGGTGCTCTCGAGGCATTAGGAAACATTTATAGTTGGTGTATCGGTCAGGAGGGTGATAAACACTTCAACCTGATTGTGACCCGAAACGAGGAGATGTATCCTGTTATCAACGGTGTTACTGATGCTGCTGGTCAGGTTACTCAGAAGGAAGACCCATTCTTCACTAACCCAGGTCTCGTTCTCGTATTCGGTGCTCTCTGGCTTACAAACCTCGGCTACTGGGGCTTCAACCAGTACATCATCCAGAAGGGTCTCGCTGCTAAGTCTCTCGCAGAAGCTAAGAAGGGTATGGTATTCGCAGCCGTTCTCAAAATCCTCATCCCATTCATCGTTTGTATCCCTGGTGTTTGTGCGTTCTTCATCATGAACGGTTCTGTTGATGGCATGCCTGTCCTTGACAAGCTCCCTAACCTTGCTGGTGAAATCACTCGTTCTGACGACGCTTACCCATACCTCATCCGTAACTTTACTCCTGTATTCGTTAAGGGTCTTTCATTCGCTGCTCTTGCTGCTGCTGTTATCTCTTCTCTTGCGTCTATGTTCAACTCAACATCTACGCTCTTCACAATGGATATCTACAAGCAGTTCATCAACAAGAACGCTTCTGAGACTAAGCTCGTTAGCGTAGGTCGTCTCACTTCTATCACAGCTCTCATCATCGCCCTCATCGCAGTTTACCCACTCATGGGTGGTATCGACCAGGCATTCCAGTTCATCCAGGAATACTCAGCATTCGTTTACCCAGGTGTTGTTGTAATCTTTGGTCTTGGTCTCCTTTGGAAGCGTGCTTCTGGTGCTGCAGCTGTTGCTTGTGCTATCGGTACATTCGCTTTCTCTATCATCCTCAAGTTCGCTATTCCTGAGATGCCATTCCTCGTACGTTCAGGCGTTGTATTCATCATCCTCGTTATCATGTTCGTTACAATGTCACTCATGAGCAAGGATACTGAGAAGGCAGACGAACTCTCTGAGGCAGACGTTAAGCAGCAGCTCTTCTGGAGCAACATCATGTTCGCTGTAGCAGCTGTTTCTTTCGTTCTCTTCATCGCTTCATTCTTCAGCGACACTCTCCACATCTACGGTATGGAAGGTGCAATGGTATTCTTCGCAGCTATCACAGCAACTATCGGTTACTACCTCCGTTCTAACGCTCTTGATGCTGTTCAGAATCCTAAGCTCGTTGCTATCGACCTTGCGATCTTCAAGACTGACAAGACATTCAACATCGGTTCATTCATTGTAATCGCACTCCTTACTATCCTTTACCTCGCTCTCTGGTAAAATTACACATTATTATATATATGGGTGGGGAAATGCTAAGTTCCCCACCCAATATAAAACAACTCTCGCTAAACCTAATTACCATCCTAACTTGATTTAGTGCTTAGTATTTAGTGTTTAGTGTTAACTAAGGAATAATGTCAAAATATTATTCTCAATACGCCAAAGCCTATGTATCGGTAGATTGTATCGTATTTGGCTTCGACGACAACAAGCTCAAATTCCTTGCCGGTAGAAGAAAACTTCAACCAGGTTATGGAGAATGGGCACTTTACGGTGGTTTCGTTGGCACAGAAGAAAGTGTGGACGATGCTGCATCTCGTGTTCTTCACGAGCTCACAGGTCTGAAAGACATCTACATGAAGCAGGTTGGCACTTTCGGAGAGCTCAATCGCTCTGAAGGCGAGCGAGTTATCTCTGTTGCTTATGTAGCTCTCATCAATGTAAAGGATTATGACGAAAAGAACCTCTTGGAAAAGGAACTCCATTGGGTGTCTCTCGAGAATATTCCTAAGATGTTCGCCGACCACAACGAAATGGTAAACACAGCTGTGCGAATGCTGCGAAGAAGAATCATTACAGAACCTATCTCGTTCCAACTTCTTCCGGAGTATTTCACACTAACCCAATTGCAAAATGTGCATGAAGCTGTTCTTAACACAGAGCTTGACAAGCGAAACTTTCGCAAAAAAGTAAAGCATCTCCCATATATCATCAAGACAGACAAGATTGACAAGCTTACATCCAAGCGCGGTGCTGCTCTCTATCGCTTTGATGATGCCACAACAATTGACTGATTCAATTCGGTCCTCCTGATTGGAAAATATACTAACTAAATAATAATCTTAATATAAAAATCTTATGTTAGAAGAACTAAAACAGAAAGTTTTTAAGGCAAACCTTGACCTCGTAAAGCAGGGACTTGTTATCTTCACATGGGGAAACGTCTCTGGTATCGACCGTGAAAAAGGACTCGTAGTCATCAAACCTTCAGGCGTAAGCTATGACGACATGAAGGCAGAAGATATGGTAGTTGTTGACCTTGAGACGGGAAAGGTCGTGGAAGGTAATCTCAACCCTTCATCAGACACTCCTACTCACCTTGTTCTCTACAAGGCATTCCCTAACATCCAGGGCGTTGTTCACACTCACTCTACTTATGCTACTGCATTCGCTCAGGCAGGTAAGGACATTCCAAACATCGGCACTACACACGCTGACTACTTCTACAAGGACATTCCTTGCACTCGCGACATGACAAAGGAAGAAGTTGAAGGCCAGTATGAACTTGAGACAGGTAATGTTATCGTTGACGAGATTCTCAACATCCGTGGCATCAACCCAGACCACACTCCTGCAGTTCTCGTAAAGAACCATGGTCCTTTCTCATGGGGAACTTCTCCTGACAACGCTGTTTATAATGCAAAGGTTATGGAGCAGTGCGCAAAGATGGCATTCGTTGCTTTCGGAGTAAATCCAAATCTCACAATGAATCCTCTCCTCATCGAGAAGCACTACATGCGCAAGCATGGTCCTAACGCTTACTACGGACAGCCTGGACAGCAGCATTAAGAGACCTTCCCCCTACCCCTTCCTTTCAGGACGGGGAGGAATTACAATAAATAGGTGGAAGCCAATTTCTTTTTACAACAATTATAAATAAAAGCAATTAATCACAATATAGTAGAATTATCCTCCAGCAAAACATTCTACTCCCCGTCTTGAAAAGAAGGGGTTGGGGGAAGATCTTATGTACGAAAATTTAGAACTTTGGTGGATCACTGGTGCACAGCTTTTGTACGGTGGTGAAACCGTAAAGATCGTTGACGGTCACTCTCAGGAGATGGTTGACGGCCTCAACAATAGTGGAATTATTCCTATTAAGGTAGTTTATAAAGGTACAGCCAATTCTTCAGTAGAGGTAGAAGATATCATGAAGGCTGCAAACAACGAGAAGAAGTGTGTCGGCGTCATCACATGGATGCACACATTCTCTCCTGCAAAGATGTGGATTAAGGGTCTTCAGGCACTCCAGAAGCCACTCCTTCACCTC
Organism: Bacteroidaceae bacterium; assembly: GCA_024401305.1. GTDB lineage: Bacteria > Bacteroidota > Bacteroidia > Bacteroidales > Bacteroidaceae > Prevotella. The sequence continues at coordinate 35,421 of JAKSLI010000016.1, read as the reverse complement.
CACACTCAGTACAATGCAGAGATTCCATGGGACACAATGGACATGGACTTCATGAACCTCAACCAGTCAGCTCACGGCGACATCGAGTTCGGTCATATCTGCACTCGCATGCGTGTAGCTCGCAAGGTTGTTGTTGGCTATTGGAAGAGCGAGGAAACTCAGAAGCAGATTGCTGTTTGGGGCCGCGTTTGTGCCGGTGTTGCTGACGCTCACGATGTACGCTGTCTTATGTTCGGTATGAACATGAACAACGTTGCCGTTACTGATGGCGACCGTGTAGAATTCGAACAGCGCTTCGGTTATCATGTTGACTACTACCCAGTTTCTTCTCTCATGGATTACTTCAAGAAGGTAACTGACGCAGAGGTTGACGCACTCGTTGAGATTTACAAGCAGGAATACACAATCAAGATTGACGAATCTGGCGAGGAAGTTTACTGGGAGAAGGTACGCAATGCAGCAAAGGCTGAACTTGCTATCCGCGCTGTCCTCAAGGACGAAGGTGCTACTGCTTTCACAACAAACTTCGATGACCTCGGTGATGCAGACATCGACGATCCTAACTTCTGCGGTTTCGACCAGATTCCTGGTCTCGCTTCACAGCGCTTGATGGCAGAAGGTATCGGTTTCGGTGCTGAAGGCGACTGGAAGACAGCTTGTCTCTACCGCACAATCTGGGTTATGAACCAGGGTAACACAAACGGCGTTTCATTCCTTGAAGACTACACTCTCAACTTCGCTGAAGGTCAGACTTCTATCCTCCAGAGCCACATGCTTGAGGTTACTCCGCTCATCGCCACAAACAAGCCAACTCTCGAGGTTCACTTCCTCGGCATCGGTATCCGCAAGCAGCAGACAGCTCGTCTCGTCTTCACTTCAAAGACAGGTGCTGGTGTCAAGGCAACTATCGTTGACCTCGGCAACCGTTTCCGCATCATCACTCAGCAGGTTGAGTGTATCGAGCCAAAGCCAATGCCAAAGCTCCCTGTAGCTTCAGCTCTCTGGGTTCCACAGCCATCATTCGAGATCGGCGCTGGCGCTTGGATTCTTGCTGGCGGTACTCACCACAGTGCCTTTGGTTATGACATCACTGAGGAATACTGGGAAGACTTCGCAGAGATGCTCGGCGTAGAAATCCTCGAAATCAACAAGCAGACAACCATCGCAAACTTCCAGCAGAACCTCCGCAACAACGAGGTTTACTATTGGATGAATAAGGCGTTGAAATAAGACCTTCCCCCGGCCCCTTCCTTTCAGGACGGGGAGTAATCACCACTTACGGTAAGGGGGATGTTCTTGTTAAAAATAGAATTATTGTGGTTTAGTAGAGCCACTTACATTTTTCTCCGCTACCCCAGGAGCAATACATTCTACTCCCCGTCCTGAAAGGAAGGGGTTGGGGGAAGGTCATATGACACCAAAAGAAACCATCACATCAGGTAAAGCCATTCTCGGTATTGAGTTCGGTTCTACTCGTATCAAGGCTGTCCTCATCGACGAGGAAAACAAGCCTATAGCACAAGGTTCCCACGAATGGGAAAACCAACTTCATGACGGCATCTGGACATACTCAACAGAAGCTATCTGGTATGGTCTTGCTGACTGCTACGCAGATCTCCGCAAGAATGTAAAAAGAGAATACGACTGCGAGATAGAGATTCTCGCCTCTATCGGTATCTCTGCCATGATGCACGGCTACATGCCTTTCGGTCCTAACGGCGTTGCAAGTGCAGGCGCTCCTGTAGGCGAAAGCGAGAAACTCCTCTCTCCTTTCCGCACATGGCGTAACACTAACACAGGTGCTGCAGCTGCTGAGCTTTCTGAACTCTTCAACTACAACATCCCTCTCCGTTGGTCTATCTCACACCTATACCAGTGCATTCTCGACAACGAAGAGCACGTACCAGGCATCACATACCTCACTACTCTCGCAGGTTACATCCACTGGCGTCTTACTGGCGAGAAGGTTCTTGGTATCGGCGATGCTTCAGGTATGATTCCTGTTGACCCAGATACAAAGAACTACAATGCTGAGATGGTTCAGAAGTTCAATGATCTCGTTGCAAAATACAACTTCCCATGGAAGCTTGAAGAGATTCTTCCTAAGTGCATCTGCGCAGGTCAGCAGGCTGGTTTCCTCACAGAACACGGTGCTCATCGTCTTGACATCTCTGGCCACTTGAAGCCTGGTTGTCCACTCTGTCCTCCAGAAGGTGACGCAGGTACAGGTATGGTGGCTACAAACGCAGTTAAGCAGCGCACAGGTAATGTTTCTGCAGGTACATCATCTTTCTCTATGATCGTTCTTGAAAAAGACCTTTCAAAGCCATCAGAGATGATTGATATGGTAACAACTCCTGACGGTTCACTCGTTGCCATGGTACACTGTAACAACTGTACTTCAGACATCAACGCATGGGTTAAGCTCTTCAAGGAGTACCAGGAGATACTCGGCATTCCAGTTGACATGAACGAAGTTTATGCTAAGCTCTACAACCATGCTCTCACAGGCAACGCTGACTGCGGTGGCATCATGGCTTACAACTTCATCTCTGGCGAGCCTGTTGCAGGACTTCAGGAAGGTCGCCCAATGTTCCTTCGCTCTGCAAACGACAAATTCAACCTCGCAAACTTCATGCGTGCGAACCTTTACGGAACAGTTGCCGTTCTTAAGCTCGGTAACGACATCCTCTTCAAGGAGGAAAAGGTAAAGGTTGACCGCATCACAGGCCATGGAGGTCTCTTCAAGACTCCAGGTGTAGGACAGAAAGTACTTGCTGCTGCCATCAACTCACCAATCTCTGTAATGGAGACTGCTGGCGAAGGTGGTGCTTGGGGTATCGCTCTCCTTGCAGCTTACCTTATCAACAATAGGGGCATGAACCTCGCTGATTATCTTGAGACTATCGTCTTCGCAGGAAATACAGGCGTTGAAATTCAGCCAGATCCAGCAGACGTTGAAGGTTTCAACAAGTACATCGAGACCTATAAGGCATGTATCCCTGTTGCCCAGAAGGCTACAGAATGTAAGAAGTAAAAACTATTATTAATCTTAATTATACTAAAAAAATGGCTAACGACATTAAAGTATTGAATCATGCAGCGGACAACATCCGCATCCTCGCTGCTTCTGCAGTAGAGAAGGCTAAGTCAGGTCACCCAGGTGGTGCCATGGGTGGTGCAGACTTCATCAACGTACTCTATTCTGAGTATCTCCAGTATGACCCAAAGAACCCAGAATGGGTAGGTCGCGACCGTTTCTTCCTCGATCCAGGTCACATGGCTCCAATGCTCTATTCTCAGCTTTGCCTTGCTGGCAAGTTCACTCTCGAAGAGCTCGCACAGCTCCGTCAGTGGGGTTCTCCTACTACTGGTCACCCAGAGTTCGAGATTGCTCGCGGTATTGAGAACACTTCTGGTCCTCTCGGTCAGGGTCACGCTTACGCTATCGGTGCGGCAATCGCTGCTAAGTTCCTTGCGGCTCACACAGGCAACCCAACATTTGCTAAGGAAACAATCTACGCTTATATCTCAGATGGTGGTATCCAGGAAGAGGTTTCACAGGGTGGTGCTCGTATCGCTTCTGTACTCGGTCTTGACAACCTCATCATGTTCTACGACTCAAACGACATCCAGCTCTCTACAGAGACTAAGGATGTAATGAACGAGGACACTGCTGCCAAGTATCGCGCTTTCGGTTGGGAAGTTCTTGAAATCGTAGGTAACGACGCTCAGCAGATTCGTGACGCTATCGAGAAGGCACAGGCTGTCAAGGGCAAGCCAACACTCATCATCGGTAAGTGTATCATGGGTAAGGGCGCTCTCAAGGCTGACGGTACTTCTTACGAGGCAAACTGCAAGACTCACGGTGCTCCTCTCGGCGGCGACGCTTATGTTAACACTATCAAGAACCTCGGCGGTGATCCTGAGAACCCATTCCAGATCTTCGACGACGTTAAGGAACTCTACGCTAACCGCGCTAAGGAACTCGAGGCTATCTGCGCTGAGCGCTACGCTGAGGAGAAGGCTTGGGCTGACGCTAACCCAGAAATGGCAGCACAGCAGGCTGACTGGTTCGCTGGCAAGGCTCCTGAAATCGACTGGTCAAAGGTTCAGCAGAAGGCTAACGACGCTACTCGTTCTGCATCAGCAGCTTGTCTTTCTGCACTCGCAGAGCAGGTTCCAAACATGATCTGTGCTTCTGCCGACCTCTCTAACTCAGACAAGACTGACGGCTTCCTCAAGAAGACTCACGCCCTCACAAAGGACGACTTCTCAGGTGCATTCTTCCAGGCAGGTGTTGCTGAGTTCACTATGGCATGCTGCTGCGTAGGTATGGCTCTCCACGGTGGTGTTATCCCTGCTTGCGGTACATTCTTCGTATTCTCTCAGTACATGCTCCCAGTAGTTCGTATGGCTGCTCTCATGAAGCTTCCTGTTAAGTTCATCTGGACTCACGACGCATTCCGCGTAGGTGAAGACGGTCCTACTCACGAGCCTGTTGAGCACGAGGCACAGATCCGTCTCATGGAGAAGCTCAAGAACCACGCTGGTCAGAATTCTGTTCTCGTTCTCCGTCCTGCTGAGGCACAGGAGACAACTGTTGCTTGGGCTATGGCTATGGAGAACACAGAGACTCCTACAGCTCTCATCTTCTCTCGCCAGAACATCAACGACCTTCCAGAAGGCAACGACTACGAGGCTGCTCGCAAGGGTGCTTACATCGTAGCTGGTTCAGACGAGAATCCAGACGTAGTTTGCGTAGCTTCTGGTTCTGAGGTTTCTACTCTCGTTTCTGGTGCTGAACTTCTCCGCAAGGATGGCGTTAAGGTTCGTATCGTTTCTGTTCCTTCTGAGGGTCTCTTCCGCAACCAGTCACTCGAGTATCAGCAGTCAGTAATCCCTGCTGGCGCTAAGGTATTCGGTATGACAGCAGGTCTTCCAGTAAACCTCCAGGGCTTCCTCATCGGTGCTGATCCAGCATCTAAGATCTGGGGTCTCGAGTCATTCGGTTTCTCTGCTCCTTACAAGGTGCTCGACGAGAAGCTCGGCTATACAGCAGAGAACGTTTACAACCAGGTAAAGAGCATGCTCTAAGATGACCTTCCCCCAACCCCTTCCTTTCAGGACGGGGAGTAGTTACCATTACTGTTCCCCGTACTGAATTAAGCTGTTGGGGGAGTCATCATATTAATAACCATTTTAGAACTCCAAATACCCCCGCGGAGTATAAACATTTTACTCCCCGTCCTGAAAGGAAGGGGTCGGGGGAAGGTCTATGATCGGTTTAGCTTCAGACCACGCAGCTTTTCCTCTCAAGCAGTTCGTAAAGAGCTACTTGGAGGAGAAGGGCGTTGAATATAAAGACTACGGCACATACACAGAAGACTCTTGCAACTACGCCACTTACGGACATGCTCTTGCTGAGGGCATTGAGAATGGCGAGGTTGAATGTGGTATCGCAATGTGTGGTTCCGGCGAAGGCATCTCAATGACTCTCAACAAGCACCAGCAGATTCGTGCAGGACTTGTTTGGCAGCCAGAGATTGCCCACCTTATCCGTGAGCACAACAACGCGAATGTCATCGTCTTCCCAGGCCGCTTCATCACAGAAGAGGTTTGTCGCCAATGTCTTGATGAATTCTTCAATACAGAGTTTGCCGGCGGTCGCCATCAACAGCGTATTGAAGACATTCCTGTAAAATAATCATTCATACTCTAATAAAAGGCATAGTCCTAATTCGGGACTATGCCTTTTTTCGAATCATTTTTCCGACAGATCAGGAATCATAATAACCCTCTCCTCATGGAACTACTCTTTATCCTCATTGCTGCATTATTGCCAGTTGTAATATTGCTCGGTTATGTTTATAAGAAAGACAGTGTTAATCCAGAGCCTACAGGATTGCTGATGAAAGCATTCTTCTATGGAACATTGTCAACTCTCCTTTCCTTCTGTTTTTCATTCCCATTGAGTGAAATAGCCGGATCAGAAGTTGAGGACGACCAGTATCTTTCCTTCTTCGACGCGTTCTATGATGCATTCTGCTCGGCAGCTATTCCAGAGGAATTGGCAAAGTTCATTATGCTATGGATGCTCTTAAAGAAAAATCCTTTTTTCAACGAGAAGTTCGATGGCATTGTGTATGCAGTGTTCGTCGGTCTTGGATTTGCAGGCCTTGAGAACATACTCTATCTATTGGACAATGAGGATTGGGTCAGTGTAGGCATCACACGAGCAATGTTCTCTATTCCAGGCCACATGCTCTTCGGAGTGCTCATGGGATATTACTATTCCATCTATCACTTTGGAGAGAACCGTAACCTAAAAACAATGTCATTGATACTTTTGGCACCAATTACTGCCCACGGATTGTATGATGGAATACTGTTCTCCATGAATGTCAGCGAAGAACTCTCTGCAATACTAATGCTCGTCTTCATTTTCTTCTGCTACAAGCTAATGAAGAAAGGCAAAAGTAGAATTGAAGAATTACAAGGCCAATAACTTATCGTGAAAACAAGAAATATTGCCGCTTTTTCTCATTTTTATTTGCAAGTTAAAAAATTAATCGTAATTTTGCAGCAGAACAAAATATCAACAATAACAACGAATAACAATCTCTCATTTATGAAAAACTTACTTTTCGCTCTCATGCTCGCATTCACTGCAAATAGCATGTTTGCTGGCAATGTACAAACAGCAAGTCACAACACAGAGTTGCAGTCAGCAAAGAAGAAGACTACCAAGCGCACTACTGCACAGAAGACTGTTCGCAGTCCAAAGAACCTCGTAGGAAACCACATGCTTTCGCTCCAATGGATTTCATGGAAGAAATTCGGTAAGGCTGTGATAACAAAGGGCGCTGAAGAGGGCACTTACTACATTACTGGAACACAGGGCAGTGCTTGCTGCGACGAAGCGAACGGACGCAACAATGGTGACTACCTCTCTATAGAAGGTACTCTTCGCAAGATTGATGACAAGCACCTCGTATTCAACGGAAAAATAATCACAAAAGTTTATCACATCAACGGCGGTCAGGAGGTTGTTCGTGAAGGAGAATACAATTTCCTCTCTACTCAGGGTAGAAAATTCTGGAGAATGCAGGAAATGCAGAACCCTACAGGTGACGGCACTGACTATGTGGACATCTATTTCTAATTAGATGAAAATAACAACACGCTATTTCACAATACTTTTGACGGCTTGCTTACTGCTTGCCGTTAGTTCGTGCGACTTCTCTTCGCAACTGATGTCAAGCACAAACAGTGCGAACGAGATTAAGGTTAAGCGATTCGACAGACTTGAATATCAGTATCTTACGACCGGTGAATTCTCTGCCCTTCAACAGATGAGCACAGACTATCCTACCGAGACCCGTACGCTGATAGAGGACATTCTGCGCATCGGCCAGATGAACGAGGAGGAGACAAACAAGCGTTTCCTCACCTTCTTCCAGGACTCTCTTTTGCAGTCGTTAATACGCGACACGGAAGAGAAGTTTGCAAACATGGACAAACTGAACGACGACCTTACCGATGCGTTCAGAAGACTAAATAAAGCGCTTCCAAAAATAGCGACTCCATACGTCTATTCGCAGATAACGGCACTCGACCAGAGCATCGTCATCAAGGACGGTTCCATCGGCATTTCACTGGACAAGTATCTCGGCAAGGACTACCCTATCTACAAGGAATTCTTCAAGGAGGAGCAGTTGGAAAAGATGACTCCAAAGATGATTATCCCTGACTGCGTTCTATTCTATCTCATCAGCCTCTACCCTCTCGACAATTTCGATTCTGCAACACAGGAGGAAAGAGACATGCACATCGGCAAGATGCAATACCTTGCCAACAAGATCGTAGGTTTCCGAGCATATAATGACGAACCATTGAAGAAGATGGAAGCCTATCTAAAAAAGCATAAGGACATAACAATCGAGAGCATGTTCGAGGAAATGGAACCAGAAAAATAGCGTCAAAATCACTGATACTATTTTGTCAGAAATAGCCTCCCAAAACATAACTCATAGGGAAACGAATAAAAACTCAGCGGAAAACGAATAAAAACTCATAGGGAAATGAGTCAAAACTCGCTGAGTTTTTAGTCGTTTTCCTATGAGTTTTTTTGCGCCTCTATATAATATTGGTTATCAATCAGTTACAAAAACGAGAAACAAGCAGGAAGAGATAGAAATCACACTGACACTATTTTGTCAAATCTCTCCTGATTTCCCGCCACGAACACGAGAAAATCAAACCTTCTTTTCAAGCAATTCCTGCAAGCGAACGAGCTCATCACGATACTGTGCCGCCTGGAGGAAGTCGAGATTCTTGGCAGATTCAAGCATAAGCGCCTTGGTGTTGTCAATGGACTTCTGCAACTGTTCCTTCGACATGTACTTGACAATCGGATCTTCAGCCACCATCTGTGCCTCTTCCTCAATGTAGGCATCGTATATCTTGTGGTTCTTCTCGCCGTCATGTTTGCCTGTTATCGTAGGCTTCATGGCAGTTGTCTTGCCGCTAATGACAGTCATCTCTTCAGGGAGAGTATTAGCAGAATGTTGAGCGAGAGTGTTGCGGCCAATGTCCTTACGAATCTGCTGCGGAGTGATGCCGTTAGCCTCATTGTAAGCAAGCTGCTTCGTGCGGCGTCGGTTCGTCTCATCAATCGTCAATTGCATTGAAGCAGTTATCCTATCAGCATACATTATGGCAAGTCCGTTCACATTTCTTGCTGCACGTCCAACTGTCTGGGTAAGAGAGCGATGGCTACGGAGGAAGCCTTCCTTGTCAGCATCCAGGATGGCAACGAGCGATACTTCCGGCAGGTCAAGTCCCTCACGAAGCAGATTGACACCGACAAGCACATCAAAGACTCCTGCGCGAAGGTCGTTCATAATCTTCACGCGATCGAGTGTTGCCACATCGGAATGGATGTAGTTTGCACGCACATCGTGATTGAGAAGGAACTCCGTAAGCTCTTCTGCCATGCGCTTTGTGAGAGTTGTCACAAGCACGCGTTCTTCCTTCTCCACACGCTGCTGGATTTCCTCAAGCAAATCATCAATCTGATTCTCCGAAGGACGCACCTCAATAACAGGATCCAGAAGTCCTGTTGGGCGTATAACTTGCTCAACGATAACGCCTTCCGACTCCTGAAGTTCAAAGTCGGCAGGTGTGGCACTCACATAGATAACCTGATTTGTAAGTTCCTGGAATTCCTCGAATTTCAATGGGCGATTGTCAAAAGCAGCAGGCAAGCGGAAGCCGTATTCCACAAGATTGGTCTTTCTCGCACGGTCACCGCCGTACATGGCAGAGATTTGCGGAACCGAAACATGGCTCTCGTCTATGACAAGCAGGAAGTCTTTCGGGAAGAAATCAAAGAGACAATAGGGTCTTTCGCCAGGCTGGCGACCGTCGAAATAGCGCGAATAATTCTCTATTCCCGAGCAATGACCCAGTTCCTTCATCATCTCCATGTCATACTCCACGCGCTCCTTTATGCGCTGAGCCTTGATCTGGTCGCCCACTTCCTCGAAGAAGGCTATCTGCTGCACAAGGTCATCCTGAATCATTCGGATGGCGTTGTTTGTCTGCTCCTGAGTGGTTACGAAGAGATTTGCAGGATAAATGTGATATTCCTCGAAGCTTGCAGTGCGACGCATCGTGACGGAGTCAAGTTCCTCGATGGCATCAATCTCATCGTCCCAGAAAGAAATGCGAAGTATGGACTCCGAATAAGCCATCGCAATATCGACAGTATCACCCTTCACACGGAAGTTTCCACGCTTCAATTCCACATCGTTCCTGATGTAAAGACCAGCCACAAGCTTACGCAGAAACTCGTTGCGGTCAACTCGTTGTCCACGATGAATCGAGATTATTGTATCGTGCATAGCGGCAGGTCCTCCCATACCGTAAATGCAACTCACGGACGAAACTATCACGACATCCTTACGTCCTGAGAGCAAGGATGTTACGGCAGAAAGACGGAGGCGGTCAATTTCCTCGTTTATTGCCAAGTCTTTCTCGATGTAAGTGTCGGTATGAGGGATGTAAGCCTCAGGCTGGTAATAGTCGTAATAAGACACATAATACTCCACGGCGTTCTCCGGAAAGAAGCCTTTCATCTCTTCGTAAAGTTGGGCTGCCAATGTCTTGTTATGGCTGAGTATGAGCGTAGGCTTGTTAACCTCAGCAATGACATTGGCAACAGTGAATGTTTTACCCGATCCAGTGACACCAAGAAGCACTTGGGCACGCTCGCCCGAGTTGATGCCATCCACGAGTTGCTGGATGGCTTCTGGCTGGTCGCCGGTAGGTTTGTATTTTGAAGTAATCTTGAACATAGAGTTGCAAAAGTAGCACTTTTCCTTTAATAGCCAAGGGAAATAGGTTGATATTTGTGAAAAATATATAAAATAAACAATAAAAACGACTGATTTTCAAAGATATATTTGTAACTTTGCACCCTGCTATATGCGCACAAACGAACAATAATGAAAAAACAACTGATATTTCTCATACTTGCAACACTGGTTTTCAGCAGCTGCGCCAAGACTTACAACGCTGTGCTGAAGAGCAATGATTATGAGTATAAATACGAATACGCCAAGGAAAGTTTTGCTCGCGGAAAGTATATGAATGCCATCTCCGTACTTCAGGATGTGGTTTCCATCCTTAAGGGTACAGAAAACGGCGAGGAAAGCATCTTCATGCTGGGCATGGCTGAGTTCAACGACAAGGACTATGAGACTGCCGCTGAGTATTTCCGCAAGTATTTCAAGTCATATCCAAAAGGCATCTATGCTGAAACGGCTTGCTATTACATCGGAGAAAGCCTCTTCTTCAGCACTCCGGAGCCACGACTTGACCAAAGCGAAACTGTAACGGCTATCGCTGCTTTCCAGGAATTCCTTGACATCTACACTGATTCCAGCTTGAAATACAGAGCACAGGAAAGACTTGTGCAGCTTCAGGACAAGCTCGTAAAGAAGGAATATCTTTCGGCACAGCTCTACTATAACCTCGGCTCTTATTTCGGAAACTGCCTTGACGGCGGAAACAACTTCGAGGCTTGCATCATCACTGCCCAGAACGCGCTCAAGGATTATCCATACTGCAACAACCGCGAAGAGTTTGCACTTCTCATCATGAAGAGCAAGTACCACTTGGCAAAGCAGAGTGTGGAAGCAAAGATGGAAGACCGCTATCGTGACGCAGAAGACGAATGTTACGGTTTCATCAACGAATATCCAGACTCAAAGGACCGCAAGCTTGCTGAGGATTTCATCAAGGACTGCAAGAAGCATCTTGGCGAAAAGGACAATTCGCAAGAAGAAGCTTCATAATGAAGCAAGAACGTAAAGAACGTTAAAAACGTCACGAACGAAATAAAAATAAATTTCGAACAAAATAAAAATCAAAAATATGGATTACAAGAAAGTTAAAGCACCAACAAACACTGTAACTCGCGACATCAACGAACTCGCTGCACCTACAGGCAACATCTACGAAAGCGTAGCAATCATGGCTAAGCGTGCAAACCAGATTTCTGTTGAAATGAAGAAGGAAATCAAGTCTAAGCTTGAGGAATTCTCTGCTTACAGCGACACTCTCGACGAGGTTTACGAAAACCGTGAACAGATAGAGATCTCTCGCTTCTACGAGAAACTTCCAAAACCATCTCTCATCGCATCTCAGGAATTTGTTGACAACCAGATCTACTGGCACGACCAGAAGAAGGATAACGGCAACAGATTTTAATCGATAATTGCACCCTTTACACATTATTATATTATGTGGCAAAGAATACAAACCGTTTATCTCATCATCGCAATAATTGCTTGCGCCGTTTGCCTTTGCTTGCCAATAGCGAATATCGTGCCAGAAGACTTGGCAGCAAATAGCACTGTCTATAACTTATTTACTGTGGCTCCTGACGGTACAAGAGAGTACTCATGGTTATCTATGGGGAACTTCTTGCTCATCATGTCATGCACACTTGCGGCAATAGCAATCTTCACCTACAAGAACCGTAAGCTACAGGCTGTAGAGTGCGTCCTTGGCATAGTGTTCACTCTCGTGTGGAACGTAGTTTACTGCATTTGGGCATTCTCGGGCATGATTGAATTTTCAGGCGAATTCAAGCCTTCATTCGCAGCGTGCTTGCCTGCTATTGCAATGATACTTTTCTTCCTTGCTCGCAAAGCTATCCTTAAGGACGAAGCGCTCGTAAGGTCTATGGACAGAATCAGATAAAACTATGATTAACAAGAAGTTACTTTCCGCAAGATATCTTGTGCCAATAGCAGTCTGTTTGTTGGCAATCTTCGGAATTGTATATTACTATTTCTTCGCTTCCATGTCAGTTATTGACAAGGACGCGAAGATTTTCATAGATAAAGACGACAATCTTGATTCCGTAATATGCAAGATAGAACCTGTTGTTTCAAAGGCTGGCATCACAGGTTTCTCTACCTTGGCACGTCATCTGAAATACGATGAGCGAGTGCGTCCGGGAATGTATGTGCTCACTACTGACGCAAGCGCATTCTCATTCGTTCGCAAGTTGCGCAACGGTCAGCAGGACTTCATCATGCTTACCATCCCGACAGCGAGAACAATGGGCGACATCTCACGCAAACTCGACGGCAAGATCATGGCTGACAGCGCTGAGTTCATGAGCGTTTTCACCGATTCTGCAAAGATTGCCGAATACGGTTGCACGAAGGAGACTCTCCCTGCGCTCTTCATTCCTGAGACATACGACTTCTTCTGGACCGATGGCGCTGAGCAGGTGCTCAAGAGAATGGCAAAGGAACACGAAAAGTTCTGGAACACAGAGCGCTTGGCAAAGGCAAAGGCAATTGGACTTACGCCAAACGAAGTATCAACATTGGCTAGTATCGTTGACAGCGAGACGAACATAGAATCCGACAAGCCAATCGTTGCTGGCGTATATCTCAACAGATTAAAGATCGGCATGAAGCTTCAAGCCGACCCTACAGTAAAGTTTGCCGTAGGCGATTTCACACTCCGTCGCATTCTTTTCCGTCATCTTGCTGTTGATAGTCCGTACAACACATACATGTACGAAGGTCTGCCTCCAGGTCCGATATGCATTCCATCCGTTTCAGGTCTTGAGGCCGTACTCAATGCACAGAAGCACGAATACCTGTTCTTCTGCGCAAGTCCAAAGTTCGACGGCACTCACATCTTCGCAAAAAACAATGCAGAGCACATGGCAAACGCTCGTGCATACCAAGCGGCTTTGAACGCAAGAAACATAAAATAGTTTTTCATTATGTCTATTTCTAAAACCCGTAATCTCATCATTGATGTTGCCCGACAGTTGTTCGCAATGAAAGGATTGGACAACACAACAATCAACGACATTGCCGTTGCATCTGGCAAGGGTCGTCGAACAATCTATACTTACTTCAAGAACAAGGAGGAAGTGTACTATGCTGTCATTGAATCGGAGTTGGAAAGACTGACAGAAAGAATGGACGAGGTTGCAGAAATGGAAATTCGTCCACAAGAAAAAATCATTGAACTAATCTACTGCCATCTCACACAAATCAGGGAAACGGTGATTCGAAACGGTAATCTCCGTGCAGAATTCTTCCGCAACATTTGGATGGTAGAAAAGGTTCGCAAGAACTTTGACGAAGAGGAAATAGCCATTTTCCGCAGGGTTTACAAGGAAGGTCGTGCACTTGGCGAGTTCGATATTGACAACATCGACCTCGTTGCAGACATCACCCACTACTGTATCAAAGGACTTGAGGTGCCATTCATTCGCGGCAGACTCGGCCACGGCATCACACCGGAAAACAGCAAACCTATCGTAACGAAGGTTGTTTACGGTGCGCTAGGAAAGGCATTTAACCCAAGATTCGACTTTTAAATATTGGCTAAAATAAAACCAAAAACGAAAAATAAAAACTAAAAAACAAATCTAAATATGGCATTACTAGAAGGAAAGAACGCACTCATCACAGGTGCTGCACGCGGTATCGGCAAGGCTATCGCTATCAAGTTTGCTCAGGAAGGCGCTAACATTGCTTTCACTGACCTCAATCGTGACGAAAACATGGAAGCTACTGAGAAGGAACTCGCAGCTCTCGGTGTAAAGGCTATCGGCTACGCTTCTAATGCTGCTGACTTCGCTCAGACTGACGAAGTTGTTAAGCAAATCCACAAGGACTTCGGTTCTATCGATATTCTCGTTAACAACGCTGGTATCACTAAGGACGGTCTCATGATGCGTATGTCAGAGCAGCAGTGGGACGCTGTTATCGCAGTAAACCTCAAGTCTGCTTTCAACTTCATCCACGCTTGTACTCCTATCATGATGCGTCAGCGCAAGGGTTCTATCATCAACATGGCTTCTGTTGTTGGTGTTCATGGTAACGCTGGTCAGTGTAACTACGCTGCATCTAAGGCTGGTCTTATCGCACTCGCTAAGTCTATCGGTCAGGAGGTTGGTTCACGTGGCATCCGTGCTAACGCTATCGCTCCTGGTTTCATCGAGACTGCAATGACAGCTGCTCTCTCTCAGGAAGTTCGCGACGAATGGGCTAAGCAGATTCCACTCCGCCGTGCAGGTCAGGTTGAGGACATCGCTAACTGCGCTGTATTCCTCGCATCAGACATGTCAAGCTACATCACTGGTCAGGTTATCCAGGTTGATGGTGGTATGAATATGTAAAATGAAAGTTGTTTACGAAGACAATCATATTATAGTTGTTTACAAGGAAAGCGGTGAGATTGTCCAAGGCGACAAGACCGGCGACAAACCGCTGTCTGACCTTGTAAAAGACTATATAAAAGAGAAATATGCAAAGCCCGGACAGGTTTTCCTCGGCGTAGTTCATCGCCTTGACAGACCGGTCTCGGGACTTGTCGTTTTTGCACGAACAAGCAAAGCACTCACTCGTCTGAACGAAATGTTCCGCAAGGGCGATGTCCACAAAACCTATTGGGCTATTGTTCAGACTCCGTCTGAGGGTAAAGGCGAAAGGCGAAAGGCTAAAGGCGCTCCATCTGCCACCGTTCCCGGCGCTTTTCCGCCGGGTGAAAAAGCCACCGTTCCCGAAGAGTCATCTTCAGGCTCTCCCGGATGGAAGGAAATAGCCTCCTGGCTCGTCCGCAACGAGAAGCAGAACAAGAGCTACTCCTACAACCGCGAAGTTCCAAACTCCAAGAAAGCTGTTCTCAAATACCGCCGTCTAAAGAAAGGCGACAACTTCGATCTTCTTGAAGTTCAGCTCCTTACGGGCAGACATCACCAGATTCGCTGCCAGCTTGCAAGCATCGGTGCAATCATCAAGGGCGACTTGAAATACGGAGCAAAGCGAAGCAACCCAGACGGAAGCATCTCCCTCCTTGCCCGTCACATCGAGTTCGTACATCCCGTGTCAAAGCAACTTATTTCTCTTGACTCTCCCCTACCCGACTTCTTCCAGAAGTTCGTGTAAAGCCACCGTTCCGCACAATACGGAAGGAAAAAAGCCACCGTACCGCACAATACGGAAGGAAAAAAGCCACCGTTCCCGAAGTGTCAACTTCGGTTTCAAATCATTCCCCACGGCATTCCATGCCAGCATAATCCCAAATCACTATGAAAAGAGACTTCTCTACAACAAACCTCATCAGTGCTGCTTGTGAGTACATGAACAAGCACTGGCTTGTTTTCATTGCTATTACAGTAGTATCAGGCGTTATAACATCTGCTCTCTCAGGCGGCTCAAACATTAATCTCAACAATATTGACACTAACAATATCCAGGAGGTTTTTCAAGAAATAGCACAAAGCGTTAACAGTCCACTTGCATATCTTGGCAGACTCTTCGACATGCTTTTCACAGCAGTAGTGTTAAAGATGGCTTACAACGCAATCGACGGCAAGAAAGTTGACTTCGACGCTTTCAAAATGCCAGTAATGAATTATGTAAACTATGTTGCAGCAAGCATTCTTGTAGGCTTTATCGCTGGTATTGGCTGCCTCTTTTGTCTCATTCCAGGTATCTACCTTGCTGTTCGTTTGCAGTTTGCACCTTATTATACAATAGACCGTGGCTTGAATGTCGTTGACGCAATCAAGGCTTCATGGCACGACACAGAGAGCAACTTCTGGCATCTTCTTGGTGCAAACATCCTCATCGGTCTGTTCATGATATCAGGTTTACTTCTCTGCTGCGTAGGTGGACTCTATACTACTCCTGCTGCATACATTGCTTTTGCAATCCTTTCTCGTGTTTTCACTGATACTTCAGACTACGCACCAGAAGCATAAAAAGCCTCCCATCCCCCCAAGGGGGAGCATTTAATAGACTCTGAGACGCATTTAACTCGTTAAACATTTAATTCCATTCCCCAAAACAAATTATAATTCCCCCTCGGGGGGCTAGGGGGTCTCTATTATGAACAATCAAATAATTACAGCTGCCCTCGCTGCCGTAAAAGAGCTTTACGGTGCTGAGGTTCCAGCAAAGATGATTCAGCTCCAGAAGACAAAGAAGGAGTTTGAAGGATCTCTTACTCTCGTCACTTTCCCTCTCCTCAAGACTTCTCGCAAGAAGCCTGAAGAGACTGCTCTGGAGATTGGCGAATATCTCAAAGCAAATTGCCCTGTAGTTTCTGACTTCAACGTAGTAAAAGGCTTCCTTAACATCGTCATCGCTGAGGACGCTTGGCTCAACCTTCTCAACAACATCAATGCTGACGAGCATTTCGGTGAGAAGAAGGCTACAGAAGAGTCTCCACTCGTTATGGTTGAGTATTCTTCTCCTAACACAAACAAGCCTCTCCACCTCGGTCATGTTCGCAACAACCTCCTCGGTTGGTCGCTTTCAAAGATTCAGGAAGCCAACGGCAACAAGGTTGTTAAGACAAACATCGTCAACGACCGTGGCATCCATATCTGCAAGTCTATGCTCGCTTGGCTCAAGTGGGGCAATGGCGTTACTCCAGAAACTGCCGGCAAGAAGGGCGACCACCTCATCGGCGACTTCTACGTTGCCTTCGACAAGCACTACCGCGCAGAACTCAAGGAACTCATGGAAAGCTACGCCACCGTTCCCGAAGCGTCCGCTTCGGGCGCTCCTCTCACTGAAGAAGAGAAGAAGGCTAAGGCAGAAGCAGAGTCTCCACTCATGAAGGAATGTCGCGAGATGCTCGTTAAGTGGGAGAACAACGATCCTGAAGTTCGCGCTCTTTGGGAGAAGATGAACAACTGGGTTTACGCTGGTTTTGATGAGACTTACAAGGCTCTCGGCGTAGGCTTCGACAAGATTTACTACGAATCTCAGACATATCTCAAGGGTAAGGCTAAGGTTGAGGAAGGTCTTGCAAAAGGTCTCTTCGAGCGCCATGACGACAACTCCGTATGGGCTGACCTCACAAACGAAGGTCTTGACCAGAAGCTTCTTCTCCGTTCAGACGGTACTTCTGTCTATATGACTCAGGACATCGGTACTGCAGAGATGCGTTTCCAGGACTTCCCTATCGACAAAATGATCTATGTTGTCGGCAACGAGCAGAACTACCACTTCCAAGTGCTCTCTATCCTACTCGACCGCCTCGGTTTCAAGTGGGGTAAGGAACTCGTACACTTCTCTTACGGTATGGTGGAACTTCCTAACGGAAAGATGAAGTCGCGCGAGGGAACTGTCGTTGACGCTGACGATCTCGTGGCAGCAATGATAGAAGACGCTTACCAGACATCCGCTGAGCTCGGCAAATTCGCTGATATGACAGAGGAAGAGCGTCGCGAAATCGCTCGTATCGTTGGTATGGGTGCATTGAAGTACTTCATCCTTAAGGTTGACGCTCGCAAGAACATGCTCTTCAACCCAGAGGAATCAATCGACTTCAACGGCAACACTGGTCCATTCATCCAATACACTTACGCTCGTATCCGTTCTATTCTCCGCAAGGCAGAAGCACAGAACATCGTTATTCCTGAGAACATCGCTGGCGTTGCTCCATGCCAGAAGGAAATCGAACTTATCCAGAAGCTCAACGATTACGGCGCAGCTGTTGCACAGGCAGGCAAGGATTACTCTCCAAGCGGCATCGCAAACTACTGCTACGAGCTTACAAAGGAGTTCAACCAGTACTATCACGACTACACAATCCTTGGCGAAGCTGACGAGCAGACAAAACTTCTCCGTCTCTTCCTCGTGAAGAATGTAGCCAAGACCATCAAGAACGCAATGGCACTCCTCGGCATCGAGGTTCCAGAGCGCATGTAATTATCTGCTATTGCAGAAAACAAAACAGAGAGTCGGGCGATCATTGCCATTGCTCGGCTCGAACTTTTTTTCATAGGTGCTAAAACAAAAATATGCATGAAGAAACTTATATCAGCATTACTTCTTTTTCTTTTTTCGTTGTCATTATCAGCACAGAAAACAAGCAACGTAAACCTTCCACCCGACGAAGTACGAGTGGTTGACCATGTAGTACAACCAGGAGAAAACTACACAACCATCTGGGAATCGTACGGTCAAAAGTTCAAACTAAAAGAGTATAAGAAATATAATACAGAGATGTGGTTAAAGACAGGTATGACACTCCATGTGCCAGTCCACACCACCGACCCTGCATTCCTAACAAAAGGAGCATACAATTCTGTTTTAGCCAAATATGCCTCATCACCAGTCAGCGAGACAGCTCCAGCTGGAGCAACGGCAGAAGGCGTCATCACGAAGGTAAAACTTTCTCCTTACAACGGCGATGACTTCAAAATGTACATTGAGATAAAAGGAGAAGTCAAGTGGCTTGCAGGTCGTCTGCTTGGTATCGACTATTTCTATTACGACATCAACCACAAGAAGAAGCTGAAGCTGGAATCCTATACCCTGAAGATCAAGAAGGACAAGCATAAACTGAGTATGACAGAGTCCGTTCCTTTCGCAGACCTTCCTCACAAAAATGGCGAGAACCAATACTCAGTAAGCGTGGAACTTTATAATCCTCAGGACAAGAATAAGGTTCTTTACTCCAGCGATTGGGTGGATTTCTCTCTGACATGGGATGGCAATAAAGTCCGCACTACCAATCTCACTAAATCAGAGAAAGTCCTAAACTTCCTTAACGGTCTAGAAACTGTTGCCAGTGTATTCTCCAAGTCAGGAAACTCTTCATCATCGTCCTCAACAAAAAACGGCGCTCAATCTTTGGTTAAAGGAGTCTCTTCAGCAACATCCATGGCAGGTGCTTCCAATGCTTCTGGAACAACCGGCCAATACAATCAGCAATCATCTGCAAATCAACTGAGCGAATCAGAGATGTATGTCTATGATGCCGAGCTGGATTACGCTCTGACTCACACCAACAACCAAGAAGCCAACAATCTTATGCTTCAGGCAATGGAGATAAATAGAAATGCAAAGCTCCTGGCAAAGCGACTTGACGCACTGAATGATGAATACAGAGAAAAGAAGGCTCAGCTGCAGAAGGAATCTTCTACAGGAGTTCGTTCTACAACAACTACCCGACAGACAAGCAATGGTACCCGAGTAACTACCGTAAACAACAGAAGCGTAAAGGGTAAAAACACAGGCTCTGGCAGAACCGTTGTAGGCAAGAGCAACAATGGAAGAAAGATAACTGTTGGCAGCAATACTAAAGAGTCTCGCGAAAAAGCACTTGACGATTGGTTCCATAATGAACATTCCAAACTGATGTCTGAAGCTGGCAAGGATCACGGTCTTAACGAAATCCTCAGCAGATACTGCCAACTTACAGGCATTCCTGCGGGTGGTCGCAGCAAAACCGCAGATGATTCAGACTCTCCTTGCGTCTATTGCAAGGGAAGTGGAATATGCTATTTATGTAAAGGCGGTGGCGCCGGAGAAACGCATTTCGGTGTAACAGGAAAGTGTAAAGACTGCCACGGAACAGGAAAATGTACCCATTGTGGTAAGCGTTCTTCTAGTAGTGGTGGAAGTTTCGACCCTTGGCCTGATGCAGAAGCAGCAAGAGCCAAACTTATCTATGGAAAAAAGAACTCGTCAAGCAAGAAGAAGTCAGGTTCTTCTGGCAGTTCAAAGTCTTCAAAGAAAGACACCAACGTAGAGGTTGACTGCGGTTATTGCCACGGTTCAGGCGATTGCTACATGTGTAACGGTCACGGCTTGCTCGATAGAGGTACAACAAACGAACGTACATGCCACATGTGTCGTGAATATAAACTCGGCAAATGCAAGTATTGCAAAGGAACAGGAAAGGTAACCCGTACTGTAAAGAAATAAAAAATACATGACAATACAACTCTCCCCCAACATCTCTGAGGCTGAACGCCGATTTGTCCGTCAGTTGCCGACTCTGTTTGATGCTGACGGCGAGATGTTGTATCAGGGGAGGAATACAGTAAAACGCTTTGTTATCGAAGGGAAACCTTTGATAGCAAAGCGCTTCAAGAAAATGGATTTGCTGAAAAAGATAGAGTTGATGCTCGGTGGTTGTAAGGCTAAGCGTGCATTTGACAACGCGGAGAAACTTCTATCTCTCGGTTTCCAAACACCAAAACCACTCGGTTATCTCATTGACAACAGCGGTTATTCATATCTTGTCACACAGGAAGACACGGGTATTCCGCTCCTTGATGGAATGAATGACCTTACACTTAGAGGAGCAAACGACATAACTCTTGCTGAAGCATTTGCCGACTACGCCCTTTCACTTCATCTGGCAGGCATTGTCCATAAGGACTTCAA
Source organism: Bacteroidaceae bacterium (assembly GCA_024401305.1). Classification (GTDB taxonomy): domain Bacteria; phylum Bacteroidota; class Bacteroidia; order Bacteroidales; family Bacteroidaceae; genus Prevotella. The sequence continues at coordinate 14,677 of JAKSLI010000016.1, read as the reverse complement.
CAACACCAATATCCGCTTCACTCGCGACGAGAACGATGGCAGTTACCAGTTCTCGCTCATTGACATCAACCGAATGAAGTTCCACGACAGCCGCCCAAACCTACGCGTCTGCCTCGACAATCTCCACCTTTTCTCCGAGTGTACCGACTTCTACCGCGCCGTTCTCAGTCGATACCTCCATCAAAGCAATGCCTTCACCCAGCAACTGTTTGAATCAGAATTGAAGAAAAAGCAGCAGCATGACAAGCGTTATGCCCAAAAGAAGGCTTTTACAAGAAAGCTAAAGAATTGTAAATTGTAACCTTAACGATAAACCTTAATGATAACTTTGGGTTAAGTTTAGGGTTAAGGTTAGGGTTAAAAATCCGTAAATAACATGGTTTCCGTAGTCCTCAACACATACAATGCCGAGAAATATCTCGAACCTGTGTTGGAATCCGTGAAGGATTTCGACGAGATTGTTGTGTGCGATATGGAGAGTACGGACAACACTGTTGCCATCGCAGAACGCTTTGGCTGCAAGATAGTTACCTTTCCGAAGGGAAATATTACCATCTGCGAACCGGCAAGAAACACAGCCATCCAGTCGGCTTCAAACGAATGGGTGCTCGTTATTGATGCCGATGAGATTGTAACACCAGAACTCCGCGAGCATCTCTACAAGCTTGCTGCCGATCCAAATTCAGCAGATGCCTATTTCATTGCCCGCTTGAATGGTGTTCTTGACGGCTACGATCTCTCGTCATACCCTGACTATCAGTGCCGTTTCCTCAAGAAATCAAAAACTGATTGGCCTGCCACAATCCATGCAAAGCCAGTCATTGACGGCAGAGTTGACTATCTGCCAAAGAATCGCAAGGAGCTCGCATTCCGTCATTATCCGGAACCTATGAGCAAGCGATTCATGAAACTCTGCACTTATACCGACAACGAAGTTCCCCGTCGCAAGGGAAAGAAGGTCACGATGCTCTCTCTTGTCACCGAGCCCTTCTTCCGTTTCTTCAAGAGTTATATTCTCAAAGGCGGCATCATGCATGGCAAGATAGGCTATATCCGTGCCCAGGAAGCCTGCTTCTATCGCTTCATGCTCCTCTGCAAGCTATACGAAGAGCAAGTAAAGGAGGGTAAATAACCATTTATTCTATAAGTAGAAACTTTATTATATAAAAGGAAGACACGCTTTAGATATTTAGTTTTCTAAAGCGTGTCTTCTTGTTTTTTATACCTAATTTACAGCGTTTAGGCCTAACCCTAGTTCTTTAGAACTTTCATCGTGTGAGTCTTTCCATTACGTTCTGTAATGCGCATGATAAGCATCTTAGCATCCTCATTGAGGGATGTTACAGCCTTTCCATCAACAGTGAAGAACTCACGCTTAACAATGTCAAGGTTATCAAGGTTTAATACATTCTGAATAGCAGAAGAATCATCTGTTACAGCAACGCCAAACTGCTGAGTATAAGTAGAGCCTTCAGCATCCGTTACCTTAACAATAGCCTTACCGACGCCTGCAGTTGTAGGCTTAACAGAAAGCTCTGCACCATTGAGAGCGGCACCGATGAAAGCATCAGCGCTTTCAATAGAATAAGAAGGCGACTTGGTAAAGCCACGGAACTCAGCAGCAACATCCATCTTTCCTTCAGAACCAATCTCAATAATAATATAAGGATGGGCTATGAACTCAAGGTATTCCTCAAGGAGAGTGTAGCCGTCGTTGTCAGGATCTGCGTTGTGGTTTGCTGTATTTGCATCGCTTCCGATGAGAGTTTCATACCAGTTTGGCATACCATCCTGGTCAGTATCGTATTCGGCAGGACGGGTTTCCTCTGGGTAAGCTTCCCAACCGCCGCAGTCGTTCTCGTGGTCAATCTCACCCTTTATGCCTGAGCGTGAACCAACATAAGTGTAAGTTCCTTCAATAGTTTCCTTTGCCACACGGAGATGCTGGTCATCACGGCAAGGCATTGTAGCACCGGAGTTGCTCGTAACAATCTTGAAAGCGTCCTTGGCAGAGTGGATTTCTGCATAAGAAGGGAAGAACGGTTCGCTGACAAACACTTGGTAAGAAGGCTCTGGAGCACCGTTCTTGAGTGTGTATCGATAGGTGTCACCGAGCTTGTCGTAAGAGAGGGAGTGGTTCTTGTTCTCACGAATGTTACCGCTTACATAAGCACGCCAAGTGCTCTGAGCCGAGCCAACATTTTCATAGTCCTGGCTGTAGAGGATGGTTTGCTTCGTGTCAGGTCCCATCTTGTAGTAGTTGTTCACGAAGTTCGCCTCATGGCAACCGCCGTCAGTACAACGAGAGCCCCAGTTGTAGCAGACATTGTTGAAGATATCCATCTGACCGATAGCAGTGTTTGTGCCATCCATACCACCGCCCATACTCCAGTTTCTGCCGTAGCAGTTTACGAGGAGGTTATGGCTATAAGAACCAATCTTACCGTCGATAGTGGCAGCATAACCGTGGTTCGTGCCTGTGGAATAATTCTTATGGTCAGCAATGCCGAGGGCCTCAGCAATCATTGAGTACTGGAAAGTGATGTTCTTCGCGCCACGGCCTGAGATTGTCTCGTCAGTTCCCCATGCAGCAGTGGTATGGTCAACTATTGCATGGTCAGAGCCAGCGAGTCCCATTGCATTACCAGTATCACCATAACCATGCTTCAAGCGAAGGAAACGGCAGATGTTATCAGAACCAATGTTGAGGTTTGAGTGCATGATACATATACCCTTGCCCGGAGCTGTATGGGCAGCTATAGTTACATTTGGATCAGCAAAAACAGCCTCAAACTGCATGTCGATGACGCCAGAAACATCAAAGACGATAGTGCGAGGTCCCTCAAGGTCCTTGAGACCATAAAGGAGAGAACCCGGATTATGATCGAAGTTGAGATTTGTTACATGATAAACCTGACCGCCACGACCACCGATGGCAAAGCGTCCGTAGCCTTCTGCACCTGGGAATGCAAGGCGGCGAGGACGGAATTTCCAGACATTGCCCTTCGTAACATTGCCCGATGCATCAACCTCATCCACACGCCAGTAGTAGATATTGTGGGTTGAAAGGTCGGTAGCAAGGTAAGAAGCAGCCGTGAGATTAGAGGCTGAAGGGGTTACCATATTGGAAACCCCTACGGAGTCTGTTCCGATATAGAGGTTATGTGCGGTAACATTCTCTGAAGCTGCTGTCCAAGTGAGTTGGCAAGAGCCGTTGTCAGCATCAATATGCATATCTCCAGATGTAGGGAAAGGATCCTTTGCTTGGGATGCAACATTTACCGTATTGAGTTCAAAACCATTGAGTATTGGTGTTCGGACAATGGTCTTTGACGAAACAGGATCGGCTGTTGGAACTGTTGTAAAGGTAATCTTAACCGCATCTTCTGGAGAAGTGACATTGAAAGAAACCAGCGCAATTCCTGCATTTGCAGCTACCGACTCTCGGATACTTGGCACGAGATTCTCAATAACCGTAGTGCCATTAAGCTGTACATTCATCGGACGCACATCAACACTCGCAGGATTGTCTTTGCAGTTATGGTAAGTCTGAAGCGTATGCTGACCAGCAGGCAACCCCTTGATAGTCATGATGAAAGCGCCTGTATCTGTTATCGGGTCAAGGACGATGCAATCGGCAAGCAGACGACCGTTCTTTTCCTTGAATTCGGCGTTTCCTATGTCAGACTTATTCCAATCGTTACGGAACAGATGACCTCCAGAAGACTCAATCTTGAAATAAACGCCATCGATGGTCTTCTGTGCAGAAGTGACATCCTTTCCCGGATCCCAACGAGTGTATCCCGGTTCAAGAACTTCCTGATCCGAACGACCTTGGAAGGATATGTCACACTTAATGACTGGTTTGTCTTGTGCGTAGCCAGCAAGGAATGTAAGAGCGAGAGTGGCTACTGTGAGAATTTGTTTTAGCATATTGTAGGTTAGTTATTTTTTTCAAGGAACTATTTCGGTTGAACGAGTTCGAGTCTTGAACCGCAATGGTCGCAATAAAGGGCCTTTTCCTTATGCTTTGACTTGCCGCATGTAGGACAAACGAACTTGTTTCTCTTGGTCTTTTCCTTCACCAATTCCGCACTCACAATACCTGTTGGGATGGCTACGATGGTGTAACCCATAAGCATCATCAGCGAAGTTATGAACTTTCCGAAGCCAGTGACAGGAGTAAGGTCTCCGTAACCCACGGTTGTCATGGTCACGATGCTGCAGTATATGCCCTGAAGCACATTCGTCATGTCGGGATTGTCCTTGTATTCTATCGACCAAAGCAGCGAACCCATACAGATGTTCAGGATGAAGACGAAGATGAAGAACACGATGATCTTGTTCATGCTTCGCTGAAGGGAAATGAGCAGTTCGTGGCCTTCCTCAAGGAAGTTGAGCATCTTGAAGACACGGAACACGCGAATTATTCGGAGCGCTCTGATGGATGTGTTTATTCCAAGCGGAATGATACTCAGCAAATCCACTATTCCAAAGAAACTGAAAACATATTCCTTTGGTCGCGGATGGCTATAGATACGGAGTATGAACTCTGCAATGAAGAAGGTCTGGACGATGTATTCCAAAACCTTCATCGTGGTATTACCCCAGCCTTCTACGATGAAACTGTCAATCATGATGAGCAGCACGCTGAAAGCAATCATCGCAATGAGAACAACATCGAAGAGTTTTCCCATCGGAGTGTCCGTACCGAAGATTATGGTGTATATCTTGTCCTTCAGAACTTGGTTGTTCCTCAGGTCTTCTATTGTCTGCCTTATACTTGCCATTGGGAGTTGGTTTAAGGATTAATCCATTCTATTCTTGTAGTCTTCGTAAGCAAACTCACGCAACACTTCAATGGTTCCGTCCGAATGCTTCATGGCTATCGCCGGATGAGAGATTCCGTTGAACATGTGAGTCTTTACGGTGGTGTAGTGAATCATGTCTTCGAAGATTATCTCTTCGCCTATCTGCAGTTCATGGTCAAACAGCCATGAGCCGATGAAGTCGCCTGAAAGGCAGCTGTTTCCACCGAGGCGGTACACCCCCTCCGACTCCCCCACAAGGGGAGGGTTGATACCATCTGGATTTTTTTGTCCACCCTCAGCGAGGTTTTGTCCTCCCCCTGTGGGGGAGTTAGAGGGGGTCGCATTCCTCACTGCTGGCTGGTAAGGCATCTCAAGGCAATCTGGCATGTGACAGGCAAAGCTAACATTGAGGATAGCCGTCTTTATGCCATGATTCTCCACTATGTCAACAACCTTCGACACCAACGGACCTGTCTGCCAAGCGAAGGCAGAACCGGGTTCAAGGATGATGCGGAGGTTTGGATAACGCTCATGAAGTCCGTTCAAGACGCGGATAAGATGCTCTACATCATAGTCTTTTCTCGTCATAAGATGACCGCCACCGAGGTTCAGCCATTCCAGTTGCGGGAACCATTTGCCAAACTTCTCCTCCAGATTCTTCAGCGTACGCTCCAAGGTGTAGGAGTCGTCTTCGCAATGACAGTGGCAATGGAAACCGCGGATACCATCCGGAAGGTCACATTTCTCCCCGTCCTGAAAGGAAGGGGCTGGGGGAAGGTCTTTTACAGTTACACCGAAGCGTGAGCCTGGCGCACATGGGTTGTAGAGGTCGGTTTCTATCTCCGAATATTCAGGATTCACACGAATGCCACAGCTTATCTTGTGGTCAGCCTTGAGGGTTTCTGGGTAGAAACGCTCAAACTGCGAGAAGGAATTGAATGTGATATGGCTTGAGCAGCGCATGAATTCCGGAAAATTCTCCTCAGTATATGCTGGCGAATAGCTGTGTGCATAGCTGCCAAACTCCTCAAAGGCAAGGCGTGCTTCGTACGGAGAACTGGCAGTTGTGTGGTCAATGTATTCGCGGAATATGGGGAATGTCTTCCAAAGCGCAAAGGCCTTGAAAGCAAGTATTATCTCCACATTGGCGCGAGTGGCAACATCCTTTATGAGAGAGAGGTTGCGGCGAAGGAGGTCTTCCTCAATTATGTAGCAAGGATTGGGAGTCATGTTTTGTTCGCGCTTTGCGCGAGGGTAAAGGGTAAAGGCTAAAGGGTATAGGCTTTTGCCTGCGGAATGATTTAGTTCGGGCTTTTCGCAAGGTGAAGGCCTTTAGCTTTTAGCCTTTAGCCTATAGCCTTCGCAAGTGTGCTTGCGAAATTTTAATCTATGAATCGTTTCTGGAGGCCGCCGAATTCTTCTATTCTGCGATCGCGGAGGAAAGGCCACCAGCGGCGAACATTCTCCGAACGCTTCATGTCAACATCAATGATGGAGATTTCTTCTTCGGTTCCAGCGTCATAAAGCATCTCGCCCTGAGGTCCAGCCACGAAGGAATGTCCCCAGAACTGAATGCCGTTTGTCTGTCCGCTCGGGTCTTCTTCGTGTCCGCAGCGGTTAACGGCTATTACCGGAAGACCGTTTGCCACGGCATGACCGCGCTGAACAGTCTGCCAAGCTGTCAACTGGCGCTGCTTTTCGTCGTCAGTATCCGAACTTTCCCAACCGATTGCCGTTGGATAAATGAGCAGTTCTGCACCTTGAAGAGCCATCAAACGAGCTCCTTCTGGATACCATTGGTCCCAGCAAACCTGCACGCCGAGCACGCCGACAGAGGTCTTTATCGGATGGAAACCGAGGTCACCTGGTGTGAAATAGAATTTCTCGTAATACGCAGGATCGTCTGGTATATGCATCTTGCGATACTTACCCGCCATCGTTCCGTCCTTTTCGAAGACCACAGCCGTATTGTGATAGAGTCCTGCGGCACGGCGTTCAAAGAGGGATGTCACGAGGACTACACCCAGTTCCTTTGCCAATGCACCGAAATGTTCTGTTGAAGGACCTGGGATTGGCTCTGCAAGATTACACAAATCCACATTTTCCGTCTGGCAGAAATACAGCGAATTGTGCAGTTCCTGAAGCACTATCAGTTCTGCGCCTTTATTGGCAGCCTCACGGACAGCAGCGTCTATGCGAGAGATATTCGCCTCTATATCAGAGGTTTTTGCTTGTTGGATGATACCGACCTTTAACATTTGATGATTTGACGATTTGATGATTTGACGATTGGCCTTTAGCTTTTAGCCTTTAGCCTATAGCCTTCGCAATTGCGAAATTACTTGGGATATTGCATTGTTACGCAATGGAGTGAACCATGCTGACGAACCAGAACCTGACAGTCTATGCCAACGATCTCGCGGTCAGGGAAAGCCTGCTGGATAGCGGCAAGAGCCTCAGCGTCTTTCTCTGGTTGACCGTATGTTGGCACGAGAACAGCACCGTTTATTATGAGGAAGTTTGCGTATGTTGCAGGCAGGATTTCACCGTCATATACCACAGGGGCAGGCATCGGAAGCGCTATCAGTCGGTACGGTTTGCCCTCCTTTGTGCGGAAAGCCTCCAGTTGCGACTTCATGCTCTTCAATCCCCACGACTGTTCCGACTTGTCTGTATCTTCGTAACAATAAACTATCGTATCGTTCGGACATAGGCGGGCAAGCGTATCTATGTGAGAATCAGTATCATCGCCAGTAAGTCCGACGTTCTCAAGCCACAGCACTCGCTCTGCTCCGAGCGTGTCTTTCAGCATCTCTTCAGCCTCTTTGCGACGAAGATAATTGTTGCGATTTGGAGCCATCAGGCAGTCTTCCGTAGCAAGAATCGTACCCTTTCCGTCACTTTCCACCGAGCCGCCTTCAAGAACAATGTTCAGTCGGTCGAAGTACATGGTCTTTTGGAAGAAGTCGCTCACGGCATCACCATCTTTCGGATGTCCGATTTGCTCCAGTCGGAAGTTCTTGTTTATCTGGTTATCATGGTTGGCAGCAAACTTCATGCCCCAGCCGTTGAAGCAGAAATCGTTGATAAACAGCTGACCGTCCTCACCACGAGTAGTGATGAAAGCATGGTCGCGAGCCCAAGTGTCGTTGATTTCGCCACGGAAAACATACAACGGTTGGCGCTTCTTTATCTCTTCAGCAATACGCGTAAAACACGCTTCCGCCTCTTCAAGATACGGAGCCCAATCGGTTTCTGCGGTAGGCCATGTGAGCTGAACAAAAGCCTGTTCTTCCCACTCTGCCGGTAATGTCATTTTCAATACATTCATAAATCAGGGTACAAATTTACGAATTAGTGAGTGAATAAGCAAATATTTATTAGATTTTCCCCTACAAAAGTAATTTAGGCAAAGTCAAAATTACAATTCTTTTTTCATAACGGCAAAACAACAACAAAACCATATTGTAAGTATTTTACCGTATTTTGCTTACAGATTGACACTTTCACTTTTGCACACTTTTCAGGCTCTTCCAGCAAACGGAAGGGTCTTTTTTCGTCTTTTTAGGCATCAAAACAGGCAATAATCAAGAAGATTTTCAAAAACTCATACGAATAAAAAATTATCTCCGTGACTTTTTATGCAAAACTCATAGGAATACACTGCGTAAATGGGTACTTTTTGAGGCGTATTTCATTGCTTTTCAAGGCAAAATCCAGCCCCTCTTTTCGCAACTCTCTGATAATCAAGCCCATCCAAACTCGCCAAAACAAGCACTTTTTCAAGCAAGTTGCCCGTCGCTCATTTTCAACGCAAAATAGAAGGGGTATAGAAATCGCGATTGTAAGCAAAAAACACATTTTTGCTTACAATCTATCATTTGGAGCATGTAGCTTCTTAATTTTCACCTTATTTAATCAGCCCTTCAATGTCTTTTTTCGTGAATGTTCCAGAGAATACGATGACTGTCATGTCCTTCCCTTCTTCCGTAATCATCACTATGACAGATTGTTTTTTGCCTTCCTGATCATAGATTCTCACCTTCTCGTTTCCGTGATCCGTCTGCATCATGAGGTTGTACTTGCCATTCTTGACAATTGCCATAGTCTCCGACTTCAGTTTCTGGGCGGCAGCTTCGGTTTCTGGCGTAATAATCTGCAAGCCAGAAAGTTTGTTCATGATGTGTTTTACATCGAAGTTTGGAACAGAACCGATGGCTGGCGAGCCTGGTTTCATGCGGTTCATCGCCATGCTAAGCATTGCCTTTGAGACATATACATAAGACATGCCTTTTGTGTCTGAATACTTTTCGAATGCCTGTACCTGTGCATTTGCAGTCATGCTCATCAACATGAGAAGAGCTGCGAATATGGATTTGATGATATTGTTTTTCATAAGAATAGTGTTTTAAATGACTAATTGTTTAACTTGTTCTCAACATACCGACTCTATTCGCTAACCAAGTCTATCTGCGCCACGCCTTTGTTGAGATTTGCTGCCAAGAGATTCAGCGCATTCTCAGCCTCCGCGTATGCAATTTCCGGGTCGGAATAAGTGTCAGTATGACCATTTGGAGTAGTGTTCTGATTGAACAGGAACACGCCCAAACCAATCATTATTGCTACGGAAGCGGCTATGCCTGTAATGCGCTTCCAGTTCTTTTGGATTTTGCCGCGTTTTGCGATAACCAGACTCCTTTGGTCCTCTAGTTCCCACTCGTCAATCCGCTTTGAGAGTCGTTCCTCAAGTCCTTCTGGAATCGGAATGTTTTGCAGTTCCTTATAATCAAATTCTTCCATCTTTAGTCAGTTTTTTGAATTGTTCTTTCAGTTTGTTTCTCGCTCGCATCATCGTTATGCGTATGTTATTGCCACTGAGTCCGGTGTCCCGTTCTATTTCCTCGTACGATTTGTCCTCAACGATGTGCATTTGGATTACCCTGCGTTGCTTGTCTGGCAAATCGTCAATGAGGGATTTCATCTGGGATGATTCTTCTTTCAGTTCAATCTCACGCTCAAGTGATAGCTGCGAATGAGGAGGTGATGCATCCTTTATCTCCGTTTGGGTGTCGATGCGTTTCAACTTGTGATGATCGTAAAACAAGTTCCTCATCATTGTCACAAGGTACGCTTCGGTTTGTGCATCGTCAGGCAGTTCGTCGCGCTTTGTCCATAACTTCAAGTATAGGTCTTGAAGCAAGTCCTCGGCATCCTGGACGTTGCCCTCCAACCGATAAGCTACCCTGTACAGCAGTCTATGATGAACCAGGAACAATTGTTTGAATTCTTGTGCAGTCATGCAGATTTACATTTTACAGATTTTCAATTTACGGATTTGCAATTTAAGTAGCAATGAAAAATAAATCGGCCAAGATATTTTTACGATACTGAGTTTGCGTTTCTATAAGTACTAACGAATTATTATAGGGTTTTGTTACAGAAATATTGAAAAAATTGCAAAAAGAGCACACTTCCCTCCCCTATGAATTGCAAAAAACATCTGCGCCATCCGCGTCATCTGCGAGAGAATTATTCACGCGAAGGTGATTCTTTGTTCTCGCAGATGACACAGATGGCGCAGATGGTTATTACAAATCTATTTACCGTACTTTTCGGAATCTTCCGCCACCATCATTGGTTCGCCACAAGTATCTAGCGAATAAGAGTATATCAGCTTATCCACATGTTGCATCAGTTTCTCATAGGCAGAAGGTTTTAGCTGCTCTTTGGCAAGTTCCACATATCTTCTGAACACTCGCGGATCCTTGATGGCAGACAGAGTCTTTCCATTTGCTTTGTTTGGGACTTCTCCATCTATGTAGTTGCTTATCTGATTCTCTCCAAACCCGAGAATGAGCGCCATACGAGCGGCAGAAACGCCATATTTCTCTTTTAATTGGGCTATCTCTTCGCTGCTTGGTATGCCGTACTTTGCCCTGTACTGCCTATACACCTGCTGCACATTCTCTTCATCCATATCGGTAGTGGTGAACCTTTCCTTTGTAAGTTCACACTCATAGCAAGAATACGTGTACTCATACTCATCGCCTCTGAACTTGATTGTCCTCGTTTCCTGTATGATTCTTGCCTCGCAGTTTGCAAATGGACTTTTCATTATTATTCCTCCTTTGGTTTAAATGGATAAATGATAGGATGCTCTGCTTCATGAAAGGAGACACAGAGGCAACGACCATTATCAATTATTGTTATTTTAATGTAGAGCTCTGTACCCTTGTAATCCTTGCCAAACACCCACAACAAATCGCCTTCATCAAAGACATCTCCCAGAGTTGTATGGCTAAAATCAACACCTTCCAGAGAAAGGACAATCTTTTCTCTCATCTTGGCAGATATTCCAAGTTTGAACAAGGTGTCCTCATTCTTCTCTCGTACACGGTAAATGATTCCGAACACACTAGCTTTTACCTTGAATTGTTCAAGGAAAAGGTTAACGTCTTCTAATGTTATTGTATTTTCTTCCATTCGTTTCTTTTTGCTGCAAAGTAACGACTTTTAAACGAAAAACGCAAGAAAACCCACGATAAAGTGGAATTTTCTTGCTTGAAATAATGATATAATGTCTAAAAAAGACACAAAAAGGTGATTTAATTGAGAAAAAACATCTGCGCAGAATTTATCAAAAACTGCACAAAAAGGATGCTGAATTAGAAGAAAGCAACACGAAAAGGATGCAGAAATGCTAAATGATGCCTTTTCGTTTGGTGGTTTATTAGTTTTGTTGTAACTTTGCAAATACTAATCCTTAAAACAATGAAACGAATACTGACCTCAGCTCTAATAACACTTTTAACAACAACTGTTCTTTGTGCGCAGGAAACCATTGAATATGAATGGACGAGCGTGCCGATAACTGGCGGCGGTTTCGTGCCTGGCATAATCTTCTCAACGAAAGATGAGGGCGTGCGATATTGCAGGACGGACATGGGCGGCGCGTACAAATGGATTGCGGAGAAAGGCGAATGGCAGCAGCTTCTTGACTTCCTTTCTTACGACGACAGCAACCTGCAAGGCGTGGAGAGCATTGCCATTGACCCAAACGATTCGCAGTATGTGATGATGGCTTGTGGTACCGGCACTCGCACTCCTGGTGCTGTGCTCATAACCCACGATGGCTTCAAGACTGTGCATCGCACTGATGTGCCTTTCGGCTTCGGCGGTAACGAGAACGGCAGAGGCAATGGCGAGAGAATGATGATCTCGCCGAAGAATCCGAAGGTGGCTTATCTTGGCACGAGAAACGACGGACTTTGGCGAACAGCAGATGACGGTAGGAACTGGCAGAAAGTGACGAGTTTTCCCGACCTTAGCGAACCGATGCCGAAGGATTGGCGTGGCTACCAAAGTCGCGGTTCAGGCATCATCTGCACACTCTTTGACGGCGATGACATCTATATCGCAGCGTCAGTAAAGGACAGAAACAGCATCTTCCGCAGCACAGACAACGGCAACACTTGGCAAGCACTGGAAGGTCAGCCTACGAAATGGCGACCAACACACATGGTAATGTCTGAAAACGGCAAACTCTTCGTCTCGTACGCAGACACTCCTGGTCCTTCGGAAATGCACGACGGCGCTGTATTCTCATACGACACAAAGAACGGCAAATGGCTGAATATCACACCTTTCCATCCTGAGAAAGCAGAGGTTGCAGGTTTCGGTTATGCAGCAGTTTCAACAAAGGGCAAGACGCTCATTGCCAGCACTCACGGTCTTTGGGGCAAGTATGGCTTTGGCGACGAGGAACTGTTTCTCTCGGAAGATGAAGGCAAGCATTGGACACCGATTTTCAAGCACGGCTATCGCTATGATTGCACGGAAGCTCCTTACACAAAGATGGCTCCGCTGCACTGGATGTTCGACATAGAAATAGACCCTTTCAACACAAATCACGCTATCGTAACGACTGGTTTCGGCGGTTGGGAAACATTCAATCTGCTCGACTGCCAGAAGAAGAAAGGCGAGGTTGTTTGGCAGATTATGGCGAAAGGAATAGAAGAGACAGTGCCACTTGAGATGTATTGCCCACCGTCTGGCGCAAAACTCCTCGTAGGCATCGGCGACTACGGCGGCTTCACTTTCGACGATATCACGAAGCATGTGGCAGAAGGCTCGAATTTCACTCCGCATTTCGCGAACACCGACGGCATCACAGGCGCTTGGAAGAAGCCGGAGATAGCAGCGAGAGTTGGCGAGGTTTTCCACGGAACTGCCGACCGTCGCCCTGTTTCCTATTCCGTTGATGGTGGCCATAACTGGATAGAATGTGACACTCGCCCGACAGAGAGATCGCAACACGGACACATCGCCGTATCGGCTCTTGGCGACAACTGGATATGGACTCCAAACCGCGAGGCTGCATATCACACTTCCGACAATGGCAAGACATGGACTAAGTGCATCGGATTGCCACAGAACATTCGCACGATTGCCGACAAGGAGAACAACAGCAAGTTCTACGCAGTGGATATAGTAGGCAGAAAACTCTATACAAGCACTGACGGCGGTCGCTCGTTCAAGGCAGATTCCCTCCGTCTTGGCGGTCAGCAGATGCCATCATTCGGCAACAATCAACCACAGAGAAGAGGCGACAATCGTGGTGGCCAGGACCGTGTTTACTCTACTCCAGGTCACGAAGGCGACCTTTGGATTGCAGCCTACGATGGACTATACCACTTGGATTTACAATTCATGGATTTACAATTTACGCCGCAAGCTCTCTCACAGGTTCGCACTATCTACGCTTTCGGCTTCGGCAAAGGCGCAACTCCTGATTATCCAGCGCTCTATCTCATCGGAATCGTGAACGGAAAGTACGGTTTCTTCCGCTCTACCGACAAGGGCAACTCTTGGCAAAAGATCAACGACGACGCCCATCAGTACGGCCATGTTCTGCACATCAACGGCGACATGCAGGAGTTTGGCAGAGTGTATATCGGCACTCACGGACGCGGCGTGATAACGGGTCAAGCGAAGAAAAAGTGATTGAAATTTGGTCAATTCAGCAAATTTTCATAAATTGCGCCCGATTTACGGCTATTCTTAGCCAAAAACCAACAAAAACAAACTAGACAAAGGAAAATGTTAGGAACAATACTCAATACGACAACCATCCTCGTAGGTGGTGCTTTCGGAGCTATCGTGCGCTCTGGAATTGGCGACAAATACAAGCAAGCACTCTTCAACGGACTCGGACTCTGCTGTCTTGTGCTCGGCATGAACGCCGCACTGCCGAACATGGTGAAGAGCGAGTTTCCCGTACTCTTCATCCTCAGCATTGCCATCGGCGGTGTGATAGGCACGAAGCTGGATCTCTCTGGGCGCATAGACCGCATGAACGCGAAACTGAACGAGAAGCAAGGCAAGGAAAACAACGCCCTGAACGGTCTTGTTACGGGCATCCTGCTGTATTGCATCGGCACCTTCAGCATCGTCGGACCAGTATTGTCATACCTCTCCCCTAGCCACGGATGGGCGTTCAACGAATCGGCAAACACGTTCCTCTACACCAATGCCACGCTCGACCTTGTGACATCTGCCGTCCTCGCTGCCAGTTACGGTTGGATAATGCTGCTGGCAGCACCAGTGCTTTTCTGTTGGCAAGGATTCTTCTATCTGATAGCATTCATCTTTGGCGACGGAATGCCAGAACCAATGCGCGTGGAACTGAGCATCGTAGGAGGCGTGCTCATCATCAGTTCCGGCTTGGGCATACTGGGAGTCAAGGACTGCAAGACCGTCAACCTCCTGCCATCGCTGCTGGTCCCAGTTGTATTTTACTTGATAAAGCAAGCTCTTTGACAAGTTGAAACCATTGAAACCATTGAAACTTTTGAAACTTTTGAAAC